>CAYQBY010000006.1:0-4296 GCA_964415865.1 uncultured Piscirickettsiaceae bacterium | reverse complement strand
GGGTGGCGATGTGAGGTAGATGTGTCTGGGGTGTTGCTGCTATCCAGGGTATAAACAGTCTCCAGATACTTAAGAGTATCAGGGGGGTTATGTCTCTTGAGAGATAATGCCTCGGGTAATCAATAGCTGCATTACTTTTGCTACAGACTCTTCCAGAGTCTCTCTGTCGGTATCTACAGTAAGTTCCGGTTTCTCTGGCTTCTCATAAGGAGCACTTATTCCAGTGAAATTCTCAATCTCTCCAGCACGCGCACGCTGGTATAGCCCTTTGACATCTCTTGTCTCACAGGTCTCAACGCTACAGTCCACATAAATCTCCAGAAAATCTCCATGGGGAATCATTTTGCGAATCTTGTTCCGTTCCTGCTGAAAGGGGGATATAAAGGCGGTCAGGGTTAGCACGCCGGCCTCGATGAAGAGCTTGCTCATCTCCCCAATACGGCGCAGGTTTTCGTTTCTATCCTCATCGCTAAACCCAAGATCACTGCAGAGACCATGACGTACATTATCACCATCCAGCACAATGGTTCGACAGCTACGTTGATGCAGCTCCTCCTCCACAGCGTGGGCCAGAGTTGATTTGCCGGCACCAGATAGCCCGGTAAACCAGAGGACCAGTGAGCGATGCCCATTTTGCTGGTTGCGACGTGCGCGGGTGACGGTTGCGTGGTGCCATACCGTGTTTGAGCTGTTCATGTTTTTATTATACGCACAAAAAAACCTGCAGTTAGCAGGCTTTCTTGAGAATCTGGCAATAGAACCCTTTACTTGATCTTGGCTTCTTTGAAGATCACATGCTTGCGTACGCGAGGATCATACTTTTTGATCTCCATCTTCTCAGGCATGGTGCGCTTATTCTTTGTTGTGGTGTAGTAGAAGCCTGTTCCTGCACTTGATACTAGTTTGATCTTGTCACGCATAGTCTACTCCTTTAAACCTTTTCGCCACGGGCACGGATATCAGACAGTACAGAATCAATTCCATTCTTGTCGATAATACGCATTCCCTTGCTGGAAAGACGAAGTTTTACCCAGCGGTTCTCACTCTCTACCCAGAAGCGGTGGGTATGAAGGTTAGGAAGAAAACGACGGCGCGTCTTGTTATGTGCGTGGGACACATTATTACCCGCAACTGGGCGTTTACCGGTCACCTGACATACTCTGGACATTATTACTCTCCAACAAACTTTAAACATGCGCCCAAAAACCGTGGGTGCTTACAAAAAAGAGCGCGAATTGTGCCAAAAAATGGGGGCGCAGGCAACTGCTATCTTGGGAATTTGTCAGAATCACACATATTGCCACCAGTTTTGGGTAATTGGGGCGTGCAGATGGTCAATAACCTCGTATAATGTGGCAATTATCATTGCCCCATTAGGTGGTTATGGAGTAATTCCGGTTTTTGGAGATAGCAAGATGTCGATGGATGATCGTGATGGCGTGATCTGGATGGATGGTGAGATGGTGGATTGGCGAGATGCCAAGGTTCATGTTCTCACCCATACACTACACTATGGAATGGGTGTATTTGAGGGGGTTCGTGCCTACAAAACTGCTGATGGAGCGGCAATTTTTCGACTTAAGGAGCATATAGACCGTCTTTTCCGCTCTGCCCATATCATGGATATGGATATCCCATGGACATCGGAGCAGATCAATGATGCAACCAAGGCGGCAGTTCGGAAGAATAATCTGGAGAGTGGCTATATTCGTCCCATGTGCTTCTATGGCTCTGAGGGGATGGGTCTACGTGCCGATAATCTCAAGGTGCACACCATGATTGCAGCATGGGAGTGGGGCTCATATCTGGGAGAAGAGAATATGGAGCGGGGAATTCGTATCAAGACCTCCTCATTTACTCGCCACCACGTAAATATCACCATGTGCAAGGCGAAGGCCAATGGCCACTATATCAACTCGATGCTGGCCCTGAGTGAGGCACAGAAGGATGGGTATGATGAGGCATTGCTGTTGGATGTGGATGGTTTTGTTGCGGAGGGAAGTGGGGAGAATATCTTTATTGTCCGTAACGGGGTGATCTATACCCCGGAACTGACCTCGGCACTTGATGGGATTACCCGTCATGTATTGATGGAATTGGCCGGAAAAATAGGATTGGAGGTTAGAGAGAAGCGAATTACCCGTGATGAGGTCTATACCGCTGATGAGGCATTCTTTACCGGAACTGCTGCGGAGGTAACCCCTATTCGAGAACTGGATAATCGTGCAATTGGTTCCGGTTCGCGAGGTCCGATTACCAAGCAATTGCAGACCATGTACTTTGATCTGGTCCACGGGCGGCTGGATGGGTACGAAGATTGGTTGGATCGCATTTAATGAAAGTAGCTATAGCAGGCACAGGCTACGTTGGCCTCTCCAATGCAATGCTCCTTGCCCAGAACAATGAGGTGGTAGCACTCGATATCATCCCCGAGAAGATCGAGATGCTCAATCGAGGTGAGTCCCCTATTGTTGATGAGGAGATTGAAGACTTTCTGCAGAACCGAGACCTTAATTTCAGAGCCACCATGGATAAGGAGGAGGCCTATCAGGGCGCAGACTTCGTCATTATTGCCACTCCAACCGACTACGATCCAGATACTAACTACTTCAACACCAAATCAATCGAGTCGGTGATTGCTGATGTAAGAGCGAGTAATCCAGATGCCGTGATGGTAATTAAATCCACGGTGCCAGTTGGATATACGGAGCGCACCCGAGATGAGATGGGGTGCACAAACCTTATCTTCTCCCCTGAGTTCCTGCGGGAGGGCAAGGCACTCTACGATAATCTACACCCCTCACGCATCATTGTTGGCGAGCAGAGTGAGCGGGCAGAGAGATTTGCCAATCTGCTGGTTGAGGGGGCAGAGAAAAAAGATATTCAGGTTCTATTTACCAACTCTACAGAGGCGGAGGCGGTCAAACTCTTCTCCAACACCTATCTGGCGATGAGGGTTGCATACTTCAATGAGCTCGATACCTATGCCGAGGTCCACGGACTGGATAGCAGGCACATTATCGATGGGGTGGGGCTGGATCCACGTATCGGCACCCACTACAACAACCCATCATTTGGTTATGGTGGCTACTGCCTGCCCAAGGATACCAAGCAGCTTCGGGCAAACTACCAGAATGTACCAAATAACCTGATTCGCGCTATTGTTGAGGCAAACTCAACCCGTAAAGACTTTATTGCCGACTCCATTATTGATCGCAATCCGGCAGTGGTGGGAATCTACCGGCTGATAATGAAGAGTGGCTCCGATAACTTCCGCGCCTCCTCGATTCAGGGGATCATGAAGCGGATCAAGGCCAAGGGGATTGAGGTGGTGATCTATGAGCCGGTTCTTGAGAAGGATGAGTTCTACCACTCCAGGGTGATCAGGGATCTCGCTGAGTTCAAGCAGATTGCAGATGTGATTGTGGCCAACCGCCCCGCGGATGATATTGGTGATGTAGCGGAGAAGGTGGTAACCCGAGATCTCTTTGGAAGCGATTCATGAAGACGCTAGGTTTATGAAAATATTAGTGACTGGTGCCGCCGGCTTTATCGGCTCAGCCCTCTCCATTCGTCTGTTGGAGCGGGGAGACGAGGTGGTCGGAATCGATAGCCATAATGACTACTACGACCCAGCCCTGAAAGAGGCGCGGCTTGCCCGCCATGCCGATCACCCCAACTACACCCATATCCGGATGAATATGGAGGATCGGGAGGGGATGGCCAAGCTCTTTAAGCGGGAACAGTTTGAGGGGGTGGTGAATCTGGCGGCTCAGGCGGGGGTACGCTACTCATTGGAGAATCCGCTCGCCTATATCGACACCAATCTGGTCGGCTTTGGCCATATCCTGGAGGGGTGTCGTCACAACAAGGTGGGGCATCTGGTATACGCCTCCTCCAGCTCTGTCTACGGCTCCAATACCAAAATGCCTTTTTCGGTTCATGACAACGTCAACCACCCGGTAAGCCTCTATGCGGCGACCAAGAAGGCGGGTGAGCTGATGGCCCACACCTATAGTCATCTCTATGACCTACCAACCACGGGACTGAGATTTTTCACCGTCTATGGCCCCTGGGATCGTCCCGATATGGCGCTGCAAAAATTCACCCGAGCCATCCTTGCAGGAGAGAAGATCCAGGTCTTCAATTACGGCAAGCATCGCAGAGACTTCACCTATATTGATGATATTGTCGAAGGGGTGATTCGTGTACTGGATAGACCAGCACCACCCAACCCGGAGTGGAGTGGAGACAACCCTGATTCCGCCACCAGCAGGGCGCCATGGCGCATCTACA
>CAYQBY010000005.1:0-66571 GCA_964415865.1 uncultured Piscirickettsiaceae bacterium | reverse complement strand
CTGTTACAGCTCTATCGGCCACAGGATTATTCATTCTTGCTCAAACTCCAGTGTGGATCAAGTACGGTACTCTGCATTGATTGTGACGTAATCATGTGAGAGGTCTGTTGTCCAGACAGTCTCTTCTGCAATACCACGCCCAAGATCAACATGAATGGTGATCTCCTCACGGTCCATGACCTCCTGACCATGCTCTTCCCTGTATCCCGCAGCTCTGCCACCATGCTCAACGATACAGACATCATCCAGCCACAGAGTGACTGCATCAATTTCAAGATTCTCTATGCCTGCACGTCCAACAGCAGCAAGAATTCTGCCCCAGTTTGGGTCAGAGGCAAACAGTGCTGTCTTTACCAAAGGGGAGTGGGCAATGGTAAATGCAACATCAAGAGCCTCCAGAGAGTGCTTGGCTCCACCCACCTTTACGGTTACAAATTTACTGGCTCCCTCTCCATCACGCACCATCTTCTGTGCCAACTCAATAGCTACTGATTCCAGTGCCTGCAGTAGTTGCTGTGAATGCTCACTATCCAACTGACTTATCTCTGGTAGAGTACTTTTTCCTGTTGCCGCAACCACAAACGAGTCATTGGTTGAGGTATCACCATCAACTGTAATGCGATTAAACGATTTACCGACAACATGGTTGACCATGCTCTGCAGGAGATCCTCTGTTATAGAGGCATCTGTTGCAACATATGACAACATGGTAGCCATATCCGGATGAATCATCCCCGAGCCCTTGGCAATCCCGGTAATTGTTATCAGATGCCCATCAATCTCCAGCTGACGACTTGCTCCCTTGGCAACAGTATCTGTGGTCATGATGCCGTAAGCTGCATCCTCCCATCCTGACTCAGAGAGTGAGGCAACTGCATCAGGCAGACCACGCACAATGGCCAAAACCGGCAATGGCTCCCCTATAACTCCGGTAGAAAATGGCAGGATATCAGTACGCTCCAACGACACCAGCTCTGCCAGTACATCGCAAACTGATTCAGCATCAACTCTACCCTGTGCCCCTGTGCCCGCATTGGCATTTCCGGTATTTATTATCAGATAACGAGGACTGCCTTTTGTCAGATGTTCCCTACAGAGAGTGACCGGTGCTGCACAAAATGCATTTTTGGTAAACGTCGCGGCAACTGTTGACCCCTCGGCACACTCCATTACCACCAGATCACGCCGTCCATCTACCTTTATTCCGGCCTCTGTTGTACCGATGGCAAAACCTGCCACTGGGTGCATTTCTGAAAATATGACTTTTCCCGCGGTCATTGTCTGGCTTGATCTAGTTTAATTTACCACAGCACTGTTTGTATTTTTTTCCGGAGCCACAAGGACAGGGGTCATTCCTGCCCACCTTGCGACCATTACGCACGAATGGCTTATCTTCACTCTGTGCCTTCATCTCCTCAACCTCTTCTGAGGCAGAGAGTGTACCGGCCGATGCATGTTGAAACTCCATCCCATCCACTTGGCGACGCTGCGCCTCAACGGCCTCAACATCCTCTTCGGTACGAACCTCCACCTTGGTTACTATTCCCAGAGTATCCTGTTTGATTCTATCCAGCATTGTGGAAAACATCTCAAACGACTCCCGCTTGTACTCCTGTTTAGGGTTCTTTTGGGCATAGCCGCGAAGATGAATTCCCTGACGTAGATGATCCATCGCCTGCAGATGCTCTTTCCACTGCTGATCAAGAATCTGTAACATGACCGCCTTCTCAAAGTGACGCACCGTCTCAGACCCGGCCAACTTCTCTTTATCTGCGTAGATCTGCACCATCTCATTGATAACTCGCTCCCGCAGCGTCTCTTCATGCAGATTGTCATCATCCTCAAGCCACTGTGCAATATTGAACTCAAAGTTGAACTCCTGCTTCAACGCCTCCTCAAGACCAGGAATATCCCACTGCTCCTCCATGCTTTGTGGAGGCACAAAATGGTCCATCATCTGGTTGACCACATCGTTACGAATAGCAGCGATGGTTTCGGATATATCCTCTACATCCATTAGATCATTACGTTGCTCATAAATTACCTGACGTTGATCATTGGCCACATCATCATATTCCAGCAGCTGTTTACGAATATCAAAATTGTGTCCTTCAACCTTGCGCTGAGCATTCTCAATTGCCTTATTGACCCATGGGTGCTCAATTGCCTCACCCTTCTCCATACCCAATTTCTGCATCATCCCCGCAAGCCGTTCCGAGGCAAAAATTCTCATCAGTGAGTCTTCCAGAGAGAGGTAGAAACGGCTTGAGCCTGCATCCCCCTGTCGCCCTGAACGTCCTCTCAACTGATTATCAATACGGCGGGATTCATGGCGCTCAGTTCCAATAATATGTAACCCTCCAGCATCCAGAACCTGTTGATGACGCTGCTGCCAGCTTTTACGAGCGCTCTCTAGCTCTGAGTCTGATGACGCTCCCAGCGCTTTCAATTCTGCTTCCAGATTTCCTCCAAGGACAATATCGGTTCCACGACCTGCCATGTTGGTGGCAATGGTAACGGCACCAGGCATCCCTGCATTCTCGACAATATGTGCCTCTCGCTCATGCTGCTTTGCATTAAGCACCTCATGGGAGATGTCCTCTTTTTTCAACAATCCAGAGATAAGCTCAGAGTTTTCTATCGAGGCAGTACCAACCAGTACCGGCTGCTCTTTTGCCATACACTCACGAACATCATCAATGATTGCACTAAATTTTTCCTCAGCCGTTAGATAGACAAGATCTGCACGATCATCACGAACCATTGGACGGTGAGTTGGAATTACCACCACCTCAAGACTGTAAATTTGCTGGAATTCATAGGCCTCGGTATCTGCCGTTCCAGTCATGCCAGAGAGCTTTTCATACATCCTGAAGTAGTTCTGGAAGGTGATGGAGGCCATGGTCTGGTTCTCATTCTGGATCTCCAGACCCTCTTTGGCCTCAACAGCCTGATGTAATCCATCTCCCCAACGCCGTCCCGGCATGGTACGGCCAGTAAATTCATCAACAATCACAACCTGGCCATCCTGAACTATGTAATGATCATTTTTCACGAACAGAACATGGGCTCGCAGGGCTGCATATAGATGGTGTACCAGCGTAATGTTCTGTGGATCATAGAGACTCTCACCCTCACCCAGCACCCCGGCCTCTACCAACAGCTCCTCGACATGCTCATGTCCAATCTCGGTCAACAGAACCTGGCGCTGTTTTTCATCAACTGTGTAGTCTCCGGTCTCACTACCCTCTTCATCGACCTCTTCATGCTGCCTGGTCAACTTGGCAGGCAGGCTGTTCATGGATTTATAGAGTTCAGAGTTATCGTCAGTAGGCCCGGATATAATAAGTGGGGTACGAGCCTCATCGATCAGAATGGAGTCAACCTCATCAACAACCGCAAAATTACGCCCCATCTGAACACGCTCGGAGGCAGAGAATGACATATTGTCACGCAGATAATCGAATCCAAACTCATTGTTGGTGCCATAGGTGATATCAGCCGCATAGGCCTTCTTGCGCTGTTCATGCTCCAGCGCTGGAATAACCACACCAACACTCATCCCCAAAAAATTGTAGAGTTGCCCCATCCAGGCAGCATCACGACTAGCCAGATAGTCATTTACAGTCACAACATGAACACCTTTTCCTGACAACGCATTGAGATACACCGCCAGTGTTGCCATAAGGGTCTTGCCCTCACCAGTACGCATCTCGGCAATTTTTCCCTGATGCAATACCATGCCGCCAATCAACTGCTCATCATAGTGGCGCATCTGAAAGACTCGTTGCGAGGCCTCACGGACTGTTGCAAAAGCCTCTGGCAGCAACTCATCAAGTGAGGTTCCACTCTCAACTCGAGAGCGGAACTCGGCTGTTTTTCCCAGCAGCTTTTCATCACTTAACAGATGGAATTCATCCTCCAGCGCATTGATCTGCTCAACCGTTTTTCGCATTTTGCGAATCGTGCGCTCGTTCTTGCTTCCGAAAACCTTTTTAAATACTTTTTTTATCATGGCCTGGTGCTATATCCTGACAATCTGGTAGTTCACAGGACAATTTGGATGCCCCACTGATCCCTCAGTTATACCGTATTGATTATGAAAGGGGAATCATAAAGGATGCGCTGTTGAACTCCAACAAAAACTGCACCAAAACAGGATATCTGTCTGGTGACAGTAGCTTGGGTAACAGTTACGCTGAAAGATTTATGCCGTAAGTGGCACAAAGGAGATTGGGGATTTTGCTCCACTCTCCTCAAAGGTTACATATTCCCACGCACTCTCGGTGGCAAGAATTTTTCTGGTAAGTTTATTATTAAGGTCATGCCCAGACTTGTAGCCATGATATGCGCCAAGCACAGGGTTTCCCAAAAGATACAGATCACCCACCGCGTCCAGAATTTTATGTCGAACAAACTCATCCTTGAAACGGAGACCATCCTCATTTAGAACTCTGAATTCATCCAGACCTACTGCATTCTCCAGACTGGCGCCCAGTGCCAACCCCTGCATCCGTAATGCCTCTACATCTCTGATAAAACCAAAGGTACGAGCGCGACTTATATCCTTCTCGTAACGAAGAGAGGAAAATTCAACCTCACGATTCTGTAAATCTTCACTGAATACAGGATGCTCAAAATCAATTCCAAAAGAGAGCCTAAAACCATCATAAGGATCAAGGCGAGCCCATTTATCTCCTTCCCGAACCTCTATACTCTTTTTAATCCTGAGATAACGCTTGGCAATGCCCTGCTCTTCCAGCCCAGCACTCTTTAACATGAACACAAAAGTACTAGCACTACCGTCCATAATGGGAATCTCTGATGCATCAAGATCAACATAGGCATTATCAACACCCAGTCCTGCAAAAGCGGACATAAGATGTTCAACTGTGGAGATTGTAGCCCCGTCCTTCATCAGGGTTGTTGATAGCTTTGTATCCCCAACACACGACGGACATGCAGAAACCTGAGGGGTTCCACTCAGGTCGGTTCTGCGAAACACAATACCGGTATTTGCCGGTGCAGGGCGAAGCGTCAGATGAACCTTCTTTCCTGAGTGCAGGCCAATTCCAGTTGAGTGAACCTTGGCCTTTAATGTTCTTTGATAACTCATCAATCTGCTTATTATTGTTTTACAATAGCTAACGATAGGGCATTATATGCAATTATTCTCTTGAATACAAGCGCATAAAAAACACATTTTTTACGCACAAGTTGATTCTATGGGTTAATCACCTACAAAATCAAGCTGTTTTCAGTGAAATTTTACAAATTTCTTGAGAACCAGCGCCTCATCCGCTCCCACAGATTGGTTGCCCCTCCATCCAGCAGACCTCCACCCTGAGATCGGTAACGTGCGCTGTGTATTAATAACCCAACACCTGTTGCGTGAACAGGCGTACGGACAACATCAATAAGACCTTCAATGTTCTGTGGTGACCCAAGACGTACCGGTTTATGGAATATCTCTTCGGCCAGTTCAACTGCACCCTCCATTTTTGAGCTACCCCCAGTCAGAACAACACCGGCATTTATCAGATCCTCAAAACCACTGCGACGCAGTTCTGCCTGAACCAGGGTAAATAGCTCCTCATAGCGCGGGCCAACCACCTCTGCAAGCCCCTGTCGCTTCAGGCGGCGCTCTGGACGATCTCCTATACTGGGAACGGCAATCTCTTCCTGTGGATCAACCATCTCGGAGAGGGCACACGCATACTTGACCTTGATCTCTTCAGCGTGGTGGGTAGGGGTACGGAGAAACACAGCGATATCATTGGTTACCTGGTCTCCGGCAACAGGTATAACCGCAGTATGACGAATTGAACCATCGGTGAAGACTGCAATATCGGTGGTTCCCCCGCCAATATCGATCATGCAGACCCCCAACTCCTTCTCATCATCACTCAACACAGCATAACTGGATGCCAACTGCTCCAGCACAATATCCTCCGCCTCAAGACCACATAGTCGGACACATTTAACAATATTTTGTGCTGCACTAATGGATCCCGTAACAATATGGACCTTTGCCTCAAGACGAACGCCAGACATCCCAAGAGGCTCATGGATACCCTCCTGATTATCGATAATGAACTCCTGAGGAAGAGTATGGAGAATTTTTTGGTCGGCTGGAATTGCAATAGCCTTGGCGGCATCAACTACGCGATCAACATCAATTGCTGTCACCTCTCTGGTACGAATTGCAACAATGCCATGTGAGTTCATGCCTTGTATATGGCTTCCTGCAATACCGGCAGAGACCGAACCGATCTCACACTCAGCCATAATCTCAGCCTCCTCGACTGCACGCTGAATGGATTTAACCGTGGACTCAATATTGACCACTACACCCTTTTTTAACCCCTTTGACGGATGTGTACCAATTCCAAGAATCTCCAGATCACCGCCTGGTTTCAGGGCACCAACAATGGCAGCTATTTTTGTAGTTCCAATATCCAGCCCTACAATTAACTCATGCTCTTTTTTACCCATTACAACTTCTCGCCCTTTTGCTTAATACTGGCACGGCTACCAGACTGGATAGCCATCCCCTGCTCATATCTCAAATCAACCATTCTTACCCCTCCATTCAGGCGGCTCATTATAACTGGGTATTGACTACTCCATCTCGCCAATCGTTGCTCCACTGCTCTTCTTCCAAGATTAAGCTCAAGCCCACTCTCAAGATGAATATAGATAGACCCTCTCTGATCAATCACCATCTCCTGGATCTTTTGTCCTGACTCATCAAGCAGACTGGAAAGCTGGAGAAACTGGTGGTATACCTCCTCTGTATCACGAAGCTGGGATGAGATAGCTGGAAGCCTGAGGTGATCCAATGACACCCCATCATCCACAAAAAATTCGCCATTCAGATTAAGATATCCAGCATCTCCCCACATTACTGTCGCACTCTGCTCCCTCAGCCAGACCTCTATAGTCTCTGGCCACACCTTGCGCACCTTTACACGATAGACCCAAGGCAATTTCTGGAGAAGATCTCGCAGATTAATCAGATCCAGCGCAAGCATTCCATCTTCGGCGGTCTCTCTAACCAGCTGCTCTATCTGCTCTACCTTTATATGTTCAATATCACCATAGACGGCAACCTTTTTAACCTGGGCAAGATGTTGTTCTGAGATCACTGTTTCGACACCAATCGATCCGTTCTGGAATAGATATAATCCAGCTGAGAGCATCAGCAATAAAACAACAATCAGCACTCTGTAAGAGAAGAGATGGGAGGAATCTTTTATTGCCCCTCTGGAGCGATTCCTCTTTTCTCCACTGCGCCTGGTGACCGGACTCACGAAATATCCAATATCTGCTGAACCAACTGTGAGAAAGTCATACCAGCCTCTCTTGCTGCCATTGGAACCAGACTATGATCTGTCATTCCAGGCACCGTGTTGACCTCCAGCAACCACGGTTCACCCTGTTGATCTACCATGATGTCAACACGCCCCCACCCCGTACAGCCCAAAGAATCAAACGCATTCATGGCCAGTGCCTGCAGGGCCTGTTCTTCTGAACCACTCAGTCCACACGGACATTGATATTCAGTATCTTCGGCACTGTACTTTGCATCATAGTCATAAAACCCATGCGGGGTCCGCAGACGAATAACAGGCAGTGGCTCCCCTTCAAGTATAGCCACTGTATACTCCTCACCCTCAATCCACTGCTCTGCAATAACAGCTCCGGCAAAATTATCAGCCTCTCTCCAGGCTGTCTGCAACCCACTAACACTATCAACTTTTGTCATTCCAATACTGGACCCCTCACAGACCGGCTTTATCATCAAGGGGAGCCCCAGCTTGTCCTTCATTCCGGACAGATCACCAGCACTATTCAGGGCAGCAAAATTCGGGGTCGGTAATCCAATCCCTCTCCACAACTGCTTGGTTCTCAATTTATCCATCGCCAGCGCAGAGGCCAATACGCCAGAACCTGTATAGGGGATATTCAATGACTCCAGTACGCCCTGAATAACACCGTCCTCCCCACCCTCTCCGTGCAGAATAACGAAGGCTCTATCAAAGCTCTGCAGCTCACTTATCTTATTCTCTGACGGGTCAAATGGTATTGCATCAATACCCGCCTCACGCAACCCATCCAGCACTGCAGTCCCGCTCTGGAGTGAAATAGCCCTCTCTGATGAGCTGCCCCCCATCAACACAGCCACCCTACCCATCCTCTTTGCCATCTCCATGCTCAAGCCGGAATCTCCTCTTTCTGCAGTAGTGGATCACCCACGATTCTCACCTCACTGCGTAGTGCTATACCGTGCCTCTGTTTTACGACATCAAATACATGATTGATCAGCTTCTCAATATCAACAGCAGTTGCATCTCCCGAGTGGACTATAAAGTTGGCATGCTGCTCAGAGACACAGGCTCCCCCAATACAAAAACCCTTCAACTCTGACTGCTCAATCAACCTGCCCGCAAAATCACCTGGTGGATTCATAAACACTGAGCCACAACTATTCATTGCCATTGGCTGACTACTGTTTCTCATACTTAATTGATCACGTAACCTCTCTGCACCATTCACAGAGTGTTCACTCTTTGAGGTTGTCGGTTTTGAATCATCCTCTCCATCACTATTATGTATAAAAGCTGCAACAAACCACTCTTCACTACCGCTCCCACCGCCATTACGCAGTGCAACCGCTCTATAACCTGTCCTGTAATCACCAGCTGAGCGATAGAGTGTATTCCCACTGCGGTTCATCACCTCAACCCCGGCCACATAATCCCATATCTCTGCACCAAAGGCCCCTGCATTCATTGCCAGCGCACCACCCACTGAGCCGGGAATACCTGAAAGAAAATCAAGAGCTCTAGACCCCTTTTTGCGGACAAAGCTGCTAAGGCGTGAAAGTGATGCACCTGCCTCTGCCCTGATTACCCCACTATCCACCGTATCAATGCGATCAACTCCCTCGGTGAGCGCAATTACCACTCCTCGGATTCCACCATCACGAACCAAGAGATTACTTCCTCTGCCAATCCAGAATATAGGCATCTCCACTGGAATGGTTTTCAGAAATTCTCCAATCCCCTCAATAGTGGCTGGCATATATATCTGGTCAGCAGGCCCGCCTACCCTCCAGGTGGTATAACTGGAGAGTGACTCTTTATTCAAAAATCTGCCATCTAGTTTCTCCATATCAATTACTACTAACCTGCCATGAATCTGCAATCTGTTGTGCTGCAAGACCGACTGTTCCAGCACCAGAGATCAACAACAGATCTCCCTCCTCAACAACTGTCGGCAGTAGCTTGAGCAACTCCGAAACATCCCTGACAAACAGGGGATCTACCTCTCCGCGTAGACGAATAGTACCTGCCAGACTGCGTCCATCAGCCCCTGGAACCGGTTCTTCGCCAGCAGGATAGACCTCCATCAACAACAGCATATCTACCAGAGAGAGCACATCAACAAAATCATCATAGAGGTCTCTGGTTCTGGAGTAGCGATGTGGCTGAAATGCGAGAACCACTCTGCGCCCTGGCCAACTCTCACGTATCGCCTGTAAGGTAGCTGCAAGCTCTCTGGGGTGGTGACCATAATCATCGACCAGCTGCACCTGGCCCTTAGGGAATTGACAAAACCCATAACTCTGAAAACGTCGTGCAATCCCCCGGAACCGAGCCAGCGCACTGACAATAATCTCATCCTCCACCCCCAGATAAGAGACCACCGCAATGGCTGCCAGTGCATTTAATATATTATGCCGCCCAGGAAGGGTTAGGGTTATCGACAATGGTGGGTGGTCAGGACGACACAGCTCAAAATAGCTGACTCCATCAACGATCTCTACCTTATCTGCCCAAAAATCCACACCCTCGGAAAAACCATATCCCAGTAGTGGACGGGAGAGATTACTCATAATTCTGGAGACTCCTGGATCATCCATACAGAGTACAGCTCTGCCATAAAATGGGAGATGGTGAATAAACTCCTCAAAAGTCTGATCCAACTTTTCAATATCTCCACCATAGGTGGACATATGATCCTCATCAATATTGGTAACTACAGCAATCATCGGCTGCAGATGGAGAAAAGAGGCGTCACTCTCATCTGCCTCTGCAACCAGATAACGACCACTACCAAGTTGTGCCCCTCCATCATCGGCACTCTCTGACTGCTCCCCCCGATTAATGCGTCCACCGATTACATAGGTTGGATCCAGACCAGCCTCATCCAGCAACATGGCGATCAGGCTGGTAGTGGTGGTCTTGCCGTGAGTTCCGGCCACAGCAATTCCATAACGGAAACGCATCAACTCAGCCAACATCTCTGCACGAGGAATCACCGGAATAGAATCCAGTCGCGCTGCAACTACTTCCGGATTATCCTCACCAATAGCACTGGATACGACCACTACATCAGCCCCTGCTATGTGTACACCATCATGTCCAACATGGATATTCGCACCCTGCTGTGTGAGATTTTTGATAGTTTTTGAATCTGTAGTGTCAGAACCGGAAACCTCAAAACCGAGATTCAACAGCAAACGGGCAATGCCATTCATTCCCGCACCCCCAATCCCCACCATATGAATCCTGTGGATTTGATGCATAGCCTCTGCAAGCTCTCGATTATTTGTCATCAACATATCTCCTGACATATTGAGACCACATGCTCTGTCGCCTCTGGCCTTGATAATTTACGGGCTCTACCACCCATATCTGCAATCCTGTCTGGATGGTGGATAAACCGTCTAACCAGATCCAATAATCTGGCTCCATCCAGATCTCTCTGCTGAACAAGGAGTGCTGCACCACCTCTCTCCAGAAACTCTCCATTTGCCGTCTGGTGATCATCCACGGCAAATGGAAAAGGGACAAGAATAGCTGGGCGACCAACCATCGCCAGCTCGGAAATTGTCATTGCCCCCGCCCGACACAACACCAGATCGGCCCACCGGTAGGCCTCCCTCATATCATTAATATAGGGGGCAACACGCCGGCTCTCTCTGTCTCCAAATCTTACTCCATGTTTTCTGTATTCTGACTCTGTCTCCTCCAGTTTACTCTCTCCGGTCTGATGATATACCTCCAACTGCTCATCAGCTGACAACATTGCCACCATCTCTGGAACCAACTGATTAATTCGTTGTGCTCCAAGACTACCTCCCAACACCAACAGCCGAATAGGAGTATGTGGATGGGCTATCGGTATCTCTCTCAACTTGCTGCGTAGAGGATTTCCTGTATGCACTACCTTGTTAGCAGGTGCAAATGTACCGGGAAATGCCTCCAGCACCTTGTTGGAACCTATTGAGAGTAATCTGTTAGTTAACCCCGCAACAGCATTCTGTTCATGAATAACCAGGGGCTTTCTCAGGATCCATGCGGCAACTCCGCCAGGACCAGATACAAACCCGCCCATCCCCAACACCACATCTGGACTCGATCTCCAGATTGCAGCCAGAGACTGTACTATTGCCCAGCTCAGATGAAATGGGGCTAACAACAGACTCGCCACCCCCTTGCCACGCAATCCATGAATGGATATCCACTCCACTGGAATTCCTGCCTCAGGAATCAGCCTGGACTCCAACCCCAATCTTGTACCCAACCAGACCACCTCACCACCACCAGACTGCCACAACTCAGCAACGGCAAGAGCTGGATATATATGACCACCAGTACCTCCTGCCATAATCATCAAACGCTTTGTTTTATTCTGTGTCATCCATGACCCCGTCTCGCTTCCCGGTTCTTCCGCGCTTTTCTGTGAACCAGCGGGCAAATCTCATACTCTACCCGCATCAACAGAGCGATGGCGATCATCATCACCAACAGACTACTACCGCCATAGCTCATTAATGGCAATGTCAGCCCTTTGGTGGGTAATAAATTCATATTAACCCCAAGATTAATCAGTGCCTGCAGTCCAATCCAGGTTCCAATACCGTAGGCAAGATAACTTGCATACGGCTGCCTGCACTCACTCGCCTCTGCCGCCAACCAGAATGATTTCCATACCAGAAAAGTAAACATGGCAATTACCGAAAGTGTCCCAATCAATCCAAGCTCTTCTGCAATGACTGCCAGAATAAAATCTGTATGTGCCTCCGGAAGGTAGAATAGCTTCTGTAACCCATCACCCAAACCAAGCCCCTGCCACCCTCCTCTCCCATAGGCAATCAATGCCTGGGTGATCTGATAGTTTCTTCCCTGAGGGTCCACCAAGAATGGATCATCCCCAAAAAATGAGAGCATTCTGGTGACACGAAAAGGTTCCATCCAGATGGCAATAGAGAGGAACATTAATCCACATATTATGAATAGCATAAACTGCGATGGCCGCACCCCGCCAAGTAACATCATTATCAACACTACAACCATCATTACAAATGCTGCCCCCAGATCAGGCTCAATCAGGATCAACACCCCCACTCCAGCCAGCAGGGCAATGGGGCGCAGAACTGCCGATAGATCACTAGAGACCTTTTCCCGATGGCGCACCAGATATCCTGACAGGTAGAGAAATGCAGCCAGTTTGGTAAATTCTGATGGCTGAAGGCGAATTGGGCCTAACACCAGCCAACGAGATGCGCCGTTCACCTTATCACCCATCAATAGCACCATGACCAACAAGAGGGCACAAATTAACAACAGTGTTGGCGCAACCTTTTCCCAAAATCGTAGTGGTATTTGTAAAACAGTCGCGCCAACCATAAACCCGATTAAAGCAAAACCAGACTGCCTGATCAGATAGTAGAGTGGCTCTCCAAAACGTTTCTCTGCAACAGGCATAGAGGCAGAGGCTACCATCACCAGTCCGAACAGCAATATAAAGAGGGCTACCGGAAACAGTCCAGACTCGGCAACAGTACGACCAATACTACGCGCCCCAGCTGCACGAGGTTTTCTGGATCGCTCACTGCCTCCCCAGGTCAACCATCCCTGAAACAGCTTATATTTACTCATGTACATCTTCCATCAGAGTAGCCAGGGCTGCCTTAAATTTATCACCACGCTCCGCAAATCCACTGTACTGATCAAAACTTGCGCAAGCTGGAGAGAGCAATACAATATCATCACGTTCAGCGACCCTCTCCGCTGCCGAAACCGCCCCCACCATATCCTCCACAAACAGCTCGGAAACCACTCCATCCAACGCTCTTGAAATAGCCTCGGCATCCTCTCCCATAAGGATCACTACTCGCATTGACTCTTTTGCCAGACGTTGCAGAGAGGAGAAATCGGCCTCTTTTCCCTGACCACCTGCTATCAATACGATCTTGCCTTTACCACCACTATCTGGCAACAGCCCCTTGATTGCAGCCTCTGTTGCTCCCACATTGGTCCCCTTAGAATCATCAATCCAGGTCACTCCATTGTGGTTGGCAACCCACTCGGTACGGTGAGATAGACCATGGAATTTTTTCAGTGCCTCAACCATCGGGGCCACGTTAATCCCATATGCCTCTCCAAGCGCTAATGCAGCCATTGCATTGAGGTAATTATGTTCTCCTCTTATTTGTAATGCACTCGTCAAAATCAGCAGATCATCCCCACGGCAGATCCAGCTCTCCCCTCCTCTCTGCATAATACCGTATGAATCTGCTCCATCTGGGGGACCTATGCGGTAGGAGAGAAGCTGTGATAATCCTTTCTGACGTTCTATGAACCCGGAGACCATTACATCATCAGAGTCATAAATCAGATTTGATGCATGGTGATAAATGCTACCTTTGGTCTCGGCATAATCCTGTAGATCAGAATAGCGCTCCATGTGGTCTGGGGTAATATTCAGGACCACAGACGCCACAGGCGCCAGGGTTTTGGTAGTCTCAAGCTGAAAGCTGGAGAGCTCCAAAACATATAGGTCTGGCTCATGTTCACCCAGTAGATCCAGAGCTGGCTGCCCCAGGTTCCCACCAAACCGCACATCCAGACCAGCCTCAAGAGCCATCTCCGCAACCAGTGTAGTAACGGTGCTTTTTCCATTGGAGCCTGTAATGGCAATAATCGGAGCCTCTGCATACCGTGCAAAAAGCTCAATATCACCAATAACCTCCACACCATTCCTGATTGCATATTGAATTGCCGGGTGCTTTTGTGAGACTCCAGGGCTCAGGATAATTCGCTCTATCGAGGATAACAGTGCCTCATCAAGGGGTCCCAGCACAATTTCCAAATTTGGATAACGACTCTGCAGCTGTGATAGTTGGGGTGGTGAGTGACGGGTATCTGCTGCCTGTAGCGGCACTCCATGCCTGTAAAGGAACCGCAATACAGATTGTCCACTCGTGCCAAGTCCTACAACCAGAGTCTTCCTCTTATCCTCAGGCTTTAGTAGATTATTGTCAGCCACCACAGCTATTACCTGATTTTGAGTGTTGCCAGCCCAATCAACACCAGAATAAACGTGATAATCCAGAACCGTACAATTACCCGTGGCTCAGGCCACCCTTTAAGTTCAAAGTGGTGGTGAATCGGTGCCATTCTAAATACCCGTTTGCCGGTCAATTTAAAGGAGGCAACCTGAATCATGACTGAAACAGTCTCCAGCACAAATACCCCGCCCATGATAAGTAGAACCAACTCCTGGCGAACCAATATTGCTACCATTCCCAATGCTGCCCCAAGCGCAAGGGCACCCACATCCCCCATAAATACCATTGCCGGATATGTATTGAACCAGAGAAATCCCAATCCAGCCCCCACCAGAGCACCACAAAATACAGCCAGCTCTCCAGCCTCTGGCAGTGATGGAATTGCAAGATATCGGGCAAATTCAACATGGCCACTCAGATAGGCAAAGATACCAAGTGCTCCACCCACCAATACTGCAGGCATAATAGCAAGACCATCCAGACCATCCGTAAGATTGACTGCATTGCTGGATCCAACAATCACCAGATAGGCCAGTGGAAGATATAGTATGCCCAGATCAATAACGATATCCTTGAAGAAGGGGACAAAGAGCTGTGTCTCTGTTGCCGTGGATGCAGACAGATATATCCACCCTACCGCAACAGCCGCAATAAATGACTGTCCAAGAAACTTGGATCCAGCAGAGATTCCATTTGGATCCTGATGAACCACCTTACGATAATCATCTATCCAGCCAACCGCACCAAACCCCAATGTCACCAATAGTACAGCCCATAAATAACGGTTTGAGAGGTCACCCCACAATAGAGTAGATAGTGTAACTGCCACCAGAATCAATGCTCCGCCCATAGTTGGTGTGCCGGCTTTCTGCAGATGAGATTCTGGGCCATCTCTCCTGATGGCTTGACCAACTTTGTAATGTGTCAACTTGCGAATCATCATGGGACCAACAACAAAGGAGAGAACCAAGGCAGTCAATGCCCCCAGAATCGCCCTCAGGGTAAGATACTGAAACATCGAGAATGGGCTATAAAAATCTGCCAGATAGTGGCTCAGATAGAACATCATGGCTTGCCACCAGATCTATTGGCAACAATCCCATCTACAATACGTTCCATCTTCATAAATCGTGACCCCTTGACCAAAATTATTCTCTCTTTATCCATCTCTTCTTTCAAGGCGGTAACCAACTGTTCATGACTCTCAAACAGAACCGCACCCTCACCAAATCCGGATAGATACTCAGTAGCATTACTGCCCAATGCATAAAGCTGATCAACTCCTGCTGATTTTGCTGCCACCCCAACCTCATAGTGAAGATGCAGCGCCTCATCTCCTAATTCACCCATATCTCCCAGTACAACCGTTTTTCTCCCCTCCATAGAGGAGATCACCTCTATAGCCCGCATCATTGATTCTGGACTGGCATTATAGGTATCATCAATAACCGCTGCCCCATCCTTTCCTAACTTCATCTCCAACCGCCCTGGTACTGGGTGCATGTCCTCTAACCCATGCTTTACCTGTCTCAGTGAGGCACCAGCCTGTATGGAGAGAGCTGCAGCAGCAAGTGCGTTCATTTTGTTGTGTTCGCCTGGAAGGGGTAATTCTACCTCCAACGACTCCCCTTGATGAGATATCCGAAAAGGTTTTCCAGTCTCAACTACAGCAGAGAGCAGTGATGGTGAACCGGTAGATCCATAGGTCTCAATTTTTCGTTCAGCTATCGAAGCTCTCCACCCTTCTGCCTCAGACAGGTCATGGTTAATTAGTGCAACACCATCACTACGCAACCCGGCATAGATCTCACCCTTGGCTCTGGCAATCTTCTCAACTGATCCAAACCCGCCAAGATGTGCGGAACCGACATTATTTACCAAGGCAGCTGTTGGTTGTGCCATTGCCGATAGTTTTGCAATCTCTCCCATCGCACTTGCTCCCATCTCAACAACTGCCCACCGGTCCTCTGCAGAGATCTGCAGCAAGGTTAACGGAACGCCGATCTCATTATTGAGGTTGCCCTGGGTGACTGTACCAGGACCAAGCTGATTCAGTATCGATGCGACCATCTCCTTTACTGTGGTCTTCCCATTACTTCCGGTAACTGCCAATAGAGGAATCTCAAATTGAGCTCTCCATGAGGCAGCAATCTGCCCGAGTGCATCCAGCGTATTCCCCACCACAATTTGTGGTAGTTCGCTCTCATACGCCCGCTCTGTAATTGCACCATTAGCGCCTTTGTTAAGGGCAACATCCAGATACTCTCCACCATCAAAATTTGGTCCCCGTAACGCCACAAATAGCTCACCTGAACCCACTGTTCTGGTATCACTGCTCACCCCATGAAAATTGCTGTCTTTACCAACAAGCTGACCACTTAATATCTCCGCAACATCAGAGAGCCTTTTGATTTGCACCTCTCCCGTCATGAAAGCTCACCATCTACCGTTATGGAGACTGCCACTGTACGATCACTAAATGAAATCTTTTTATTCCCAACCAGCTGATATTCCTCATGTCCCTTGCCTGCGATTAATACAATATCATCGCGACCAGCTTCTCCATAACTGTAATGAATTGCCTCTGCCCTGTCATGAATCACCTTAACCTGATCTGGCTGCTCCATACCAAGAAGAATTTGTTGAACAATCTCCTCAGCCGACTCCCCCCGTGGATTATCATCGGTCAATATCACCACATCGGCATACTGCTCTGCTACTGCCCCCATCTCCTGGCGTTTCCCCTTGTCACGGTCACCACCACAGCCAAACAGAACCCATATCTTTCCAGACGTTGATGCGCCAGACAGGTGTTCTCGTATTGCCACCAGTGCCGCAGCAAGCGCCCCGGGGGTATGCGCATAATCGACTATTATGGTGGGTCCGTTGCCCATAAATGGCTCCATACGACCAGGAACCGGCACCACTCTCTCCAGTAGGTCAACTGCCCTGGCAAATGAAATCTTCCAGCTGATTAAGAGACCAAGCGAGGCTAACAAATTACTGGCATTAAATTTTCCATAGAGCATGCTATTCAATATCTTGCTCTCGTGCTGGTACTCAATTTTTAGCGCTATCCCTTTATGACCTTGCATTATTATTTTCCCGTAAAGGTCCGGTTTTATCTCATCACTCTCAAGACCATAACCTATACACTTTACTTCTCTTGCAGGATCAAGATAAATCTCACGCCCCAGCTCATCATCCAGATTCACTACGACCGACTCAAGATCCGGCATATAGAACAATCCTCTCTTCACCTCACGATAGTTGCTGATGGAGCCATGATAATCCAGGTGATCTCGCCCAACCTGCGTCAATACAGCGCTGTTAATTACACTGCCAGAAAGCCTAGACTGCTCTATTCCATGTGACGAGGCCTCCAGTGCCACACTTTTTGCTCCTGATGCCAGAAACCGGGAAAAGAGTTTCTGCAGCTCAATAGATGGGGGTGTGGTATGGCCAGTAGCAACTCTGCCCTGCTCATCCGCCATTAACTGCCCACCAAGTGTTCCAATAACTGACGCTCCACCCTCAATCTGCTCCATTGCAGAGGCAATAAAATGTGTAACTGAGCTCTTGCCGTCTGTCCCTGTCACTGCAGCAATTTTCAATTTACTGGATGGATGACCATAAAATCGGCTGGCAATCCTTCCGGTCACACTTCTCAAATCCTCAACCATCACCCCTTGTAGATATTCCCTAGAACCATTCTCCAACAAGACCACAACTGCTCCCTTGCTGATAGCCTGTTCAATATAGTCAGCTCCATCCTTGTTGGTGCCAGAAATTGCAATAAACATATCACCAGCAGATACTGTACGGCTATCTATAGAAATCCCTTCTACCACGACCGCAGAAAGGTGTGGAGGCACAACAGCAAAGCCATTTAGCAGTACTCCCAGACTCCAACTCTGTCTCTCCTCACCAGACATCATGAGAGCTCATCACTGTCTGTAGAGTCTGGCGATATACCCATCACCCGCAATGCACCACCCATAACCTCAGAAAATACTGGGGCCGACACCCAGCCCCCGGTATATTTTTTTCCCTTGGGGTCATCCACAACCACAACCACAACAATTTTTGGATCATTGACTGGCGCCATTCCGGCAAACAGTGCTGTATGCCCAAGCGCTTTTCCATCTTCATCATAATATTTTCCACCAACAAGCTTATCAACTGTGCCGGTCTTGCCTGCAACCCTGTACTCTCTTACCCTTGCCCTACGTGCTGTCCCCTCATTTTGAGTAACACTCTCCATCATCAAACGGAGAGCCTGTGCTGTATTTGCCGATATCACCCTGCGCACCCCTCCTCTCTCTTCCTGATTACGTTTATGCAAAAAAGTAACGGGACGAATCATTCCGTCTTCGGCAATTGCCGAGTATGCTCTAGCTAACTGTAGTGGCGTCAGATTCATGCCGTAACCATAGGAGAGGGTCGCCCTGTCAACCTTTCTCCATCTTGCATAATCACGCAGGACTCCCGTCCCCTCTCCCGGAAAACCGGAACCTGTCAACTCCCCGATTCCGGCCAGATCAAGCACTCGCCAAAACTGCTGTGGCTTCATCATAAGAGCAAGCTTGGCAGACCCGACGTTACTGGACTTTTGAACCAGCGTCTGCAGATTTATCTGCTTGTAATTATGATTTTTAAACTCCCTGATCACCTTTTTACCAATCCTCAGCCTGCCGGGAGAGGTATCAATAATCGTCTCAAGATTAACTGCACCACTATCAAGAGCAGCAGCCACAGTGAATGGCTTCATGGTGGAGCCCGGCTCAAGCAGATCAGTAACTGCACGATTGCGCAGTGCACCACCTTGTCGCTGTGCTGGATCATTAGGGTTAAAGGATGGAATACTCACCATCGCCAACACCTCTCCATGATCCGAGTCCAGCACAACAACTGAACCTGATGATGCATCATGGTCCCTGATTGCCTTACCAAGAGATCTGTAGGCAAGAAACTGTAAGCGGCGATCCAGACTCAAGTAGAGTCGCTTACCCTCTTCTCCCTGTTCAATTAGCCCCAGCGTCTCGATAGGTTTTCTGGATGCATCTCTCACTACCTGAACTCTATCTGGAGATCCATCAAGCCACTCATCGTAAGCCAGCTCAATCCCCTCCTGCCCCTTATCATGCTGATCGGTAAAGCCGAGGAAGGATGCCATCGCCTCCCCCTCTGGATAATACCGGCGCACACCTCGACGAAATTCAATACCCTCAATATTTAGTGCCGCAATCTTCTTATGCACATGAGGTGCAACCTGTCTTTTCAGAGGAATATACTGTTTTGATGAATGCCGCTTCAGCTTTTCACTCAACCAACTCTCACTCTCTCCCAACAGTCTTGCCAACCTGCTTCGAGTTTCTCCGGAATCTGGAAATTTTTGAGGATTACAGCCAACAGTGACCACAGGGGTACTCAACGCAAGCACGGCACCATTACGGTCAACAATCTCGCCACGGATAGCGGGAATCTCCATCTCACCGATATGTTGTGTAACTCGACCAGGCAGTTTTACACTGACCTCTTGCGGCAACACGTGAAGCATTACCGCCCTCCATACCAGAACAGCAGTTGCCGCCAACAAAGGTGCTCCAACAACTATCCGCCGTACCATTGTGTCGCCGGTTACTGCTCCTCGTCTCACTGATGAATCACCACTCTTTGCCCTCCCTCAGGATAGGACATGCCCAACTCACCTCTTGCGCGTTCCTCAATTTTTGCAAGATTCCCCCATGCTGCCTCCTCCAGACGAAGTCTTCCCTGCTCCTCTAGTGCTCGATCATACTGCTTCTTCAACCCCTGTAGATGTATATAGAGCTGAATCTCTCGATGCTGCAGATATATGACCCCCATTGCACTACCTATAACCAGCACAATCAGCAGGGGCAACAGGCCACCACGAATAATAAAATTTGCCTCATACCAACGCGTCATCTATCTCTTTGCTCCACCATCTTGGGGATCAAGCTTTTCTGCGACTCTCAATACCGCGCTTCTGGAGCGTGGATTAATAGTGACCTCTTCTGGGGATGGAAATTGTGCCTTTCCTATCACTCGCATTACCCCATGATGCTCTACCACACGAATCGGCAGGTCCGGAGGTAGATTGCTCTCCCCTTTTTCACACTTGCGGAAAAATCGTTTCACCATTCTATCCTCAAGCGAGTGAAAACTGATAATGGCCACTCGTCCTCTTGTTGCCAGCAGATCAACAATCTGATCAAGCATCTCTCTGAGTTCATCAAGTTCTCTGTTTATGTAAATACGAACAGCTTGGAATGTTTTGGTTGCAGGATGGCGTTTATGGTGACCGGGAAGAGCCTGCCTTACAATCTCTGCCAGTTGCATGGTTGTTGTTATAGGCTCTTCTTCACGTTTTCGGACAATAGCTCTGGCAATCCGTCTGGAATGACGCTCATCTCCAAACTCCCATAGCACATTCGCAATCTCATCCTGAGCAGCACCCTTGATCCACTCCGCTGCACTTACACCATGTTGTGGATCCATGCGCATATCCAGTGGCCCCTGCTGCATAAAACTGAAGCCTCGTGCCGCCTGATCAAGCTGAGGGGAAGAGACCCCCAAGTCCAGCAAGATACCGTCAATCTTATCTTGCACTCCACATTGCACCAGCATCTTCTCAAGATCAGAGAAAGGGGCGTGGACAATAGAAACTCTGGAGTCTCCAGAGAATCTCTCCTCCGCTGCCTTGATAGCAGTTGGATCACGATCCATTAGCAGGAGTTGCCCTTTAGGTGAGAGTCGTTGCAGAATTTCTACAGCATGCCCTCCTCTACCAAAAGTGGCATCCACATAAAATCCATCGGGCTTTATATTGAGGCTGGCAACTGCCTCCTCCAGCATAACTGAATAGTGGGCGGCCTTATGGTGCCCCTTATCAGATATAGACATCCTCGAGCAGGCTCAGGTCTTCTTTGCTAAGCCCTTCCTCTTCTAATGAGGCATCGATCCAGTCAGCCTCATTCCAGAGCTCCAGTTTGTAGCCAACTCCTGCCAGAACTGCTGACTTTTCGAGTTCTGCATAATCGCGTAACTTCTGGGAAAGCAGAATACGGCCACTTCCATCCATTTCACACTCCAGCGCCCTACCAATAACCGCACGCCGCAACAGAATCTGCTTCTTGCTATCCAGAGTATCGATGTAGTTCTCCACTCTCTCCTCCCACTCATATAGAGGAAACAGATCAAGAGAGGAAGAACGAAAACTTGGGGCAACAATAACGGTGCCTCCGGAGGACTCCAACAACCTGGCTCGATAATGAGAAGGTATAGATATCCTCCCCTTGTTATCGAGACTTACTGTTTTGTTACCACGAAACATGATCTATAAACCGAAAACAGCAACCTGCAATCAGTTAGCCTGAGCTCTCAGGAAGGCCGGAATATCAAACAACTCCTCATCAAACCCACCATCTGTTGATTCACTCTTCTCACGAATATAAGTTGGTTGGTCATACTCACTATTTGTTCCTGTTGGCTTTGCTGCCTCAACCAATGTTGGCTTGGTTACCTGAGGGGCCTGTTTCTGCTCAGTGACCGCACCCAGTCCAGTAGCAACCACGGTGACCCGAATTTCATCACTCATGTCAGCATCAAAACCTGCACCTACCACGATGGTTGCGTCCTCTGACGCATATTGGCGAACTGCCGTACCAACCTCGTTGAACTGGCCCATAGTCAGATCATAACCAGATGTTACATTGACCAGAATTCCCCTTGCCCCACTCAGATCCACATCCTCAAGTAGCGGACTATGCAGCGCAGCATCGGCCGCCTTGGCAGCACGATCTTCTCCACTGGCAGATCCTGTTCCCATCATCGCCATGCCCATCTCTGACATTACTGTTTTTACATCAGCAAAATCCACATTAATCATCCCCTCGCGGGTGATCAGCTCGGCAATACCCTGTACAGCTCCACGAAGCACACTATCTGCCTCACGGAATGCATCCATAAGAGTCATGTCTGCGCCAAAGACCGTCATTAGCTTCTCATTTGGAATCGTAATGATAGAGTCAACATGCTTGCTCAGCTCATCAATACCCTCCAGAGCAACTTTCATTCTATTATTGCCTTCCATGGTGAACGGCTTGGTGACCACAGCGACTGTAAGTACACCCATCTCCTTGGCAACCTCTGCTACAACCGGTGCTGCTCCTGTGCCAGTGCCACCACCCATGCCTGCAGTAATAAAGAGCATCTCTGTACCATCAATCAGCTCACGAATTCGTTCACGATCCTCCAGCGCAGAATCACGGCCAATAGTCGGCTTTGCACCTGCACCTCTACCCCTGGTAGTTTGTGATCCAATCTGAATAACTGTATCTGCAGAAGATTTTCCCAATGCCTGTGCATCAGTGTTTGCGCAGATAAACTCTACTCCCGCAATTTCTGACTCCACCATATGCTCCAAGGCGTTGCCCCCTGCCCCTCCCACACCAATGACACGAATGATCGCATTATCTGTATATGCATCGACTACTTCTTCAAACATTGCGCTACCCCTTTAATATTACACTCACCGGAAGTTAACCACTTTGCCCCACAAATAACCACTATACGCCACTTTTTTCCAATATCAACCAAAAAATGGAAAAAGTTACGTTATAACAGGGAGTTATAATTGTTGTTAAAGGAGAAAGATCATGACGAGATATCTTTGTATTTCATGCTGTTATCTATATGATCTAGGTTCTTCATCAGAAATACCATGTAACCACAATCATAATCACGTAATAGATGGTGAGTTCAACTAGCCGGGAATCGGATAAAGAGGCGGAAGTCGGCCGATAAGCCGGGTTCTGTCTAGGACAACCATTCATCTGGGACACACGTCACCATGTGCCTCAAGCGACCTACCCGAGAGCAGAGCGAGCAGCTCCTGTAGCTCTCCTATTTGGTCTTGCTCCAAGTGGGGTTTACCCTGCCACAAGCAGTTACCTGTTGTGCGGTGCGCTCTTACCGCACCTTTTCACCCTTGCCGGCACGAGATTCGTACGTAGGCGGTCTGTTTTCTGCGGCACTATCCATAGGCTTATATCCATACAGATTTTCACCTCCCAGGCGTTACCTGGCACTCCGCTCTATGGAGCCCGGACTTTCCTCTGTATTCAAAAAACACAGCGATTGTCTGGCCGACTTCCGCCTGCAATGATACGTTACTCAACCAATGAGCGGTACAGCTTATTCTTCCTCACCCCGGTAATCTCAGCCACAACATCTGCCGCTTTACGAGGTGGCAGTTCACGAGCCAATATCTCAACCATCCGATAAGCCTCTGACTCATCACACTCCAACTCCTGCGCACCCTCAACTACCAACACAAACTCCCCTCTCTGACGATTGCTATCATCTCCCATCCACTCAATCAGCTCATTCAGGGGGGCGGTATGAACTGATTCATGTAGCTTGGTCAACTCCCTGGCCACTGAAACTCTTCTTGTCTCCCCAAAACATCTGCCCATCGAGTGCAGTGCATCCATCACTCTTCTGGGAGATTCAAAAAAAATCATGGTTCTGGTTTCTGTCGCAAGCTTTTGCAAGAATTGCTCTCTGGCAGTAGCCCGCGATGGGATAAACCCCTCAAAACTGAATCTACTAACAGGCAGTCCAGAGAGAGAGAGAGCAACAACAGGGGCACTGGGCCCGGGAATTGTAGTCACGGTTACACCCTCCTCCCTTGCCTTGTGCGCCAACAAATAACCTGGATCACTAATCAATGGTGTCCCTGCATCACTTATCTGTGCAACAGACTCCCCCTGTAACATTCTCTGTACAAGGGAATCCACGCGATTAGCCTCATTATGTTCGTGCATGGAGAGAAGTGGCTTATCAATACCAAAATGGTTCAGAAGATTGCGACTATGACGAGTATCCTCAGCAACTATCAGATCAACGGCCGCAAGTGCCTGCTGTCCACGCGGAGAAAAATCCCCCAGATTTCCAATTGGGGTCGCTACAATATACAGTACACCGCTCACAATCCTATAATTCTCCGCCTGATCCCGATAACAACGACAGCTAACCACTATTGAAACAGAGACCGCCAATAAATAAAACTCCAAACCCATCCAGGGTTGGCCATAATGCTGAGTTGGCTGCATGCAAGTTCCTGGAACAGAGAGGATTAACCCTCATAATCTCAAACTATCGCTGCCGAGCGGGAGAGATTGATCTTATTATGAGGTCTGAACAATCAGCCATCATCTTTGTGGAGGTGCGCTTACGTAGCAACCGCAATTATGGCAGTGGGGCCGATACAGTTACCCCCGCAAAACAGAACCGACTCTCCAGAACTGCGCTCCACTATCTGCAGAGCAATCCACAATATGAAGAGTGGGCAATTCGTTTCGATGTAGTATCTGCCACACTCGACAAAGATCAATACCAGTTTCACTGGATAGAAGAGGCTTTCTGGCCTGGAGATAATTAGTATATACTCCAGCATGTTATGGCAACGAAAACATCAGGAAAGATCATGTTACAAAAAATACTCTCCATCGCCCTCTTTCTCTTTATCTTCCTTAATCTGCAAGGATGCTCCACTACAGCAACCCTGGCTACTACAGGTGGTGGTGCAGCAGTAACCTCTGCAGACCAAAGATCAATAGGGGCAATCATTGATGATAACTGGAGCATTGAGCATGCTGCTGGTTATGTGATCAACGAGGATCCTGAGCTTGCAGACAAAACCCATATCAACATCACCAGCTACAACGGCATCGTCTTGATTACTGGTGAAGCCCCAACCGAAAAACTGCATAGAGATGTCGAGAGAACAGTAAAATCCATGCCAAAGGTGCGGAGAATTCACAACATGGTTACAGTGGCTGCGCCTAGCTCCTTCCTCACCAGGGCCAGTGATACCACACTGACTGCTCGCATCAAAGCGTCCATGCTTGGTGAAGAGAACTTTCCTGCGAGCAAAATAAAGGTTGTTACAGAGAATGGTGCCACTTATTTGATGGGGCTTGTGGCCCGCAAGGAGGGGGCAACTGCCGTCACCATTACCCAGGGGATCAGTGGTGTTCAGAAGATAGTCAAACTTTTCGAATATACAGACTGATTTAGAGCACCATCCAGACTAATCCTGACTAAAATTTCGAGTGAATGAATCTATTCTCTCCAGACTCGTCTCCATTGTTGGTGATGATGGGCTGCTGGACGATCCATCTGACCTGCTGAGTTACAGCTACGATAATAGCCGACTCTCAACGTCGCCTGAGGCTGTTCTTCTGCCCACCAACCATAAACAGATTGTAGAAATCGTCCATCTCTGCAGAGAGCATAAAATACCCATTACTGCCCGTGGCAGGGGAAGTGGAACATCGGGTGCGGCAGTCCCAACAAAGCATGGAATCGTGCTCTCTACAGAGAGAATGAGAGATATCATACGAGTCGATCCAGCCAACAGACTGATGGTTGTACAGCCAGGAGTAACAAACCAGGAGGTACAACAAGAAGCTGCCCGTTATGGATTTTTCTGGGCACCAGACCCCAGCAGCAGTCCATTCTGTAGTGTCGGGGGAAACATAGCTTGTGGCTCTGCTGGCCCTCGTGCAGTCAAGTATGGAACCGTTCGGGAAAATATACTGGGACTAAGAGCAGTGAGCGGATGTGGAGAAGAGCTAAAAACAGGAACAGAAACCACAAAGTGGGCTGTGGGGTATGACCTTACCAGACTAATAACCGGCTCTGAGGGTACACTGGCAATCATTACTGAAGCCACTCTTAAACTGTTACCACAACAGCAACAGAGCAGGATGATGCGTGCACTATATCGGGATATGCAAAGTGCTGCTGATGCCGTTGCAGCAATCATGGCTCAACCCACTACCCCAAGTGCGCTGGAATTTATGGATGGTAAAAGTCTTGATCTGATTAGAGCACAGCTTGGCAGCAACTTTCCTGCCGATGCAGAGGCCATGCTGATGATAGAGACAGACGGCTCTGTACAGAGTGTTATGGAGTCTGCAGAGGCCATCAGAGTGGCCGCTGCCAACAGTGGTATGGTGGATTTTTATATTGCCGCCAATGACGCAGAGGCTAAACAGCTATGGCGAGCACGAAAAATACTGTCTCCACGGCTCAGGGAGATTGCTCCAAAAAAAATCAATGAGGATATTGTGGTACCGGTCTCCAGGATACCAGAACTCATTGCATCCATTGAGAAGCTATCCACCAACCACCAGATAATAATTGCCAATTTTGGTCATGCCGGCAATGGGAACCTGCACACAAACCTGCTGATAAACCCTGATGATCCTGCTGAGATGGAACGTGCCGAGACCTGCCTTGATGAACTGTTCCAGACTGTTCTTGACCTGAAGGGGTCAATATCAGGAGAACATGGAGTTGGGCTGGTTAAGCAGAAATTTGTCTCTCACGAGATCCCTAAGACCGAGCTAAGAGTTATGAGAGATATAAAGTTATTATTCGACCCTGATGAGATATTGAATCCAGACAAGGGTCCTCAGTAATCTCAAATACCGCTACTTCACAATCCTGAGCGTTGGCGCACCCTTTTTTGGGGACTCATCGGATGGCTCCATATCTTGTGAATCTGCTGCAATAACAGCAGAATCTTCACTATTTGGCTGAACACCGTCGAGCTCTGGAAAAATCATCCCCTGACCATTTTCTTGTGCATAAATTGCGCGAACTGCGCTCGGGGGAAATGAAATCTGCTCTGATGCTCCAGAAAATCTGGCACTAAAACTGACCCAGTCATTCTCTATCGACAATCCTGAGACTGCACTGTAACTACTATTCAGAACAATCTTGCCATCATCAACATGGGCCAGCGGAACCGTAGCCATGGAATCTGTTGCATCGACAACAATATATGGCGTCATCCCGTTGTCACTAATCCACTCATGTATCGCACGGATCATGTATGGGCGACTGGAACTCATCTCCTCGCCAGATAGTGAATCATCACTCATCCAGCTCACGCTCCTCCTCGGTCAGACTATCCAGAAACGAATCACGATCAAACATTCGCTCCGCATACTCCATGACCGAACTGGCCGAGGTTGGCAGAGTAATCTTCATTGATTTCAGGCGCCACAGAATAGGGGCAAGACTACAATCTACCAACGAGAACTCATCGCTCATAAAATATTCATGCTGCTGGAACAGTGGTGCAAGCATCGTCAGACTCTCTGTAAGCTCTTTTCTTGCCTGCCTTGCAACCTTGTCACTACCAAACTCAATATTCTCCATTCGCACCGACCAATCACGGTCAATTCTGTCAATCATCAAACGATCATTTGCCCTGGCCACAGGATCAACCGGCATCAATGGAGGATGAGGAAAGCGCTCATCCAGATATTCCATAATGACTCTTGACCCAAAAAGTGTCAGATCCCTGTCTGCAATAGTTGGCAGAATCTGATATGGACTCAATTCAATAAAGTCCTCCTGAGGGTCAGAGAGATCGACACTCTCCACCTCATGAGTAATCCCTTTTTCAGCCATCACAATCCTGACTCGATGGCTCATGGCGTCTAATGGTCCTGAGAAAAGCACCATTACGGAGTGTCTGCTTGCAATTGTCATAACTTTTCCTTGTTCTTCCCTATGTCTCTACAAATACCAGGTGATATTTGCAGCAGTTCAGCAGCCAGAGACTGCCCTTGTATCAATACAAAACCCCGGACTCAACATACAATGCCGAGTCCGGGGTTTCATTAACCCACTTTGAAAGTGGATCAGTGTACGTCTTTCCAGTACTCCTTCTTCAAGCGGTAGGATAGCACCAGCAGAATCAGCAGGAAGGCAAGCACATACCAGCCCAGTGTCTCACGATACGCCTTGGCAGGCTCTCCAACATATACCAGGAAGTTAACCAGATCACCAACTGCCTTGTCATACTCTTCTGGAGTCATGCTTCCGGAGCCATCAGCAACCAGCTTCTCGGTCACTTTTTCACCACCATAGGCCATATTTACCTTCTCTTCCTGTAGATACTGCTTGCCCTGCAACCCTTCCAGTACATGAGGCATACCAACATCCTTGAAAACGATATTGTTTACTCCCATAGGACGAGACTTATCAACATAAAAGCCTCGCAGATAGGTGTACAGCCAGTCAGCTCCACGAGAGCGTGAAATCACACTAAGATCTGGTGGAGTTGTACCAAACCAGGCCGCCGCATCAGCATCTGACATGGCAATATCCATGGTGTCATGAATCTTGGCACCGGTATAAACCAGATTCTCCAATACTTCACTATCCTCCATACCAAGATCATCGGCCATTCTCTTGTAACGCATGAACTTTGCAGAGTGACAGCTCAGACAGTAATTCATGAACAGTTTGGCGCCTCTCTTCAGCGACTCATGATCCGTAACGTCCACAGGTGCATGATCCAGATGCGCACCACCGCCAGATGCAAAGGCAAATGTTGGAAGGATTACAAGCAACAGTATATTGATTTTTTTCATCATCTTTTTCATCGATTATTCTCCTTAATGCTCTGGCAGACGCTCAGGTACTGGCTTCGTCTTATCCATCTTGGAATAGAATGGCATCAACAGGAAGAAAGAAAAATAGAGCACCGAGAATATCCGTGCAAACATGGTTGCTGTTGGTGTCGCTGGCTGAGTGCCTAACCAGGATAGAACAACAAATGTGACCACAAAGATCGCCAGAGTGATCTTGGAAATCATCCCCTTATATCTGATGGACTTCACCGGGCTACGATCAAGCCATGGCAACAGGAAGAGCACAATAATTGCACCAAACATTGCCATTACCCCCAGAAACTTGTCCGGTACTGCACGCAAAATTGCATAGAACGCGGTGAAATACCAGAGAGGCACAATATGTTCAGGGGTCTTCAATGGATCTGCAGGGACAAAATTATCCTTCTCCAGGAACCATCCGCCCATCTCCGGGACAAAGAACATGATTGCAGAGAAGATCATGAGGAAGACCACCACCCCGACAATATCCTTGACTGAGTAATATGGATGGAACGGAATTCCGTCTTTAGGTGCCGTATCACTCCAGCGGTTACCCTTTGGACCATCCTTAATCTCGATACCCTCAGGGTTGTTAGACCCAACTGCATGCAGGGCAACAATGTGGAGGAATACCAGCATCACCAATACTAATGGTACTGCTATAACATGGAATGCAAAGAAACGGTTGAGAGTGGCGTCAGCAATAACGAAGTCACCACGAATCCACAGAGCAATCTCCTCACCCACGTATGGAATTGCACCAAACAGGGAGATGATCACCTGCGCACCCCAGTAGGACATCTGCCCCCATGGCAACAAATACCCCATAAAGGCCTCTGCCATCAAGGCAACATAGATCACCATACCAAAGACCCAAATCAGCTCACGTGGTTTGCGGTATGAGCCATACATCAGTCCACGGAACATGTGCATGTAGATCACCACAAAGAACATTGAGGCGCCGGTAGAGTGCATGTAACGCATCAACCAGCCCCACTCTACATCACGCATTATGTATTCAACCGAGGCAAAGGCCAGCTCTGCATCAGGCTTGTAGTTCATGGTAAGGAAGATTCCAGTCACAATCTGCAGCACCAGCACCAACATCGCCAGTGACCCAAAGAAGTACCAGAAGTTAAAGTTCTTTGGCGCATAGTATTGTGCCAGATGCTCATTCCAAACTTTTAACAGTGGAAAGCGTTGATCAAACCAGCCTAGTACGCCGGTTGCTTCTGTGTTTCTCAGTCCCATTATGCTACTCCTTGATCAACACCAACCAGGATACGAGAATCACTGATATATTTATGAGGAGGGATAACCAGATTTGTTGGTGCTGGCACCCCTGCATATACCCGTCCAGCCAGATCAAAACGGGAGCCATGACATGGACAGAAGAAACCTCCCTTCCAGTCTGGGCCCAGATCAGCTGGTGCCATCTCTGGACGGAAAGTTGGAGAACACCCAAGATGGGTACAGATTCCAACTGTTATCAGGTATTCAGGCTTGATTGCACGAGAGTCATTTTTACAATATTCAGGCTGCTCAGACTCATCTGATGCAGGATCACGCAGAGTATTCTCCAGTGTTTTCAGTGTATCCAGAGTCTCCTGGGTGCGACGAACAATCCACACAGGCTTGCCTCGCCATTCGACGGTCATCATCTGACCCGGCTCCAACTTGCTAATATTTGCCTCAACAGGAGCGCCCGCCGCCTGTGCTCTTGCACTAGGATTCATGGACTTTACGAAAGGAACAGCCACAAAGCCGGCCCCTACTGCGCTCACTGCAGAGGTCGCAGCCGTCAGAAAGCGGCGCTTACCCAGATCTACAGTCTCTGTACTCATACAGTTTCTCCGAAAATAAAAAGGTGGATCCAAACAGAATCCACACCAAACCCAAAATTTTGTGGGTGAGGATATTACCACAAATCAAACAGGTGATTGAACCCTTTTTCAGCCCCTCACAGATGTCTCTGCAGCCACTGCTCAGTCAAAGCTAACTGCCACAACTTACTTCCCCTAATCCTGGTAAAACTATTATCCCCAACAGGATCATGAAGCAAATCATCAACATATTGCTGCCGATACAGACCACGTTCACGACATGCCTGTGACAGTAAAATATCCTGCATAAACTCCAGAAACTCACCCCGCACATACTTCAATGCGGGCATGGGAAAATAACCCTTGGGACGATCGATTACAGAATCCGGCAACATCCCTCTTGATATAAGTTTTAACGGCCCCTTTCCATGATGTTTCAGCTTCAGCTCGGGAGGAATCTGGGCCGCCAACTCCAGCAGATGATGGTCTAAAAATGGGACTCGTGCCTCCAGCCCCCATGCCATTGTCATGTTGTCCACCCGTTTAACCGGATCATCAACTACCAGTGTAGTACTATCGGCTCGCAACACCTGGTCCATAAAGGTATCTGCTCCAGGAGCCTCCAGCAATGATGCCATGAGGCCCGCACTGTAATCCTCTCCATGAAATTCTGGAGAGAGCAGCTCCATCATCTCATCATGATCTCGATCAAAATAGTGGTGACGAAAACGGTCTACGGCATTTCCCGAGAAGCTCTCCATTGCTGGATACCAGAAATACCCTCCAAAAACCTCGTCAGCCCCCTGACCACTCAATACAACACTAACCTCTTTCGATACCTGCTCAGCCAACAGGTAGAAACCGATTGCATCCTGCCCAAACATTGGCTCTGACATTGCATCCACAGCATCAACCAGACGAGGCAGAACCTCACTATTGGAGATAACGATTTTCTTATGTCTAGTGGCGAATCTCTCTACTACTGCATCCGAATACTCAAACTCACTTCCACTCTCTTCCAGGGAGTCCTCAAAGCCTATGGAAAATGTTCTTATATCCTGATGTTCTGACTCTGCCAACATCCCCACCAGAAGACTGGAATCCAGACCACCTGACAGCAACACCCCAACGGGCACATCTGAGGCGGCACGCCGCCTCTCCACTGCCAACATCAGGGAGTCACGCACCTCCTCTGCCCACTCCCACTCACTTTTGGAGTGTGCAGGTCTTACGGCATTAAGCTCCCAGTAACAATACTTCACCATCTCTCCCGCAAGAGAACACTCCGCCCAGTGAGCCGGCTCCAGTTTATGAATGTTACGAAACAGGGTTCTGGGTGCCGGCACAACAGCATGGAGAGTAAAGTGATGATGCAGTGCCACTGCATCAAATTCAGTATCAATACCACCTGCTGCCAACAGTGCCGGTAAGGTTGAAGCAAAAAGCAGGCGACTCCCATCTTGTGCCCAGTAGAGTGGCTTGATTCCAACCCGATCACGAACCAGGTGCAGCCTCTCTTTATGAGAGTCCCAGATGGCAAAGGCAAACATTCCGGTAAACCTTTTTGCACAGTCTCGCCCCCAGGCATGAAATGCCTTCAGGATAACCTCGGTATCTCCACTGGAGTGGAACTCATATCCCCGCCCAACCAACTCCTCACGCAACTCAAGATAGTTGTAAATTGTGCCGTTAAATACTATTGAGAGACCATTAACCTCATCAACCATTGGTTGATGGGCCCTCTGTGACAGATCAAGAATGGAGAGACGCCGATGCCCAAATTGCAGTGGCCCCCGATGCCATACACCTTCATCATCAGGCCCACGCGGACGCAGGGAGCGCAACATGCGCTCCATAACTGATCGATCAGGCCTGGAGCCATCAAGTTTTAATTCACCACATATTCCACACATACGTCAGTTAAAACCATTGGTCAGGGCATTGATGAAACATAACCTGCCCCACCTCCACCTGGAGTTTCAATAGATAGTATCTCTCCTGGTTGTACTACCAATGAGCATTTAGCCGGTAGTAGCGCACCGTCGAGTAAATTTCTGCCTGCCATACCCTCGCCGCCTCCCCATATTCCCCATGGAGCTATTGATCTTCGTTCTGTTAACAGAGTGACTGTTGTCTCTGCAAGAAATTTAAAGGTACGGACAATTCCATCTCCTCCGGCATACTCCCCCTCACCACCACTACCACGACGTAGTGCATACTCTTTTAGTTGCAGTGGTGTACTCATCTCCAACACCTCAATCGGGGTGTTTAGGGTGTTGGTCATGTGGGTCTGAACAGCCGATAGACCATCTTCACCAAGACCCGCTCCCATTCCACCGCCTATAGTTTCGTAGTAGTCCCAATGCCTTCCATTAACCACTCCACCCATGGCAATATTATTCATGGTCCCCTGACTTGCCGCTGCCATCTTTTCCGGTATTGCCTTCACCAGCGCCCCAACAATCACATCCACCACTCGACTACTGGTCTCTACATTACCTGCCGCAACTGCTGCTGGCCTATCAGCATTCAAAAGTGCCCCTTTTGGGGCCGTGACCTTGATGGCACGGAAGCTACCAGCTGCTGCTGGTGTCTGTGGTGGCATCAAAGAACGAAAAACATAATAGGCACCAGCAGCAGCAACCGAGAGCGGACAGTTAATATTTCCATCTGTCTGCCTGGCTGTACCGGAGAAATCCACATTGATATCTCCATCCTCAACCTTGATGGAGACTCTGATTGGAATATCTCTATTTCCTGCCCCATCATCCTCCATCAGATCCTCAAAACCATAAACTCCATCCGGGATCTTTTTCAGTGCTATTGATGAGAGACGTTCAGCATAACTGTTTAATTCAGATAGCCCACCTCTAAACTCCTCGGTACCAAGCTTAGAAATCCACTCCTGAAGACGGACCAGTCCGGCCCTGTTGGCACTAATCTGCGCCTCAAAATCACCCTGTGAGAGCTCTGGATTGCGAAGTGTGGAGAGTATGTCTGAATATAGTGGCTGCTGAATCTTATCTTGTCGCAGCAGATAGCCAGGAGGAATAACTGTACCCTCCTCACTGAGAGAGCTGGAGATGGGCATGGACCCTGGGGTATCTGCTCCTATATCTGCATGGTGAGCACGATTGACCACAAAACCAAGATGCTCATCATCTACTACAACCGGGGATATCATGGTTACATCCGGGAGATGGGTTCCACCAAGATAGGGGTCATTCAGGATAACCAGATCACCATCATGCCACTCCATCCTGGAGACAATATCTCTCATCGCAAATGCCATGCTACCCAAGTGGACCGGTATATGGGCTGCCTGTGCACAAAGCTCCCCATCCAGATCAAAAATTGCACATGAGTAATCCAGTCGATCACGAATATTTGGAGAGAATGCCGAACGACGTAGCACAGCCCCCATCTCATCACAGACTGCCTCAATACGGCTGGAAAATATTGTAAGGTCAATTGCATTCATCGTCTCTTCAAACTACCGTTTCACCAAAAAAATGTCTAGAAATTAAGATAGTTACCGGATAAAAAAGTGCCAAATCATCCAATCCACGACAAATTCACCTAAAACTATTGCAGTTTTTTAAAAACCGTCTATAATACCCGACAAAATTACTATGTTATTATTTTGAGACAAACTGGAGAGGTGTAAATAATGAATCCACTTAAATCGCGAATTGGTACTGTTGTTGCTGGCGTAGTCCTGGCACTACTGCTTGTTGTACTTTTAAAGACCCCAAATAGCGAAGGAGTTACTGTCTATGCAATCAACGCCCTGGAGATCAACGTCTGGCTCCACGTTATTGTCGGTACTGCATGGATCGGCCTGCTCTACTACTTCAATGCAGTCCAGGTTCCTGGTGTTGGTGAGGCGTTGGCTGATGGTGATCCAGGTCCTGCTGCAATCAACAAATATATAGCACCTCGCGCCCTTTTCTGGTTTCGCTGGGCTGCAGTACTAACATGGATCACTGGAGTAGGGGCGCTTCAACATATGGGTGGTCTGGTTGGGGCATTCACTCTGGCAGAGGGGTGGCAGGTAATAGGCATGGGGGCATGGCTAGGAACAATTATGCTCTTTAATGTATGGGTTCTTATCTGGCCAAACCAGCAGAAGATCCTGGGAATGAAAGAGGCTACAGCAGATGAGATCGCTAAGGCCAAGGTGGTTGCCCTTATGGCATCACGCACCAACACACTACTCTCATTTCCAATGCTGGTGGGTATGACAGGGTTTGGACACGGCCTGCCATTTTAGAAAAAACCACAACTTGCTTATAAAACCCGGCTTCTGCCGGGTTTTTTTATCTATTGCCAAATCATAAACAATCATTACAATATCTATTCAATTGGTCGGCAGCATCATTTTGAGGCTGCCGTTTTTTATTTTTTGGAAAGCAAAAAAGTTTTAGAAGTTTATGAGTGACACCATCATGCCCACCTACGGGCGACTTCCTGTCTCATTTGTCAGAGGAGAAGGGGCCTGGTTATGGGATCAGGCAGGAGAGAAATATCTTGATGCCTTGAGTGGTATTGCGGTTTGTGGCCTGGGACACAGCCACCCAGCATTAACTGAGGCCATCTGTGACCAGGCCTCTACCCTGCTCCATACATCCAACCTCTACGGGATACCAAATCAGCAGGAGCTGGCAGACAAGCTGTGTGAGATCTCCGGAATGGAGAGTCTCTTTTTTGGCAACTCCGGAGCAGAGGCCAATGAGGCTGCGATCAAATTAGCACGTCTTCATGGCCACAACAAGGGGATTGACTCACCATCCGTTATTGTTGCCAAAGGCAGCTTCCATGGACGCACCATGGCAACACTTACGGCTACAGGAAACCGCAAGGTACAGGCAGGTTTTGAACCTCTAGTCTCTGGTTTTATCAGAGCCCCATACAATAACCTCGATGCCCTGCAAGAGATCGCAATAAATTCAAAAGAGGTGTCTGCTATTCTGATTGAACCGGTACAGGGAGAGGGTGGAATCAGAATTCCAGACTCTGAATATCTATCTGGAGTAAGAGAGCTCTGTGATAAGCATGGCTGGCTAATGATGCTTGATGAGGTACAGACCGGAATGGGACGTACCGGAAAGTGGTTTGGCTTCCAGCATAGCTCCATCAAGCCAGATGTCATCACCCTTGCCAAGGGGCTTGGTAATGGACTACCCATTGGTGCATGTCTTACACAAGGAGATGCTGCAGAGCTCTTCAAGCCCGGAATGCACGGATCCACATTTGGTGGAAACCCACTGGTTACCCGTGGCGCCATGGCAGTTATCAGCACCATGGAGCAGGATCAGTTATTGGAACGTGCAACATCACTGGGAGAACGTATCAGGCAGAGCCTGCAGACAGCTCTGAAAGATAACTCATCCGTTATTGATATACGCAATCTGGGGTTGATGATCGGCATCGAACTCGACCAGCCATGCGCCCCTATTGTGAACAATGCCCTGGAACAGGGACTGCTGCTGAATGTAACTGCTGATAGTGTGGTCAGACTACTTCCACCTCTTATCTTGAGTAATGATGAGGCTGACCAGGTCGCCGAACAGGTAGCCCTGCTAATAAACCAGTTTACAACGACAAACAAAGAGGAGAGCAGATCATGAGCTCAACTTCTCCACGTCACTTTTTAACCCTGTTGGATCTCTCAACCGAGGAGCTTAACAGCATTATTCATCGCGCCATTGAGTTGAAAAAAATGCAACATGGGGGCGAAATATATGAACCTCTGAAGAACCAGGTGCTGGGAATGATATTTGAGAAATCATCTACCCGCACCAGGGTCTCCTTTGAGGCCGGCATGTCACAGTTTGGTGGCAGCGCCATCTTCCTCTCACCACGCGATACTCAGCTTGGTCGTGGAGAACCTATTGAGGATAGTGCACGCGTACTGTCCAGCATGGTTGATGCGGTGATGATTCGAACTTTTGAGCACGAAAAGGTAGAGACATTTGCTGAATACTCATCTGTGCCAGTTATCAATGCATTGACTGATGACTACCACCCATGCCAACTATTGGCAGATATCCAGGCCTATGTAGAGCATCGCGGCTCCATTCATGGAAAAACTGTTGCCTGGATTGGGGATGGCAACAACATGTGTCACTCATACATGAATGCTGCACTCCGGTTTGGGTTTCAGCTGAACATTGCAACACCTGATGGATATGAGCCAAAACCTGAGATTGTTTCAGCAACCAAATCAAACATCACACTTATGAGCGATCCCGTTGAGGCAACAACTGATGTCGATCTGGTAGTTACCGATGTCTGGGCCAGTATGGGACAGGAGGATGAAAGTGATACCCGTAATGAGATCTTCCAGCCATACCAGGTGAATGAGACTCTTATGAGCCATGCAAAAGATGATGCTCTGTTTATGCACTGCCTTCCAGCACACCGTGGGGAAGAAGTTAGTAGCAGTGTAATCGATGGAGGACAGAGCGTGGTTTGGGATGAGGCCGAGAACCGTCTTCATGCACAGAAGGCTCTACTCGAGTTTCTGATTGGTAAGTGACTGAGTACACCCCTGTTTCGTGCGCCATCCATAGTGAATATGAGTTGGCCATAATGCGTCGCGCTCCAACCAGAATATGTTGGGTTAGTAAATCTGGAGATTCCAGAGATGAACTACTAAAACTCACCGACCTAAATACCAGGAGTGACGGTGAGTATCTCTCTGCAATTACAGCAGATGGAGAGAATATCGAGATTAGACTGGATCAGATTCTGTAGACAATCTGTAGCACCACAAAGGCTAAACCACCCGCAACTATGTCATCCAGCATAACCCCAAGGCCGCCAGATACCTGTCGGTCTGCCCAGCTAATCGGCCACGGCTTCCAGATATCAAATAGCCGAAACAGTAGAAATCCAGCCACAATCCACTGCCAGCCGGCAGGGGCCGCAATCATGGTTACCCAGAAACCGACGAACTCATCCCATACTATTCCTCCGTGGTCATGAACTCCAAGGTCATCACCCGCACGACCACAGACCCAGATACCAAATATAAATGCCAACACAACTACCCCCAGATAGAGGGGAAGTGATAGCTGTTCCAGTAATAAGTAAAGGGGAATTGCCGCAAGGGTACCAACTGTTCCGGGGGCAAACGGAGCCAATCCAGAGCCAAAACCAAAGGCAAAAAAGTGGATCGGGTTACTGAAAATTGTACGGACTGAAGGGGTCATGGTGTTATGAATTCCGTAAGTGAAGTTGAAAACTTGTGGAGGAATTCATAACACCATGACCCTTCCTCCCAAGCAAAAATTACCCCTTCTGTTTAGCACCAATTCGTAGTCGCAGTGAGTTAAGACGTATAAAGCCCTCTGCATCCTTCTGGTCGTAGGCACCGGCATCATCCTCAAAGGTGGCAATCTCCTCACTGAAGAGGCTATTGCTATCGGACTTACGCCCCACCACAATGACGTTTCCTTTGTATAGCTTGAGACGAACTGTTCCATTGACTGTCTTCTGGGTCTCATCAATTGCCGCCTGCAGCATGGTACGTTCTGGCGACCACCAATAGCCGTTATAGACCAGCTCTGCATAACGGGGCATCATTTCATCCTTAAGGTGTGCAGCATCACGATCCAGGGTCAGGGACTCCATTGCCCGGTGCGCCTTTAGCAGGATGGTTCCTCCAGGTGTCTCGTAACAGCCACGGGATTTCATGCCAACATAGCGGTTCTCGACAATATCGTCACGACCAATACCGTTATCACCACCTAATTTGTTGAGGGTCTCCATGATGGTTGCCGGACTCATAGCATCGCCATCAATTGCTGTTGGGTCACCCTTCTCAAAATCGATCTCTATATAGGTTGGGGTATCTGGCGCATTTTCGGGAGAGATGCTCCAACGCCACATATCGTCCTCAGGCTCATTCCATGGATCCTCCAGGATATCCCCCTCATAGGAGATATGAAGTAGATTGGCATCCATGGAGTAAGGTGATTTTTTGCCCTGTTTGGCAAAATCAACCTCAATATTATGCTCCTCTGCATATGCCATCAGCTTGGAGCGTGAATTGAGATCCCACTCACGCCATGGGGCAATAATCTTTACATCCGGCATAAGGGCGTAAGCACCAAGCTCAAAACGTACCTGATCATTTCCTTTTCCAGTTGCTCCATGGGCAATGGCATCAGCACCGGTCTCCTCTGCAATCTCAACCAGGCGTTTGGATATCAGTGGGCGTGCAATGGAGGTTCCCAGCAGATATTCACCCTCATAGATCGCATTGGCACGAAACATCGGGAAAACAAAATCACGCGCATACTCCTCACGCAGATCATCAATGTAGATCTCCTTGACACCCATCGCCTCCGCCTTGGCACGGGCAGGCTCTACTTCCTCCCCTTGGCCAATATCTGCAGTAAAGGTGACCACCTCACAACCATAGACATCCTCTAGCCACTTGAGAATGATGGAGGTATCCAGCCCTCCTGAGTATGCAAGCACAACTTTCTTTATTTCTGACATCTGTCTGTTTCCCTGAATTTTTTGGGTATTCTACCGATAAAGAAGTAGTGGCTCTATCTCTTCTTTGGTGGCATCAGATCTGTAATGGTCCCCTCAGCCATCTCAGCGGCAAAACAGAGGGTCTCGGAGAGGGTTGGATGGGGATGGATGGTAAGACCTATATCCTGCATATCTGAGCCCATCTCAATTCCAAGCACTGCCTCGGCAATCAGTTCACCGGCATTGGTCCCAACTATAGCAGCACCAATCAGGCGGCCTGTCTCCTTGTCGAACAGTGCCTTGGTCATCCCCTCGTCTCTGCCAATACTGAGACTGCGACCACTGGCGGCCCATGGGAATGCACCCTTGGTGTACTCAACTCCCTGTGCCTTGGCCTCAATCTCAGTCAGCCCAGCCCATGCCACCTCTGGGTCAGTGTAGGCTACAGCTGGTATGGTCAACGGCTCAAATACCGACTTATGACCGGCAATCACCTCTGCTGCTACCTTCGCCTCATGGGTTGCCTTGTGGGCCAGCATCGGCTGTCCAACAATATCTCCGATAGCAAAGATATGTGGAACATTAGTTCTCATCTGACCATCTACCGGGATAAATCCCCACTCATCAACAACTACACCGGCCTTCTCTGCATCAATCAGTTTTCCATTTGGGGTACGCCCAACAGAGACCAGTACCGCATCAAAAAGATCCTCTGCAGGGGCCTTTGCCCCCTCAAAACTGACCTTAATGCCACTCTCAGAGGACTCCATCGCCGATACCCTGGTCTTGAGGTAGATGTTTTCGTATTTTTTATCAATCCGCCTCTGCAGTGGACGGATAATGTCCTTGTCCGCGCCTGGAATTAGTGAGTCCTGCATCTCCACCACGGTGATTTTTGAACCCAGCGCCTCATAAACGGTTGCCATCTCCAGGCCGATAATCCCGCCGCCAACAATCAGCAGACGCCCAGGAATCTCTTTGAGGCGTAGTGCATCGGTTGAGTCCCAGACCCGTGGATCATCATGGGGGAAAACAGGGATCTCTACGGAACGGGAGCCGGCTGCAATGATGGAGTACTCAAACGAGATACTCTTTTCCCCCTCTGCGGTCTCAACTGTAAGGGTATTGGGAGAGGTAAATCTACCCTCTCCAGTAACCACCTCAACCTTGCGCTGTTTTGCCAGCATCCCCAAACCACCGGTAAGACGGGCAACAACTCCATCTTTCCAGGAGCGAATCTCATCGAGATCAATTTCAGGCTTGCTGAAGCGAACCCCATGGTCAGCCATGGAGTTGGCCTCATTCAGAACCTGTGCAGTATGGAGCAGTGCCTTGGAGGGAATACAGCCAACATTGAGACAGACCCCACCTATTGATGGATGACGCTCAACCATAACCACCTTTTTACCCAGATCAGCTGCCCGGAAGGCAGCTGTATAACCACCAGGCCCCGACCCAAGCACCAGCACCTCCGCATGGATGTCTGCATCACCAGCAGGGACAGTAGCAGCCTGTGGTGCTACTGCAGCACTCTTATCACTGGCATCCTCACCGCTCTCTGTGGTCTGTTGGTCACCACTGCTAGAAACACTATCATCTTCTGCACCATCTACTGAGGTGATATCCATTACAAGAATCAGGTCACCCTCAGAGATTTTATCTCCTAGTGATATCTTAATCTCTCCCACCGTACCATCGTATGGTGATGGGATCTCCATGGTTGCCTTGTCACTCTCAAGTGAAATCAGTGAGTCCTCTTTGGCAACGCTATCCCCCGGTGAAACCAGAATCTCGATTACCTCAACCCCCTCAAAATCACCGATATCCGGCAGTCTTACTTCTGTAGTCATCAGAGTAGTACCTTGCAGTATTCACGAAGCAGTTGGTTAAGTCTGGTGATGAAACGGGCACCATCCGCACCATCAATAACACGGTGGTCATAGGAGAGTGCCAGCGGCAGCATCAGGCGTGGCTCAAACTCGGTCCCACTCCATACCGGCTTGGTCTGGGATCGTGCAACCCCAAGTATTGCCACCTCTGGGGCATTCACAATAGGGGTGAACTGGGTGCCTCCAATGCCGCCCAGACTGGAGATGGAGAAGGTTCCACCCTGCAGATCATCACCCTTCAATTTACCATCGCGGGCACGTGAGCTAATCTCCATTAACTCCTCCGCCAAATCGTAGACACCCTTACGATCCACCTCCCTGACTACTGGAACCATAAGTCCATTCGGGGTATCTACCGCCACCCCAATATTGTAGTAGCTCTTGATAATCAGTTGCTCATTGTCAAGATCAAGAGATGCATTAAACTGGGGGAACTCCTTGAGGGCCGCAACCACCGCCTTCATGATGAATACCAGCGGAGTTAATCTTACTCCCCTCTTCTCCGCCTCCTCCTTGTTGGACTGACGGAACTCCTCCAGCCTGGTTATATCTGCCTCATCAAACTGGGTAACATGGGGAATGTTGAGCCAACACGCATGTAGATGCTTTCCGGAGATCTTCTTGATCCTGGATAGTGGCTGACCCTCAGTCTCACCGAATTTGGAGAAATCGGGAAGTGTGATTTCCGGTATTGAGCTTCCCGCAGACTGTGGAGCAACGCCACCCGAGAGTGCCGCCTTAACAAACTGCTTCACATCCTCTTTAAGAACTCTCCCTTTGGGACCTGTTCCCCCAACCTGAGAGAGCACCACTCCGAGTTCACGGGCAAAACGACGAATCGCAGGAGATGCATGTGCCTTTCCACCCGTTGCTGGAGTAATTGGTGCAGCCGGAGCGGCCGTCTGTGTCTGGGCAGGAGTTACTGCTACAGAAGATGGAGCAGCTTGCCCCTGTTCTGCACCACTATCTACTGATGGCTCTGTTGGCGATTCTATCGGTGACTCAGAAACAGTAGCCCCCTCAGATGCCTCCACCATCATAATCAGCGCGCCCTCGGAGACCTTGTCTCCAACAGAGACCTTAAGCTCTTTCACCACCCCATCAAACGGTGCGGGTATCTCCATGGTTGCCTTGTCACTCTCCAGGGAGATCAGGGAGTCCTCCTGTTCGATCTCATCTCCAACAGCAACCAAAACCTCAATTACCTCAACCTCCGGGAAGTCCCCTATATCGGGAACAGTGACCTCTCTTATCTCTGCCATTATCTGATTCCCTCTATTATCGAGTCACTGGATTGGCACGATCCGCATCAATGCCATACTTGCTGATCGCCTCTGCAACCACCGAGCTATCAATTGAACCCTCATCTGCCAGCGCCTTCAGTGCTGCCACCACCACATGATTTCGATCTACCTCAAAGAAATCCCGCAACTTCTCTCGGGTATCACTACGCCCAAAGCCATCCGTTCCCAGGGTCTCATAATGGCCCGGGATAAAGTCACGAATCTGCTCTGCATAGAGGCGGATGTAGTCGGTCGAGGCGATGACAGGACCACTGGCTTCAGCCAGTGATTTGGCAACATAACTCTCTCTCTGGGGCTCGGTTGGATGGAGTCGATTCCAGCGTGCCACATCCTGTCCCTCTCGCGCCAACTCATTAAAGCTGGTAACACTCCAGATATCGGAGGTGACGCCCCAATCTGACTGCAGCATCTCACTTGCCGCCTCTACCTCACGCAGGATGGCACCACTTCCCAGTAACTGAACGTGGAGCTTACCGCTCTCCATCTTGCGAAGTGGATAGATACCCTTGATGATCCCCTCTTCCACACCCTCCGGCATATCCGGGTGGGCATAATTCTCATTCATCACTGCTATGTAGTAGAAGACATTCTCCTGCTCCGCATACATCCGGCGCAGACCGTCCTGAATAATGACTGCCAGCTCATAGGTATAGGTTGGGTCATAGGAGATGCAGTTGGGAATAGTTCCGGCAAAGATATGGCTGTGGCCATCCTGGTGCTGTAGCCCCTCACCATTAAGGGTAGTTCTGCCCGCAGTTCCGCCTATCATGAAGCCACGTGCCTGCATATCACCAGCTGCCCACGCCAGATCGCCAATACGCTGGAATCCAAACATCGAGTAGTAGATATAGAACGGAATCATGCTGATGCCGTGGTTGGTATAGGAGGTGGCTGCCGCCATCCACTCCGCCATTGCGCCAGCCTCATTGATCCCCTCCTGGAGGATCTGTCCCTTGGTATCCTCGCGATACCACATCACCTTGTCGGAATCCTCAGGCTCATAGAGCTGGCCTGATGATGAGTAGATGCCTAGCTGGCGGAACATCCCCTCCATCCCGAAGGTACGGGCCTCATCCGGGACGATTGGCACCACATGTTTGCCGATCTTCTTGTCTCTCGCTAGAGTGGAGAGCATGCGCACAAAGGCCATGGTGGTGGAGAGTTCCCGCTTGCCACTACCCTTGGTAAGGGCCTCAAAGGCCTCCAGACCAGGGATCTCCAGCGGCTCATCATCCTGCCTGCGTTCTGGCAGATATCCGCCCAACTCCTTGCGACGCTCATGAAGATATTTAAGCTCCTCACTATCCTTCTCCGGACAGATGAATGGAATCTCCTCCATCTCCGCGTCGGAGACCGGAATACTGAAGCGGTCACGGAAACGGCGCATATGCTCCAGCCCCATCTTCTTCTGGGAGTGGGTTGCATTCTGCCCCTCACCAGCCTCGCCCATTCCATAGCCCTTAACCGTCTTGGCCAGAATAACCGTGGGCTGTCCCTTGTGAGCCTTGGCTGCACTGTAGGCCGCATAAATTTTGCGGGGATCATGACCACCACGCTGCAGCTTCCAGATATCCTGATCTGTCATATCAGATACTAGATCAAGCAGCTCTGGATACTTACCGAAGAAGTGTTCGCGAACAAAAGCGCCATCCTTTGATTTGTAGGCCTGGTAGTCACCATCGACCACCTCTTCCATCCGCTTCAGCAGCAGGCCGCTCTTGTCTTTTGCCAACAGGGCATCCCAACCGGAGCCCCAAATAACCTTTATCACGTTCCAGCCTGCCCCACGGAATAGCGCTTCCAGCTCCTGGATAATCTTGCCATTACCACGAACCGGGCCATCCAGTCGCTGCAGGTTACAGTTGATAACAAAGGTTAGATTATCGAGCTTCTCACGCCCCGCCAGGGTTACCGCACCCAGCGACTCCGGCTCATCCATCTCGCCATCACCAAGATAGGCCCAGACCTGGCGCCCCTCTGTATCCAGTACCTCGCGGTGATGTAGGTACTTCATGAAGCGGGCCTGATAGATTGACTGGATTGGCCCCAGCCCCATGGAGACTGTCGGGAACTGCCAGAAGTCACGCATCAGCCAAGGGTGTGGATATGATGATATCCCCTTGCCATCTGATTCAAAACGGAAATTCTCTAGCTGCTCCTTGGTAATGCGTCCCTCAAGATAGGCGCGGGAGTAGATTCCCGGAGCAATATGACCCTGAAAGAAGACCAGATCCCCACCCTTGTCTGCATCATTGCCGCGAAAGAAGTGGTTGAAACCCACATCGTACAATGTTGCTGAAGAGGCAAAGCTGGCAATATGGCCTCCTACACTACCTGGGCGGTGGTTAGCCTTGACCACCATTGCCATCGCATTCCAGCGTATATAGGCACGCAGCTTATGCTCCAGTGATTGATCACCCGGAATTCTCTCCTGTTGGGCAACAGGAATTGTGTTCACGTAGGCTGTATTGGAGCTGTATGGCAGGTTGACTCCGGAGCGGCGAGCCTGATCAATCATCTTCTCAATCAGATAGTGAGCGCGGCCCGTGCCCTCAAATTCAATAACAGACTCTAGTGCCTCCAGCCACTCCTGAGTCTCCTGTGGATCCTTATCACTCGTCTCTGACATTGATAGCCTCTTGGATGTAAGTCGTTGGCAATTGACGATTCTGGCATCACCCCGAATAAGTCAATATTAATGGATAGTATGATCGTTTTTTTGGCTGGATAGGTCAAGGAAACCTCTTATTTTTAGAGGCAAAAGCTGGAAAATTGTGACATGATTTAACAATGCCTGACTCCATCACGATTACACAACCCGACGACTGGCATCTCCATCTAAGGGATGGTGATGCAATGGGCTCTGTGGTGGGTGATAGTGCAGAGCGTTTTGGTCGCGCCATTGTGATGCCGAATCTTTCCACTCCAGTAACAACCGTAACCGAGGCTTTGCAGTATAGGGATAGAGTGCTCAGTCACATTCCGGAACATATGGCCTTTGAGCCATTGATGACACTCTACCTGACGGACAATACGACTCCAGAAGATATTCGGTTAGCAGCTGATAGTGGACAGATTACAGCACTCAAACTATACCCAGCTGGTGCAACAACCAACTCTGACTCCGGGGTCACCGATATATCAAATATCATGAATACCCTGGAGATGATGGCAGATGTCAATCTGCCGCTACTGGTTCACGGTGAGGTTACCAACCCAGAGACTGATCTGTTTGATCGTGAGGCTATCTTTATTGAACAAATCTTGGCTCCTCTTATCGAGAAGCTACCATCTCTACGTATAGTGTTTGAACATATCACCACTGTAGATGGTATCCAGTTTGTGCGGGAGTCATCAGAAAATATTGCAGCAACCATTACCGCACACCATTTATTGATGAATCGCAACGATATATTCAGTGGCGGCATTAATCCTCACCACTACTGTCTTCCCGTTCTCAAGCGAGAGCAACATAGAGCGGCACTTGTGAAGGCTGCAACCAGCGGCAATAGCAAGTTCTTTTTAGGTACTGATAGCGCACCCCATGCCCGCAATACCAAGGAGAGTAGTTGTGGTTGTGCTGGAATGTATACAGCACATGCAGCTATTGAACTATATGCTGAGGCCTTCGATCAAGCCGGCGCTCTAGACGAGCTGGAGGGGTTTGCCAGCTTCCATGGTGCAGACTTTTATGGTCTATCCAGAAATAGGGGAAAAATCACTCTGGAGAAGAGAGAGTGGACCGTACCTTCTGATCTACCATTTGGCGATGACACTCTGGTCCCGCTCCGTGCCAACGAGAAGATTCTCTGGAGCCTTGTTCAGTAATACCTGAACCCCTAAGGTTTTCTATTTTTTGATCTGCAGGATAACCGGTACTTGTCAGGCAATCTGCGCCTGCCTTTCGGCAGCCCCAAATGAGATAGCTCACAGAGAGCATTACGGTAGACACTACGTTTGAAGTAGACAACATCCCCGATGGGGTCCCAATAATCGACCCAGCGCCAGGCATCGAATTCTGGATGATCCACACTATTAAGCCTTACCTCTGAGTCATGTGATACAAGGCGCAATAGAAACCATTTTTGCTTCTGTCCTATACAGAGAGGCTTCTGTCCGGCACGTATACAACGTTTAGGCAGGTGATACTTGAGCCAGCCACGAGTCTGTCCCAGCAGCTCAACATGCTCTGGCAACAGGCCGATCTCCTCGTGCAGCTCTCGGTATAGAGCATCTTTCGGGGTCTCATTCTCATCAATACCGCCCTGCGGAAACTGCCACCCATCCTGACCAATGCGGCGCCCCCAGAAAAGCTTACCCTCTCTATTGATGACAATAATCCCTACATTGGGACGATATCCACTTTCATCAATCACTTGTACAAACCACGCAAATTATTTTTGTTATCAAACGTTTTCAGTATTGTATTGGAGTCTATCATAGAAGTGCAACAGATGAGCTTCCTGTACAATAGGCTGATGGCACTGGCTATTTTTGATCTCGACAACACCCTAATTGGCGGGGATAGCGACCACCTGTGGGGGGAATTTCTGGTTCGTCATAACCATGTAGATGGTGAGCTTTATCAAAAAGAGAATGACCATTTTTATAAGGAGTATCAGCAAGGCAACCTGAATATTCATGACTGGCTTGAGTTCCAGCTTGAACCACTTGCCAACCATCCATTGATGACGCTAAAACGGTGGCGTGAGGATTTTATTGATGAGGAGATCCGACCTATTCTTCTTCCCATGGCTACAGAGTTAATCAACACTCATCGCCATAAGGGGGACACCTTGTTGATTATTACAGCAACTAACAGATTTATTACAGAACCAATTGCCTCAATACTTGGGATTACAGATCTTATCGCTACTGATCCAGAAATTATAAATGGAGAATACAGTGGGGCAGTAGATGGACTACCCTCTTACCAGGAAGGAAAAATTGATCGCCTCAATGAGTGGCTGCAACAGAGAGAGATATCCATGAAAGATAGCTATTTTTATAGTGACTCCCATAACGACCTTCCTCTACTGAATATTGTCGATAATCCTGTGGCTGTCGATCCAGATGAAAAGCTGATGAGTATAGCCAAAGAGAGAGGGTGGCAGATTCTCTCTCTACGCAACCAGATTTAATATAGGTAGTTAGCAATGAATAAGGCAGCCCTGAAAATAGCTCAACCAATAATTCTGGCAGTGGTCATTGGCTCCCTCTTTCTATTTTTCAGAGAGAGCTTTGCTACCGCCAAGGTTATCCACCTCCTAGCTCTTATCTCCTGGTTTGCGGGGCTATTCTATCTGCCCCGCCTATTTGTCTACCATGCAATGACTGATGAAGATGCTGTAGATCAGAATCTTAAGATCATGGAGCATAAACTCTTCTACTACATCATGACACCCGCAATGGTACTTACTATATTAGCTGGATTCTGGATGGTTGATCTATGGCAGTGGGTGATACCTGGATGGCTCCATATAAAACTTGGACTGGTTCTACTGCTAGTTATATACCACTACCAGTGCTGGAATTACCTTAATATATTCAAGAGAGGAGACAACCAAAAGAGCCACACCTACTATCGATTCTTTAATGAGATACCAACACTAATTCTGATCGGAGTAATTGTGCTGGTTGTGGTAAAACCACCCTTGTAAGCCACGCCTGTTGCGGTGTGTAATCCTATTTACAGCCATAAAAAAGCCCGGAGCAAATCCGGGCTTTTTTATCTATCAGTTAGCAGAATTGCCGTTATGAACAGCCACCCCCTGCAGAGCCACAGGTTCCACAGCCGCTATCAGCAGGTGCCTTGGTGTTATTAAAGACAAAGCTAGGCCCTTGTGGACCATTGACATAATCAATCTCCACACCATCAAGTGTCGCCAGACACTGCGGATCAACATAAATATTCAGTGCATCAGACTCCAGTACTGCATCCTCATCCTCTACTGAGTCGGCAAAGGTCATTCCCCACTGAGTACCACTGCATCCACTACCAGCAACATAGATACGTACACCCTTGATCTCCTCATTATCCTCACTCTTCAGCAAAGCTGCCAACTGCTGCTCTGCATCACTAGAAACCTTAAACTCATCACTTACTGCTACTGCCATTACTCTAAACCTCTTTTTCAATTCATTAGGATCGCCTAATTGTACCACCTTATCTGTTGAGGAAAAGCATTTCTTGACTGTTTTAGTGTGAAATAACAGAGAGGAGTGTAGATAAGTTCGTGCAGATACAGATTCTCTAGCCAAGTTACTGTACGAACGATAGAATCATCTATCATGAAAGATAGCAAAATTGCATTTATTGGTGGCGGCAACATGGCCTTCAGCCTAATTGGTGGACTGGTCGCTGGAAACTGTCCAGGATCAAATATCCATGTATCTGATCCAAAGCAGAACTCTCTGGACGCAATGGAAAAAGAGTTTGGAATAACACCATTTCTCTCTGACAATATTGCAGCCATAAAGGGCGTTGATGCTATTGTGTTGGCAGTCAAACCTCAGATCATGGCTGATGTCGCTACAGAGATTGGTAACAGCAAAAGTGGATCACCGCTAATTATCTCGATTGCCGCCGGCATCAGAGAGAGCGCCCTGCAAAGATGGCTTGGGGGGGATAGTGCAATTGTCCGTACCATGCCTAACACTCCAGCATTACTTCAGAGCGGGGCTACAGGCCTCTATGCCAACCATATTGTCTCTGCTGAACAGAAAGATCTTGCTGAATCCATTATGCGCTCGGTCGGAATTACTGCCTGGATGGATCAAGAGGATCAACTGGATGCTGTCACCGCACTCTCAGGTAGCGGTCCAGCCTACTTCTTTCTGTTGATGGAGGCGATGGAGGCTGCGGGGGTTGAAATGGGCATACCAGAGGATACTGCCCGCATGCTGACAATCCAGACCGCATTTGGTGCTGCAAAAATGGCTCTGGAGAGCCCAGATAGCAGTAGTGAACTACGTAGCAAAGTAACGTCACCTGGTGGCACCACTGAGAGGGCAATAAATACTTTTCAGGATGGAGGCTTTGAGAGACTGGTATCCAAGTCACTCTCTGCAGCACGAGATCGCTCCATAGAGTTGGCAGAGATCCTTGGAAAAGGGTAACGAATCATGATGTCTAATACTTCAAGCGCAGGTCTATTTCTGTTGCATACAATATTCTCTCTCTTTACCCTGATAGCCCTGTTGCGCTTTCTGTTCCAGTTGATGCGCGTTGATTTCTATAATCCAATCTCCCAGACAGTCTCACGCATAAGTGACCCTCTACTACGTCCATTGCGCGGGTTTCTACCATCCAGCAGACGTATAGATGGCGCCTCACTCACCATATTGCTGACTCTGCAGCTGCTCTCTACCACAATACTGTATGGAATTGAGACCAATCCTCTGGGGCTTCTTCTGATTGCAGTCGCAGATATACTCTCATCAGCTGCCGGCATCTTTACCTGGTCCATTATTATTCTGGTGGTCCTAAGCTGGCTTCAACCACAGACCAGCCACCCCGGTATATCTCTACTGAATCAACTAACAGACCCAATAATGCAACCTGTACAACGCCTGCTTCCAGCAACTGGAGGGTTTGACTTCTCACCAATTCTGGCACTGTTTGCAATCAAACTTGCCGAATTCATCATGGTTGCGCCATTAAAGGATTTTGCTGCAATTATGATCAGGTAATGGAACTCTTTCATGGGCAATAAGATTAGATTGCACAGTGATTGCGTCAACCACAAAGTGTCATTAAACTCTTGCCATGCCTGAGCATATCCCAGAAGAGTCTGTTGGCCTTGTTACTCCACAAACAATTCACTTCAGCCAACCACTGAAGCTGACAAGCGGACATACGCTGCCATCTTATGATCTGGTCTTCGAGACCTATGGCACATTAAATGCTGATAAAAGTAATGCCATCCTGATCTGCCATGCACTCTCTGGTAGCCATCACGCTGCCGGATATCACAGCATGGATGATCGCAAGCCAGGATGGTGGGATGTGGCCATTGGCCCTGGCAAGCCAATCGACACCAACAGATTCTTTGTGATCTGTCCAAACAATCTTGGGGGCTGTGATGGCTCTACAGGGCCAACCACCACCAACCCGGAAACTGGCCTCCCTTACGGGCCAGATTTTCCAATTATCACTGTCGAGGACTGGGTACACAGTCAGGCGCGTCTAGCTGATGAACTGGAGATTCACAGATGGGCTGCTGTTATCGGTGCCAGCCTTGGTGGTATGCAGGTATTGCAGTGGAGCATCACCTTTCCAGACAGAATTCAACATGCTGTTGTCATAGCTGCATCTTCCAAACTGACAGCTCAAAATATTGCCTTTAATGAGGTCGCGCGCCAGGCAATTCGTACAGATCCAGACTTTCATGGGGGTCGCTATCTTGAGCATGAAACCATTCCAGAGAGGGGCTTGAGACTGGCCAGAATGCTGGGGCATATCACCTATCTTTCTGATGAGTCGATGGGGGCAAAATTTGGGCGTGAGCTACGTGAAGGGCAACTCAACTATGATTATGGCATTGAGTTTCAGGTGGAGAGCTATCTGCGTTATCAGGCTGACTCTTTTGTCGGAAAATTTGATGCCAACACCTATCTGCTAATGACCAAAGCACTGGATTATTTTGACCCTGCACATACTCACGGCAATGATCTTCCGGAGGCTCTCAACAAGGTTACCGCAAAATTCTGTGTTATCTCGTTTACCAGTGACTGGAGGTTCTCACCAAAACGTTCACAGGAGCTGGTGCGTGCACTATTGGATAATGACCTGGACGTCAGTTATGCAGAGATTACCGCGCACCAGGGGCATGACGCATTTTTGATGCCAATCTCTCACTACCTTGATATCTTCCACGCCTATATGAAACGAATTGAGATTGGTGACTTACCATGACCATGCTACGTCCTGATCAGGAGATGATATGCAAATGGATTCAGCCCAAGAGCAGAATTCTTGATCTTGGCTGTGGTGATGGGCTCCTGTTACGGCACCTGATAGATGATCTAGGGGTTGAGGGATATGGCATGGAACTCGATGACAGCAGGGTACTGAATAGTCTTGAGAATGGAATTAATGTTATCCAGTCAGATCTTGATCACGGCTTGTCAGACTACTTTAATGATGACTCATTTGACTACGTAATAATGAGCCTGACCCTGCAGGCCATGAATTTTCCAGATCAACTGCTTGATGAAATGTTGCGAGTTGGCAAACAGGGAATCATCACCTTTCCAAATTTTGGCCACTGGAAAAACCGTCTGCAACTGCTATTCCATGGCAAGATGCCGGTAACCAAGGCCCTTCCCAACCGATGGTACAACACCCCAAATATACATCTCTGTACTGTGGCTGATTTTGAGAAACTTTGCGAGAAGAAGGGAATCCGAATTCTGCAACGCTCAGTCATAGACAACAGACATCGTGAGCAAGCACTATCCAGACTATCACCAAACCTGCTTGGGGAGACTGCAATCTACCGGTTTGAACGACTTCCATACCACTCATAGCAAATAGCAGGAAATCAGCGGTAATCACTCTTGATATTCCTCAATAATTGGTACACTATTAACAAGGTCAAATAATAAGAACAGTTGTGAACAGACGCAAAAGGAGAAAATAAAATGAGATTCAGATTTACCCTGTTAACCTTTATATTCGGGCTACTAGCTTCACTTCAGGCAAATGCGGAACAGTCTGTTTCCTTTGGTGACTATACTGTCCACTACAACGCCTTCCGTTCAGACTCCATCCCAGCCGAGGTTGCACATCGCCACGGGATCGTACGCAGTAGTCATAGGGCAGTAATAAACATAACCGTCATGAAAAAGCAGAGTGATGGTTCAACCATACCGGTCTCTGCACAGGTATGGGGTTCTACAACCAACCTCAACAACCAACTTAGTGCTCTTCACTTCTTCCCTGTTCATGAAAAAGATACCGTCTACTATCTTGATCAGTTCCGGATCGATAACAATGAGACCCTGAAGTTCAAGATCCATGTTGATCCAAGTCAGTTTCGAACCGGAGTCAGTAATGTTGGCCACGAGAGAAGCGACACTGTCGAAACCATAGAGTTCAGCCAGAATTTTTATACTGGATAAATGAATCCTGCAACCAGTAAAAAGGCTGTCCTGATGGACAGCCTTTTTTGTGTGCAACAAACAGCTGTTTTTCTTGTGAATGTTCCTAAATTACCCTCTCATTACCACCATCAACAGGTATCTGTGCTGCTGTGGTCTTCGCAAATAGCGGGCCACACAGTTCTGCTGTAAGTTCCGCTACATCATAGCTAGTCACCTCAACACTTAACACATTGCGAGTCTTGTACTGTTCAACTGTCATTCCATAATGATCTGCACGACTCTGTAATACATCATCTGTCCAGATGCCGGTGTCAAATACAGCATCAGGATGGAGTGCATTAATCCGGATTCCATCACCTCCCCACTCCAGTGCTGCAATTCGCATCAACTGGATAAGCGCCGCCTTTGATGCTGAGTAGGCTGCTGCTCCTGCCCCTGGGGCAGGCACATTCTTTGATCCCATAATCACTACACGCCCCCCGTTGGGAGACAACTTTAGCAGTGGATGACAAGACCTTAACAGCGCCAGATTACTATCCAGATTAATACGCATTACCTGTTGCCAGGTTGCCGTATCCAGATCCTCTATACGTGTCCCACCAGGGAACATACCAGCATTCAGCACCACCATATCGATGCCGCCAAAACGTCTCACCCCCTGCTCGAGAGCCTTACTTTGAGCCTCCTCATCTACAAGGTCGCAACAGATACCGAGAAATGCTGGTGATAAATTTTGTCCGACAATATCAGGGTTTATATCAAGACCAATAACGGCTGCACCTCGTGCCAGAAGTGACTCTACACATGCCTTGCCAATACCGGATGCCGCACCAGTTACCATGGCAACCTCGCCCTGAAACAGTGGTGCAGCACCACCTTTCCGCAGTTTTGCCTGCTCTAGATCCCAATACTCCAGATCAAAGATATCGTCAGCAGGTAACGCCTGCCATCCACCAAGCTTCTCCGCTCGCTGAATACAAGTCATGGTGTGCTCATAAAGATCAGCGACAATATCTGCCTCCTGAACATTTTTACCAACCACACAGAGTCCCAACTGACTATCCAGTATCACCCTTGGAGCAGGGTCCAGGATGGTTTTCTCCTCCCTGGCATTTGGTGCATGGTTATTGAAGTACTCCTGATACTCTCTGACATAATCATCAACAGACCTGCCAACCATCGGAATCCTCTTGGTACGGAGAACATGATCTGGTGTGACTGGGCCTCTAGTAGCAATCTCAGCCATATCTGTACGTGCCGTAAAACTTATGCCCGCTGCACTTTCAGTCATCTGCACAACCATTGGGCGGCCCGCTGCAGAAGATATATCTGCACGTAGTCCAGCTATCGGCTCTCTAAGCTCACCAGCTATACTCTCTACATTTCCTTGTTCAATCTGCCATGCCTCACTACTCTGTAGCTCCTGCTCAGCCATGGAGACCAGTTCTATCATCCTCTCATATGACTCCTCGGCAGAATCACTAAAGGTAAAGACCCCATGGTTTAACAACACCATCCCAACTGTGTTGTCTGTTGCCTCCTGCGCAAAGGCCTCACCTACTTGACGTGCCAGATCAAAACCAGGCATTACATATGGCACTACAATTACCCGATCACCATAAAGTTTGCGTACCCTCTCTTCACCGCCTGCACTATTGGTCAAAGTAACAACTGCATCTGCGTGTGTATGATCCACATAACGAAACGGCAATACTGCATGCAGGATGGTCTCTACTGATGGTGATGGTGCGCCAGCAAGAGTCATCTGGGTTTTGAGTTCATTAACCATCTCCGGGTCACTCAGCGAGTCCAGCTGTGCCAGCTTTTTCATAGGCTCCAGCCTGACCGGGGCAAACCCCTCTGCCTCAATAGTAGCAAGGTCCCAACCACTTCCCTTTACATATAGAATCTCCTCAGCCTCACCAACCAGATTAGTCTCTGTTACCTTGACTGAGGTGTTTCCCCCACCATGCAACACCAGAGTGGAGTCACGTCCTAACAGCCGTGAACTATAGACCCGCAAATCCAGATCACTACTGCACTCTAAGGCATCCTCACTACTCCACAGGGATCTGATTGGCTGCTCAGCCTCGTAAACCAATTGTTGTTCCATCTCTATCTATTCCTTAGTTGTGTTCTCTGCCATGGTTGTTGGCTGAATATTGTGACCGATTCTCCATAACAACAGTAGTGCCGGCACCACCATCATGGAAGTAATAATAAAGAAGGTAAACCAATCACCCCCCAGACCATCAACCATAACCCCGCTAAATGAGGCTACTGTCGTTCTTCCCAAATTCCCCAATGATGCCATCAATGCATACTGGGTTGCTGTGTATGTTCGGCTTGTAAGATAGGAGATAAAGGTAACAAAGGTTACTGTTGCAAAGGCCGAGGTAAAGTTATCCAGCACCACTGCAATGGCAAAGATCGTGGTGTCTGGCCCCGCAACCGCCAGCCATGAGAAAAGCAGATTGGTGGACGCCATTGCAATCCCTCCAATCATCAACCCCCTTACAATTCCAAAACGTGCATTAAAGATACCGGCAATCAACGAGAAGATAATAGTCACCCACCAACCAATCAGCTTGGAATAGGTAGCGATATCACTATTGCTGAAGCCAATCTCCTTGTAAAAGACAATCGACATTCTCCCCAGAAACGCCTCCCCCAGCTTGAATAGAAAGATAAATGCCAACACAGAAAATGCCAGCTTCCAGCCGTTTCGGCGGAAGAATTCGGCAAATGGTTCAACCACTGTAACCGCCCACCATCTCATCCAGTGACGAGCCTGCCTAGACTCAATATGGTGTTCCTGCAACTCCTCCTCATAATGGAGCTCCGAGTCATGCTGTTGCTGCTCTCTTCTGCTCTCTGGCTCACGCACCCCCCAGACCATCCATGACAAAAGTGCCATCATGGCTGCCAGCACCAGATATACCGATGACCACTCCATCCCCGGAATATCAGACAGATAGAGTGCTATAGCCCCAGGTACACTAAATCCTGTCCACCAACCACTAGTAGTGATGGCTGCTGCATAGGGTATTCGACTGCTTTCATGGCTGCCAATGATCTCAATTCGGTATGCATCAACGGCAATATCCTGGGTTGCGGAAGCGACGGCGATCAACAGTGCCAAAAGGCTGGTCCATAATATGCTTACCCCTGGATCAGTCATCCCAATTGCAACTGCTGCCAGTAAAATAGTCCACTGCATCACCACAATCCATGAGCGACGCTGCCCCAGTCTCTTGCCCAACACGGGAATATGCAGTCGATCCAGCAATGGTGCCCAGAGAAAATTGAGGGCATAAACCACAAAAACCGAACCAAAAAACCCTATTGCTGTACGGGTAAGGCCAGCCTCCTGCAACCAGGCAGTCATCGCAGAACCTATCAATACCCATGGAAAACCACTGGAAAAACCGAGCAAAAAAATCCAGAGTAATCTTCTGTCTCTAAACATGGAGAGAGCTTGAAGCGTGGTTACAGGAGGCTGGATTAAATTCAAGAGAGTTTATCTACTAAAGGTATCTGAGTGGCGCTGAGTATATAATGGCTCCATCGGATACGCTATTTTTTAGGAGTCACACATAAACCATGCAAAGCTACAAAAAGGATTTTCTCGACTTTGCCATTGAGGCAGATGTTCTACGTTTTGGAGAGTTCACTCTCAAATCCGGAAGAATCAGCCCATACTTCTTTAACGCCGGACTCTTCAACACCGGATCCCACCTTGCACGCCTTGGAAAGCAGTATGCAGCCGCCATAGTTGAGAGTGGTATTGAGTTTGATCTGCTCTATGGTCCAGCCTACAAGGGAATTCCACTGGCTGCAGTAACTGCCGTATATCTCTCTGAGGAGCATAATCGTGACATCCCCTTTGCCTTTAATCGCAAAGAGGCCAAGGATCACGGTGAAGGCGGCACGATTGTAGGGGCCCCGCTAGAGGACCGTATTCTGGTGATTGATGATGTAATCTCAGCCGGCACCTCAGTACGCGAATCTGTTGATATTATCCAGGCTAGTGGTGCGGAGTTTGCGGGTGTGGTCATCTCGCTGGATAGACAAGAGCGAGGACAGGGGGAGATGTCTGCAATCCAGGAGGTTGAATCACAATACGGGGTGAACGTCGCCAGTATTGTGACTCTGACAGACCTGGTCACTTATCTGCAGGATAGAGGTGATATGGATGAATCTCTGGAGATGGTGAAACAGTATCGTGAACAGTATGGCGCCTGAGTAATCTCCACACAGGAAAACTCAACAAAAAAAACCGGAACCAGTCTCTAGAACTGGCTCCGGTTTTTTTATTATATCTGCTGTGTTATATCCTTTGATATTGCAGCCCACAACTACTTCTTGCTGAACACTCCACCAAATACAGTCTTGCAGGTATTTCTTGAGTAGGTACGGCAGTGCAGTGCAAACACTCCCATTACTGCAACCACACTAAAAACCACAAATATCACTGTTCCATTCATAGCTTATGACTCCTTGTCTTCAGTTTTCTTTAAGAGGGCATCCATTCCATAACGCTGGGCAATCATCGCCAACTGCTTTCTGTAATACATCACAGCACTGTTATTATTTGCCGATACATCATAGATCTTCCACCCTTTTTTGGTTGGGTGAAAACGGAATGTAATTTTTACCGGGAACCCTCTTGGATGGGTGATTCTGGCTGCAACACTCACCTCTTTACCGAAGCGGGAGCGCTTTGCAGGATAGAAGGTAACTCGGTGATTTGTATATGCATAGGTTGCAATCTGTTGCCCAAGGGCTGTCATAAACATCTCTTTAAGCTTGCTTGAGAGCTTCTTGATCTGCTCAGCACTCATATCCTTGGACATCTTGCCAGTTGCCAGTCTGGTCATATGCTCAAAATCAAAATATGGGCCTAGTTCCTTGTTGACGAAGTCCAGTACATTGGAGAGATCTGTACTGCCGGTTCGACGAAGATAGGAGAAAGTCTGCTCCACCCCCTGCCGCAACAGCTGATCTGGTGTTGCCTTGCGAATTGGCTGATAACGACGCATTGGAACCGGTGCCTTATATGGCGAACGGTATCCATAACGGTTGTAGTAATCACCAGCTTCAGCCGCCGGTATCACCATCACTGCACCGAGGATCATCATCCATACTCTCTGTATTACTCTCTGTTTCATCTTGCTTCCCTTGCTTTGCCTCTTGGTAAAATTCCCCTCTACTTAAAAAATACCCAGCCTGAAAATCCATTTTCAACCAAGTTACGAAATTGTGTAACTCGGGCCCGATATCGAGCGGCCGGGTAAGTGGAGGAAAACTATCTATTCATACTACCCACACTTGCTTTCACCACAATTGAGACAGGTCATGCAGCCATCCATCTTGATTACTGCCTTGGTACTGCACTTTGCACATAACTGGGCACCTGCAGGAAAACTTGTGGTCTCACTATTTGCTGTATTTATCTTTTCTGCTGTATCCACATCACTCTTACCCTGGTTTTCAAATTCTGCCCTCTTCTTTGCCAGGAACTCCTTTTGATGATCTTCCATACAGTCACCACCAATCATCCCGATAAACTTGAGGTGACACTCGATACAGTCACCAATCTCAGCCACCAGAGAGGGCATATATTTTCCACCCTTCTTGAAATATCCTCCACGTGGATCAAATACTGAACGCAACTCTTCAACCAGAAAGGTTACATCCCCACCCTTACGGAATACTGCAGAGATAATTCTGGTGAGTGCAACAATCCACTGAAAGTGATCCATGTTCTTGGAGTTGATAAAGACCTCAAAGGGGCGACGTTGCTCATGGTCTGTCCCCTCATTAAGTAGCATGTCATTAACCGTTACATATAGAGCATGCTCCGATAGCGGGGTCTTGATCTTGTAGGTTGAACCCAAAAGATGGTCAGGGCGTTCCAGCTTCTCGTGCATCTGGATGACATTGCTTTTATCCTCTGTAGCATCTGCTGCTGCCTCTACAGGAGCACCCTCTGCAACATCCTCAACCACCTGATAGCTTACAATTTTATTTTCAATCTTTACTGTCATTTTTCTATTCCCCAGAAAGTTCTCAGAACTTGCCGTAGTACCCCTCTTTTAGTGCATCATAGAGATTCGCTGCGGAGTGCATCTCACCATCATACTCAACCTCCTCATTCCCCTTGACCTCAATAGTGGAACCATCCTCTGTCTTGAAGCGATATGTAGTATTCTCCAGATCCTGCTCCTTCACCAATACCCCCTGGAATGCCTCCGGGTTGAAACGGAAGGTAGTACACCCCTTCAGCCCCTTCTCATAGGCATATAGGTATACATCCTTGAACTCCTCGTAATCAAAATCAGTCGGGATATTAACTGTCTTGGAGATGCTGGAGTCGATCCAGCGCTGTGCCTCTGCCTGCACATCCACATGTGCTTTTGGATTGATGGTCTCTGAGGAGATAAAGTAGTCCGGCAGTGCGTTCTTCTTCTCCTCTGCATAAGGCATAGCATCCTTGTTAACAAGCTCTCTGTAGGCCAACAGCTCGTATGAGTAGACATCCACCTTCTCTTTACTCTTCTTGCCCTCACGAATGATATTTCTTGAGTAGTGGTGGGCAAAACTTGGCTCAATACCATTACTGGCATTATTGGCCAAAGAGAGTGAGATGGTTCCAGTAGGTGCAATAGAGCTATGGTGGGTAAAACGACTTCCGACCTCTACCATCTCTGCCATCATCTCTGGCTCAACCTTAGCCATCTGCTGCATGTACCGGCTATACTTGGCATGCAAAATTTTGCCTTGAATAGTATCCCCAATGCTCCATCCATCCTTTGCCATCTCTGGACGAATTCGCAACATGGATGAGGTAACCTCATACTCCTGCTCCAGAGCCGGAGCTGCCCCCTTCTCCTTGGCAAGCTCTACCCCTGTTCTCCAGCCTGTTACTGCAAGTTCACGGGTAACCTGTTCGGTAAATTTAAGTGAGGCGTCATTACCATACTCCATGCCCAGCATAGTCATGGTTGAGCCTAGTCCAAGATAACCCATACCGTGACGACGCTTGGTCATAATCTCGTCACGCTGTTTCCCAAGTGGCAGGCCATTAATCTCCACCACATTGTCCAACATGCGGGTAAACGTAGAGACAACCTTACGGTAACTCTCCCAGTCAAACCGTGCATCCTCGGTGAATGGATTTTCCACAAACTTGGTCAGGTTTATTGACCCCAGCAGACATGATCCATATGGAGGAAGTGGCTGCTCTCCGCACGGGTTGGTGGCACGGATATTCTCGCAGAACCAGTTATTGTTCATCTCATTGACCTTGTCGATCAGAATAAAACCTGGTTCAGCATAATCGTAGGTTGAGGACATAATGACATCCCACAATCTCTGGGCACGAAGTTTCTGGTAGACCTTGCAAGCAACCTTACCTTCATCATTGGTTACATACCCCTTACTGTCTGACCAATCCCGCCATACAATCTGTTCAGGATTATTTGTATCCAGCATCTCCCCTGCTATTACCTTCTCACTGACAGGGAAAGCCAGTTTCCAGTCATCGTCACTACGCACCGCCTCCATGAACTCCCTGGTAACCAATAAAGAGAGGTTAAACTGGCGTAGACAACCATCTTCTCGCTTGGCACGCACAAAATCCATCACATCAGGATGGCCAACATCAAAGGTTGCCATCTGTGCACCACGACGCCCACCAGCTGAAGAGACGGTAAAACACATCTTGTCATAGATATCCATAAACGACAGAGGGCCTGAGGTATAGGCACCGGCACCAGCGACAAAGGCCCCTTTTGGTCTCAATGTAGAGAATTCATAGCCGATACCACAGCCTGCACGTAAAGTCAGGCCAGCCTCATGCACCTTCTCCAAAATTCCATTCATGGAGTCCTCTACAACTCCAGAAACTGTACAGTTAATAGTAGATGTGGCTGGCTTATGCTCCTGCGCCCCGGCGTTTGAGGTAATGCGTCCGGCAGGAATTGCGCCATTACGCAGCGCCCATACAAACTCTTCATACCACTTACCCTTTAGCTCTGAGCTCTCTTCTACATCTGCCAAGGCACGGGCTACGCGTTGATAGGTATCCTCAATAGTCTCATCGATAATTTCTCCATCCTTGCTCTTCAGACGATATTTGGTATCCCATATATCCAGAGATGCTGGCTGAAATGGCACCGAACCGGTGGACTTTGCCACCACTTCATCATGCGCTGGGTCGGCTGGCACTGGCCGCAATTGAGCTGTTTTCATCATTTTTAAAGTTCTCCCCCCTTTTGGCGAACTAAGGCACAATACCGTGTTATTGAAGTTGTGCAGTAAAAACACAACATATTGTGTTTGGAAAAATGAGCTTACCAGTAATCAAAACCTTGTCAAGGCATGCATAATAATCGCTATAAATATATAACTTGTTGTTATATATACTATTTCACTATACTCTTCTAGACAAAACTCCTTTTTTTTCATACAGATAGAAAATATTACTTTTTTCTAAAAACACTACATATAGTGTCTACAAACATTTTGTTAACAGAGTTATCCACAACTATATTCCACCTATAGCCTCTTGCCATACCAATAAAACAGTAAAATGGATTGAATTTTATCCCACACTTGGAAACCTAAAGCCACCCATAGCATGAGCTGTCAATAACAACATGGAATATCACGATTACTACGAGACCCTTGGGGTTGCTAGGGATGCATCTCAGGATGAGATAAAGAAACAGTATCGCCGCCTTGCACGCAAGTACCATCCTGATGTCAGCAAAGAGGGGGATGCTGAGCAACGATTCAAGGAGGTGGCTGAGGCATATGAGGTGCTCAAGGATCCTGAAAAAAGACAATCCTATGACCAATTGGGCGCCAACTGGAAGGCTGGCGAGGAGTTTCGTCCCCCTCCAGGCTGGGAGGACGCCTTCCATGGTGGAGGGGCAAATTTTGGGGGTGCCGGTGGATTCAGCGACTTCTTTGGATCAGTTTTTGGAGGAGGCGTGGGGGCTGGTGGACCAGTCAGAAACCAGCCTGGTGCTGACCAGACTATGCGGATCTCCATCCGCCTGGAAGAGTCATACAATGGTTCTCGTCGCACCATTCAGATCCCGGAGATTGCTCCCAATGGAGAGATCACCTCTGAACGGAGAAAGTTGGAGATTCGTATTCCAAAAGGAATTCAGGAGGGGCAAAAGATCCGGCTTGGCAAGCAGGGTCAGATTAGCCGCTCTGGTGGACCTCGTGGAGATCTATTGTTGCAGGTGCAGTTCCAACAGGATCTGAACTTTCGTGCCAGTGGCAGTGATATCCTGATGAACCTAGCTATCGCACCATGGGAAGCCGCACTTGGTGAAAAGATCACGGTACCAACACTTGGTGGCAATGTAGGATTAAAGATAGGGGCTGGAGCTCAGAGCGGGCAGAAGATGCGCCTGAAGGGGCGGGGGCTACCGGGCACGCCTCCAGGCGATCAGCTTATCACTCTGCAGATTCAGACACCTTCTGCCAAGAGTCAGGAGATCGAGGACATCTACAACAGGCTAAAAGAGAAGAGCAATTTCAATCCCCGCTCAGAAGAGCTGTAATGGTAATATCGCTCCCCAATGATCACAAACAGCACCATAGTCATGTATAGAATATTTGCCGTCTCCCTGCCTCTATTGGTGATGGCCCTAGCTATCCCAACACAGACAGAAGCTGGACCATGGGCACTAACCGGCACCCCAACATTGGCACCCATGCTGGAGAAGGCAATTCCAGCAGTTGTCTCAATCTCAGTCATTGATTCTGATCAACATACTGCAACGGGTAAACAGAAAAAAACACCAGATAATAGTATCAACCCGCTTGGTGAATTCAGTTTTGCTCCACCAATTCCTCGTGATCCACTACAAAAAAATAGCTCGGGACTGGGATCAGGGGTAATCATTGATTACCAACAGGGGTACATAATAACCAACCACCACCTCATCAAGGACGCCAAAGAGATTGAGGTTATCCTGGATGATGGACGCAGCTTTTCTGCAGCACAGAAGGGCTCTGACCAGGAGACAGATATTGCCCTGTTACAAATTCATGCATCTGATCTGCAGTCCATACCTCTGGGAGACTCAAAAGAGCTTCGGGTTGGGGATTTTGTAATTGCTATTGGCAATCCATTTGGTCTTGGAAATACGGCAACATCAGGAATTGTAAGCGCACTTGGGCGATCCAATCTTGGTCTTGAGAGGTTTGAGGAGTTTATCCAGACAGATGCCTCAATCAATGTTGGCAATTCCGGTGGTGCACTTATAAACCTGAAGGGGGAGTTAGTCGGAATAAACACCGCAATCCTTGCCCCCAACGGCGGCAGTGTCGGTATTGGGTTTGCCATACCGGTAAACATGGTCCGTGAGATCACTACACAACTAGCACAACACGGCACTGTTGAACGAGGTTACCTGGGAATCACCGCCAAAAAACTATCTCCCAATTTGGCACGTACTCTTCGACTTGATCATGGTGTATTGGTTGCTACAGTAGAAACCAAATCTCCTGCAGAGCGGGCACGTATACAGCGGGGGGACATACTGACTGCAGTCAATGGTCACGATATTGAGAATCCTGCACAATTGGATAATATTCTGGGACTGTTCCCGGTAGGGAAAAAACTGAGATTATCCATTCTACGCAGTGGCCACTCCCGTCATCTGTTTGCGACTTTAAGCAGGGCTGAAAGCCTGCAGATAGCAGGAGAAGAGCTGAACAAAAACATGGATGGAGTTATCCTCTCCACACTATCTGCACAACAAAAAGTCCATTATCCATCCGGCGGGTTAGCAGTTCACTCAGTGGATCCAAACAAGAGTGGATGGGTACTTGGGCTACGCCCTGATGATGTTGTCTTTTCTATCAACAGACAGCCAATCCACAGGCTTCGTGATGCACGAAAAGCTGGGGGGCTATCCAAAAAGATGGTTATCCTGCGTGCCTACCGTGGCGACAAGATCATTGAAATGATCATGAAGTAATCAAGCACGCTTATGATGTGTGCTCTGGCCCATAGGGAGCTCTACGCACCTGATCGTGCAACTCCATCCGGTAGTGAACAAACGACTCCTCATCATCAAACCTCAAAAATGGATTTCCGTCTCGTTCACTCTGCAGAGTCGAGCTCTTCTCCGTAGAGTAATTATGCCCAGGGAATACCCTGGTTGTCTGGTCAAACTGCTCCAGCAATCCTCTTAGAGAGTGAAACATTGCCACTGGATCACCTCCATCCAGATCACATCGACCACAACCGTAGACAAACATGGTGTCTCCAGTTATCAAATTCCCATCAACGTAATAGCAAATACTACCGGGGGTATGTCCAGGGGTTGCAACCCCTAAAATCTCGGTCTCCCCCAGAGATATCTGATGAGGAGCCTCAAACATACTCCATCCCCTCTCTTCCAAACCGAAAAATTCCGCCTCCACTCTGCTGATGAAAACCTCGGCCCCTGTACTCTGCTGTAAGTCGTCAACCCCGTTAATATGGTCATTATGTCCATGGGTTAACAGAATAGTCTGAATATTCAAACTTCTCTCCCCTACATAATCCAGAATCTTGTCAACCTCCCACGCAGGATCCACTACAGCGACAGCAGAGCTGTCACACTCCTCTATCAGATATATAAAATTTTCCATTGGACCAAGCTCCATAGTGTGAAGCCGAGTGGAATAATTGACCATTTGCTATAATCCTTCCGTGACTACCGAAAATAAATCACCATTTATCTCTCTATTTCGAGGTGCGGCCCCATATATTAACGCACATCGTGGCAAGACCTTTGTCATTTCCTTTAGTGGCAATGCGATAAAAGACAAACTATTCCGTGAGTTAATCCATGACATAGCTTTACTAAATAGTCTTGGAGTGCGTCTTGTATTGGTTCACGGTGCCCGCCCCCAGATTGAGGAAAAACTTGCGTCAGCCAACATAGATAGCGAGATCATCAATGAGCTGAGGATCACCAGCGAAGATGCCATCCAGTGCGTAAAAGAGGCTATTGGTGGTCTCCGCATCAAGCTGGAGGGGGAGTTTTCCAACAGCATGCCAAACTCACCCATGTCAGGCGCAAAAATACGTATTGCCTCTGGCAACTTTGTAACCGCACGACCACTTGGTGTACTTGACGGAATAGATTATCAACATACCGGCGAGGTAAGACGTGTTGACAAACCGGCAATTGAGAGCCTGCTGGATGATGGATTTATTGTTCTGCTCTCTCCAATCGGCACCTCCCCAACCGGAGAGATCTTTAACCTGAGCAGTGAAGAGGTTGCAACCACTGCAGCAACACAGATAGGTGCCGACAAAATGGTCCTATTGCTTGATGCTCCTGGCCTGCTGGATGGGAAAAGAAAACTGATTCGCCAGCTTACTCCGGACGAGGCTGAGACCATACTCTCCTCCAGAAGAAAACTGCCGGCACAGACAAAAAGAGGCCTCCTCGCTGCAATAAAGGCATGCAGAGAGAGGTTGCCGCGCGCACATATCATCAGCAGCAAGAGAGATGGCTCCCTTCTCCAGGAGCTCTTTACCAGAGATGGTATCGGCACCATGATTACCTCCGAACGCTATGAATCTATCCGCCCTGCCACCATCGATGATATTGGTGGAATCATCGAACTTATTACCCCGCTGGAGAGAGACGGGATTCTGGTCCCACGCTCGCGTGAGCTGCTGGAAATTGATATTAACCACTATACGGTTATGGAGAGGGACGGAACAATTATTGGTGTTGTTGCTCTCTATCCAGACCAGTCATACAAGATTGCTGAGGTTGCCAGCCTGGCCATACATCCTGAATATCAGAATGAGGGGCGCGGAGAGGCGTTGCTGAAATATCTTGATCGCCAGATAGGAAAGGGGATGGCGAACAAAATAGAGCGGCTTTTTGTCCTCTCAACCCATGCCTCTCACTGGTTTCAGGAGCAAGGATACAGCATTGCAAAACTGACAGATCTACCGATAAAACGCCGCTCACTCTACAATTACAAAAGGAACTCCAAGGTATTTATGCGAGATCTTGGTGACAGAGGATGAGTGATAAAACTCCTATTGCAAAAAGATTTCGTGGTTTCCTTCCGGTTGTCGTAGATGTTGAGTGTGGTGGCTTTGATGCAAAGAAAGATGCCCTACTGGAGATCTCGGCAGTTATTCTTGACTTCAATCAGGATGGAAAACTAGCCATACAGGAGAGCCATGAACAACATGTACTACCATTCAAAAATGCCAACCTTGACCCCAAGGCACTGGAGTTTATTGGACTAAGCGATCCATGGCACCCTTTCAGAATGGCCGTTGAAGAGAAAGAGGCGCTGAAAACAATATTTGAACCCATAAGAAAAGCTATAAAGAGAACCGGGTGCAGCCGGGCAATTCTGGTTGGACATAATGCATGGTTTGATTTGACCTTTCTCAACGCTGCTGTAGAGCGAACAAAAATAAAGAATAGTCCATTTCACTCATTCAGCAGCTTTGATACTGCCACACTTGGTGGGGTATTTTATGGGCAGACAGTTCTGGCAAGAATGGCCCAATCGGCAGAGATAGCATGGGATCATGAGGCTGCTCACTCGGCACTCTATGATGCAGAACAGACAGCAAAAATATTCTGCAAGATGGTTAATGAGTGGGATGAGACCAGTCAGAGATTTATTTAAGGCACTGCCTGCCTAATAGATCATTTTACTTCTCACCCTGGTCAGTGGCTCTCTCCATAAGCTTCTGCAGCTCACCACTCTCTCCAAGCTCAAGAGTAATATCGCAGCCCCCAACCAACTCACCACCCACATAAATCTGGGGAAATGTTGGCCAATCAGCATAACGTGGCAGATTCTCAAAGACCTCCTGATCCTCCAGAACATTAACATAAGAGAACTCAACCCCCGTCTCCTTCAGTGCTGCCGATGCCCTGCTTGAGAAACCACAGACCGGAAACATTGGTGTTCCTTTCATATAAATTACCACGGGATTATTCTTTACCTGCTGATCAATGCGATCCATCACATCCATGTCTATACTCCATATTTCTTGACTATATTAGTCGGTAATTATATCAGA
>CAYQBY010000004.1:0-73891 GCA_964415865.1 uncultured Piscirickettsiaceae bacterium | reverse complement strand
GGGTCGAACTCGGCTGTTGCCACTTGTAGTTTGATCGATAGCAATGAGTGTGGAGTGTAAGCAGAAAAAAGGCCCACTTATGCGGGCCTTTTGGGGTTGTTGTAGATGGGTGGGTCTATTCTGGGTTAATTGCACGTACCCCATTTGGTGTTCCCAGTAGCAGTACATCTGCGGGACGCATCGCAAAGAGTCCATTGGTTACTACACCAACAATGTTGTTGAGTTTCTGCTCAACTACTGTGGGCTCCAAAATCTTTAGATTGCGTACATCGAGGATGATATTTCCGTTGTCAGTGGTAAAGCCTTCTCGCAGTATCGGTTGTCCTCCAATCTGTTTGATAATCTCGCGGGCAACATAGCTTTGTGCCATGGGGATCACCTCAACCGGTAGTGGGAAATCACCCATCACATCCACCAGCTTGCTCTCGTCTGCGATACAGACAAATTTATCTGCAACTGCAGCTACGATCTTTTCACGGGTCAGGGCGCCACCACCACCCTTGATAAGGTGGAGCTGGCTGTTGGACTCATCGGCACCATCCACGTAGATGGACATGTTGCTGACGGAGTTGAGATCCAGTACCTCAATACCGTGTCCACGCAGGCGCTCTGCAGTCGCCTCGGAGCTTGCTACCGCCCCTTTGACCTGGCTTTTGATGGTGGCCAGTGCATCAATAAAGAAGTTGGCGGTTGAGCCGGTGCCTACACCAATAATCTCTCCGGGTACTACATGCTCCAGTGCGGCCTCGGCAACTGCCTTTTTCATCTCATCCTGAGTCATCTTCTCTTTCTCCATATTCTGTTTTATGTAATGTCTATTTGCTGTCTGGTTGTGTACAAGTATACTGTGAGCCATGCCAAAAAAATATATTGAAAAAATACTTAAGGCGCGTGTCTATGATGTGGCACGAGAGACACCACTGGAAGAGGCGCGTGGTCTGTCTGAGCGTTTAGGTAATAATGTGCTTATTAAGCGGGAGGATCTGCAGCCGGTATTCTCTTTTAAGCTGCGTGGAGCATACAACAAGATGGCCAGCCTCAGTGATGAGGAGTTGAGCCGCGGAGTGGTTGCAGCCTCTGCCGGCAACCATGCGCAGGGGGTTGCGCTCTCTGCTCAGCAGATGGGTGTTAAGGCAACTATCGTAATGCCAAAGACCACACCTGAGATCAAGGTGCAGGCGGTGCGCAAGTATGGCGCTAAAGCGGTTTTATTTGGTGATGCCTATGATGATGCCTACCATAAGGCGCTGGAGCTGTCTGAGGATAAGGGACTTACTCTGGTGCACCCTTATGATGATCCTGAGGTGATTGCCGGACAGGGTACTATTGCGATGGAGATCCTGCGTCAGCATGCTGGACGGATTGATGTGGTCTTTATTCCGGTAGGGGGTGGCGGGTTGATTGCCGGAATGGCGGCATACCTGAAATATCTATACCCGGATATTCGTGTAGTAGGAGTTGAGCCTGAGGATGCGCCCACCCTTCATAATGCACTGAAGAGCAAACGTCGGGTGGTGCTGGATCAGGTTGGAATTTTTGCTGATGGTGTTGCGGTTAAGCAGATCGGCAAGGAGACCTTCAGGCTGGCACGCAAGTTAGTGGATGAGGTGGTGCTGGTTAGCTCTGATGAGATATGTGCTGCCATCAAGGATATTTTTGACGACACCAGATCTATTGCGGAACCTGCAGGTGCGCTTGCTGTAGCTGGTCTGAAGAAGTATGTGGAACAGAATGGTGTAGAAAAACAGACACTGATTGCAGTGGATAGTGGCGCCAATATTAATTTTGATCGTCTGCGTCATGTGGCTGAGCGTGCAGAGATTGGGGAGCGCAAGGAAGCCGTTCTTGCGGTAACCATTCCAGAGCGTCCCGGCAGTTTCAAGCAGTTCTGCAAACTGCTTGGAAAACGCCAGATTACTGAATTCAATTATCGCTATGCTGATCAGGCGGATGCCCATATCTTTGTTGGTGTGCAGCTGGGTGGTGATGAAGATCCACAGAACCTGATTACACGTCTGAGTGATAAAGGGTATCCGGTTGAGGATCTATCTGACAATGAGGCAGCAAAACTGCATGTTCGTTATATGGTTGGAGGACGTCAGTCTGGCATTGATGATGAAATTCTCTACCGCTTTGAATTTCCGGAACGTCCAGGGGCGTTGCTGCAGTTTTTAACCAATCTGGGCCGTACCTGGAATATCAGCCTGTTCCATTACAGAAATCATGGTGCAGCATTTGGTCGTGTCTTGTGTGGGGTGCAGGTGCCGTCTGATGAGCGTGCAGATTTCCAAAAATTCCTTGAAGACCTTGGTTATCACTACTGGGAAGAGACAGATAATCCCGTCTATAAGCTTTTTTTGAGTTAGTCGATAAAGCCTTACTAAATTGGTATGATATTCTGCCAATTTAGTAACAGTGAGAATAGTTAGATGAGACCCGTACAGTTGCTCTCCATTCTGGAGCGTGAGTATCAGAGTGCCGACTCTGGCCACCACACACCGGTTATGCTCTGGGGGCCTCCCGGTGTTGGTAAATCTCAGATGGTGGCACAGGTGGCTGAGAGCGGAAATGGCCGTGTAGTAGATATTCGCCTTTCGCAGATGGAACCGAGTGATCTACGAGGAATCCCATTTAACAAAGATGGATTGGTGGAGTGGGCCATCCCTGCTCTGCTGCCTGATGTTTCGCGTCATGGGGATCGAGGTATTCTATTTCTGGATGAGATAACCTCTGCACCACCGACAGTATCTGCAGCCGCATATCAGCTTATTCTGGACCGCAGGCTTGGTGAGTATAGAGTGCCAGATGGCTGGGCTATATTTGCTGCAGGCAATCGTCAGGGGGATAGGGGGGTTACCTACACCATGCCGGCACCGTTGGCTAATCGATTCTCGCACTACGAGGTGGATGTACATCTTGATGATTGGGTAAGTTGGGCCTGGAGAAGCGGTATTGACGAGAGAGTGATTGCATTCCTTCGCTTTAGGCCAGAGCTACTGTTTGATTTTGATCCTGCCCATAACCCCGTCGCTTTCCCCTCCCCACGTTCCTGGGAGTTTGCCCATCGTGCACTTAACAAGTTTGATCTAAATAGTGAGTTGTTAAGAGGTGCACTGCAAGGGTGTGTTGGAAATGCCGCAGGCATTGAGTTGGCAGCATTTATTGAGAACCTCCATAACCTTCCTGATCTGGATATGATTGTTTCAGGGGAGGGTAGTGATGTTCCCAAGGAGATTGATCTGCAGTATGCAGTTGCAACAGCTCTGGTTGGTCGTGCCATTAAGTTAAAAGATAGTGATGAGATAGATAGTGTGCTTGGCAATATTCTCGATTATGCCAACCGTTTCCCTCAGCGTGAGATGGGGGTAATGCTGGTATCTGATCTCCATCGTGCGATTGGAAAGAAGCTGTTTGCAGTGCCACAATTTGGGGAGTGGGCGAAAGCGATTGCCGATGTGATGCTCTACGAATGAGTGAGGTAGTTGCGACAAAATTAAGTGCAGCACGAACCAGGTTGATTCTGGAGCGCCCATTTTTGGGCGCGCTTGTGCTCAGGCTGCCACTGGTTGAGGCGGATCCAAGCTGGTGCAAGACCACTGCCACGGATGCACGTGCCATCTATTATAACCGCGACTATATCTCATCACTTACACCTGGGCAGCTGCAGTTCATGTTGTCGCATGATGCTCTGCACTGTGCTCTATCCCACTTCTCTCGCCGCCAGCATAGAAACAGACATCTATGGGATGTGGCATGTGACTTTGCCATAAACGCAATACTGATTAGTGAGGATATGGAGCCACCAGCTGATGTTTTGTATCTGAAAAGTTTTGATGGGATGACGGCTGAGGAGATATATCCAATGCTGGACGAGGATGAGGAGAGGGAACCAGTTGACCAGCATCTATATGATGATCATGATGATGAGTCAGAGAGTTCTGATTCTGAATCAGGTGATTCTGATCAACCTGATTCAGATCAGGATGAGAGTGGTTCAGGTCGTCCTCCTCCTCTCAGTGAGAGTGAACGCAGCTCCCTGGAGACCCAATGGCAGCAGCATCTGGCGGGTGCGGCACAGCAGGCCATGCAGGCAGGAAAGCTGAATGGTGCAATGGCAAGGATGGTTGACCACTTTCTTCAGCCCAGATTGCCTTGGAGGATGATGTTGTCTCACTACATGACAGCACAAGCGAGGGATGATTACAGTTATCTTCGCCCTTCATCACGTCGTGGAAGCGGGGCGATTTTTCCTTCACTGAGAAGTGGTCAGCTTGATATTGTTGTCGCAATTGATACAAGCGGATCAGTTAATAGTGGAGAGATTGAGGAGTTTGTCTCTGAGGTGGATGGACTTAAGGGGCAGATTCGTGCCGGGGTGACGCTTCTGATGAGTGATCAAGAGATTGTGGGGAAGCCCATCAGATTTGAGCCATGGGAGTCCATGGAGATAGACTCAGCTTTGATCAAGGGTGGAAGAGGGACAAATTTCAATCCGGTGTTTCGTTGGGTTGAGAAGCAGGATAGTCCGCCAGATATCTTGCTCTACTTTACTGATGCTGAGGGGCAGTTTCCTAACCATCCACCGCAGATGCCGGTAATATGGCTGGTAAAGGGGAGACAGCAGGTTCCATGGGGGCAGAGGGTTCAGCTTAACTGATGTCAATATCAAGTGAAGATCAGTTGCGTATCCAGGTGATGCTGCACAATAGTCCAAAGGCAGTCCGTCTGGATGAATCTCGTATGACAATGTATGCACTGACACCTGATGGTGAGGCATCAATTCCGCTCTCCCCCAACTGTTCGAATGATCAATATCTGAAGCATGTGCGTGAGATGTTGTCAGAACAGGTATTAGGCGGCAATGGCGGTTATCCCATCTACATCAAACGGTGGAGTCGTATGGGGCAGACTGGAGGAATTCATCTTGGGGAGTTTCTTCTGTTGGGGGAGCCGGAGGCAGTTGTTGCAGTAGCAAACTCTTCGAGCCTGACCATAGATCTGGCACATAACGTCTGGTGGGCTATTGCCAATACAGCACAACAGGCAGAGCAGGGGTTGCACCTGTTGCGTCACTCTTGTGTGGTTCATAGTGATCTGGGCAGGGAGATCTCTCAGTTTTTAATGGAGTATCTGGCATTTGTTACAGATACAGAGGAGATGCTTTCGATTCTCTCTCTATTATTACAAGAGGGACTGCTTGATGATGATCAGATCAAGCAGATATGGAGACGTAGTCAGGAGCGTGGAAAGGGTGTTTATCAGGTGGCATTTCTACAGTCCCGTCCACTATCACTGCCTGATCAGCTTGCACCACATCCTGGGTATAAGGGTTTTATTGATGCTTGTCAGGAGCTGTCAGATAAGGGAAATAGTGCTGCAAAAACAATCATCACAATTGGTTCTGCAGAGGGGCAGACATTTATTGCATTGGCCAGAGATTTGCTGGATAAGGTGGCAAATGAGGATTCAGTTTACGTGCTGATGAATGCCATTGGTGCGTTTTTTTCTAATCTTGGTATACCTGCCACCAGAGAGAGATCATTGGAGATGTGTCAGCTGCAGATTAGGGGGTGGATTGAGGATGGCAGGATAAAGTCTGTTGCGGAGCTTCTGGGGCACCATCCTGAATATCGAGAAAAGTTGCAGGCCATTATATTGCTCTCCTGTGTGAGAGAAGAGGTTGCCTTCAGCTTTGTGTTGCATAGCGGTGCTGTGGGACGTTCTATCAGAAAAAAGCTGACTCCACTGTTTGACCTGATAAGAGGCAATCTGGAGCAGTTGCAGAAATAATGTTACTCCTTATCTCTCCTGCCAAAAAACTTGAGTTTGAGGAGGTGGCCCCAGATATAGGATCCTCAGTCCCGGAACTTATGGAGAAGGCAGAATATATTGCCTCAATCATGAAGCAGTGCAGTGAGGGTGACCTGAAGAGTCTAATGAAATTAAGCGACAATCTTGCTCGTTTGAACTTTGAGCGCTACAAGCAGTGGACAACAGATACCTCAGAACAAAGATCCAAGCAGGCTATTCTTGCCTTTAGAGGGGATGTGTATGCTGGAATGGCTGCTACAGCTTTTGAGCAGGGGGACTTTGATTATGCTCAGGCACATTTAAGGATTCTCTCAGGGTTATATGGGGTGTTGCGTCCTCTTGATATGATTCAACCACACAGATTGGAGATGGGTACCAGACTTAAAAATAGCGAGGGTGAAAACTTATATGATTTTTGGCGCGGAAAGAGTTTCTCGTTGATAAATCGTGATGCAGAGGTGGCGGGTGGGGTGATTGTTAATCTGGCATCCAATGAGTACTTCAAGTCGGTTGATGGGATGCTGGCTTTCCCTGTAGTTACCCCTGTTTTCAAGGATGAGAAAAACGGTCAATATAAAATTATTAGCATATATGCCAAAAAGGCACGTGGGATGATGTGTGATTTTGTTATTCGTAACCGTCTGGACCGAGTGGAACAGTTGAAAGGGTTTTCTGCAGCAGGATACCGTTTCTCTGAGGATGGCTCAGATGATGGAAAGTTACTCTTTTTACGGAAAGAGTCTGATCGTTCCTGACTGAGTCAGGTTGAAATATCTACTTGTCTCTGCGAAGCAGAAATAGAAACAGTAATAGGGCGACAAGCCCAACCAGGCCACGATCACCATTACTGTTTGTTATAACTTCAGCACCAGATTTGGCAGTTGCTGTGGTGTCAGTAGTTGATCCGGTTGCGGTTTGAACTATTTCTGTAAGGTTTCCAATAATCCCGGTGGTTCCTGGAAACAGAATATCAATAATGATGAAGGTGATGATAAGCATGACACCAAAGTCGGTAAGAATTTTTAACCATGATGTCGCACGGCTGATAGTCTCTTTTATCGATGAAGTATTCATGATGTCGGGCCTTTTATTTATAACACCCCCTCCGAAGAGGGGGGTCTACTTAAAGATGATTATCTGTTAAGTAATGCTGCAAGTACAATCAGTGTAATTAAGCCGCTAACTCCACTGAACTGGGATACAACGTTACCGATGCCCCCAACAACTCCGGGCATTCCAAGAGCCCCTGCACCAAATACAACCTCGATTAAAAGGCCGAGCCCGATTAATGACATTAACAATCCAGTCAGTCCACGTATAACGCTACCAATGGTAGAAAATGCACTATCAAACATATCGAATAACCTCTCTATGTAGTTAAGAAAATAAGCCTGTATTAACAGACTTGCGGCGATATTATATTATTCAGATAATAAAGCAATGTTATTGCAATCAATATTCTTTATTTATAATAAACTAAATAAAATAAGCCGTTTCTAATTTGAGAATTGATTATTACTATATTATCTTTTAATCAGTTAATAACTAACAACTGATTAAAAGATAATAACTTCTTTCTCTGTCGCAACACCGTCAAGTGGAATATCCCAGGGTTCTTTTTTTATTGATTTAATCTCCTGGAATGAGTGAGCTATACCAAGCAGAAATGGACGTTTGCTGTTGCTTGAGCGTTTTGGGTGAGAGAAGGTTCGGTCATAATATCCGCCTCCCATTCCTATACGTCCTCCATCAGAATCAAAAGCAACAAGTGGGGTCAATACAAGATCAAGAGTCCAGGTTGGGGTGGGTTTCGGAGGGAATATTTCTGGTTCCGGGATCCCGTATTTATTGATAGTCAGGTCGCTCTCTTCATGGAGGGGAGCAAACCATAGTCTGTTGCCGTGCAATCTGTTCAAGACAGGTAGAAAACACTCTTTACCATCATGAATGGCTCGATCGATAATTAGTTCCGGATCCTGTTCGCCGTCACTTGCAATAAATCCGGCGATTCGATTGCTGCGTTGAAAAACATGGTGGTTTATAAGGTGGCCAAAGAGCTCCGCAGAGTTGGTATGACGCACAGATTCAGGGAGCGCACGTCTCATCTCGCGGATTTTATTGCGAAGAGTAGCGGTAGTGTTCATGGAGAGGAGTGTAGGGTGGTGTCTACCGCATGTACCGGTCGGGTCAACGTCCCTGAACCAGAGAGTTCAAAGAGGGGAGCCTGAACTAAAGGTTTAGGCTTTCCGATAATCGGACCTGCGCACGCCTTTAATAAAATTAGCTCCCAGGGTCGTGAGTTAAGGATCAAGGATCGAGTCCCGATGATCGAATACTACAGTAGACACCAAAATCTATAGGTATATAAGCTACACCTTTGTGGATGATTATTCAAGCTCTAATTGCTTGCCATGGTGAAGTGCAGCCTCCACCTGGCCTCGTAGGCGAACCAGTTCATCTGCCACGTCACCAACCCCTTGCTGATGATCAGAGCGATTATGTAGTAGATCATGGGCGATATTGAGGGCTGCCATTATGGCAATACGGTCCTGACCAACACTCTTGCCCTGCTTTCTGATCTCGCGCATTTTCTTGTCAACGATTGAGGCAGATTCAATAAGTGAATCCTGCTCCTCTGGAGGACAAGAGATCTTGTACTCTTTTTGCAGGATGCTGACAGTTATTGGTGAACTTTGTGTCATGACTGTTTCTCCAGGATGCGGACGGATGAGAGGACTGATTCCACGCTCTTGATGGTCATCTGATTTTTCTCTATCAGCTCATCTCGCTCTGTGATGATTTCCTGTATTTTTCCACGCAGTTCTCTGTTCTCTTCGCGCAATGTATTGCAAAACCCAATCAGCTCACCAATGCGGTGCTCCAGATTTTTGATCTCTGGTTGCCATTGGCGTCCACTGGCGGAACTCTTTTTTGTGGTTTTTTTCTTGGCCATAATGGGACGACTATAGATTGATAGTCATAAATCTTCAATAGTGAAAGTTGCGCAGTTCTCTGTTTCTGAGAGAATGGGGGGATGGAAAAGATTCAATACGATGATGTGAGTGATGCGTTGAGACGATTATCTCTGACAATGGATGGTGCTGAGCTTCATGGCTCTTTCTGTGGTCGCCTTATGTCTGGACATGCAGAGGATGAGATTAGCTGGCTGAAGGAGGTGGTTGGAGAGCGTGATGAGGCTAATCTGCAGGCACGTGAGGATGTTGCCTTGATTGCCGGGATGGTTGCCAATGTGGTCAAACATTTGAATGGTGACGAGTGGCAGTTTGAGTTATTTCTGCCAGAAGAAGAACCTCTTGCTGTGCGTACTGAGGCACTGGCTGCATGGTGTGAAGGGTTTCTCTATGGATACGGTATTGCATCCGCCAGTGAGGATTTTCAAGAGAGTGAGGTGCAACAGGAGTTTCTGAGAGACCTGATGGAGATATCTCGTGCCAGCTTTATAGAGGGAGAGGATGACCACGGGGACGAGGAGGATGAGATGGATTTTCTGCAGGTGGTTGAGCATGTACGTATTGGTACCATGCTGCTGTATGAGGGTAGTCATCCAGCGAAGAGACCAACGGGGTCTTTACCGTTAAACGAGACCATTCACTAAGGGATCCTCTGTACACAATGAACCAGAAGGTATTTGCAGGTCGTCGCAGGCAGCTGTTAAGAAAGATGGAGTCTGATTCCATTGCTATTTTATCGGCAGCTCCACACCATATTCGTAATAGAGACGTTGAGTATTCATATCACCCTGAGAGTGACTTCTATTATCTGACCGGGTTTGCAGAGCCGGATGCCGTGTTGGTGATAAAAAAGAGTGGCAACAGGGGTTCATCGATGCTGTTTTGTCAGGAGAGAGATCGAGAGCAGGAGCAGTGGACGGGCGCAAGGTTGGGAACAGAGCGTGCCGTTTCAGATATGGGAATGAGCGAGGCATGGCCTGTTGGGCAGTGGAGCGAAAAACTGCCTGAGCTGCTTGCAGGGGTGCAGCATGTATATTTCAATCTGGGCGAAGAGAGTACGATTGAGCAGGGATTACTTAAGCAGTTGAGATCATTTCGTCAGCAGAGTCGTGCCGGTATTGTGACTCCACAGACGGTACAGTTGCTGGATCCACTGTTGCATGAGATGCGCCTGATCAAGTCAGCTGCAGAGATCCGTCTTATGAAAAAAGCTGCAGCTATTACAGTTGCAGCACATCGCAGGGCGATGAGATATTGCCGGCCAGAGATGGTTGAATCAGAGGTAGAGGGAGAGATTCTTCATGAGTTTTCAACTCATGGAGTACGAACTGTTGCCTATGACTCGATTGTGGCCGGGGGAAACAGTGCCTGTACACTTCACTACATCAAAAATAGTAACTATCTGCAGGATGGTGAGCTGGTATTGATTGATGCAGGTGCCGAGTATGATGGATATGCTGCAGACATCACTCGTACATTCCCTGTTAATGGTCGTTTCTCTACGGTGCAACGCCAGCTCTATGAGATCGTTCTGGCTGCACAAAAGATGGCAATCAGGCAGATTCGCCCGGGCAGACGTTTTGATGCTCCCCACCGTGCTGCTGTAAGGGCTGTAACCAAAGGGTTGTTGGAGCTGAAAATTCTAAAGGGAGACCTGAATAGTCTGATCAAAGATGAGAAATACAAAAGATTCTATATGCACCAAACCAGCCATTGGCTTGGAATGGATGTTCATGATGTAGGTGAATACAAGGTGGATGGAAAGTGGCGTCAACTGGAGCCGGGAATGGTGATGACAGTTGAGCCAGGGCTCTATATCCCGCAAGGGATGAAGGGAGTTGCCAGGAAATGGCAGGGGATTGGTATTCGAATCGAGGATGATGTTGTAGTAACCAGTCAGGGGTGTGAGGTTATAACTGATGGCGCCCCCAAGAGTGCTGACGAGATTGAATCATTCATGTCTCGTTGAGTTCGCTTGGACATCAATCAATAATTTTCTACCTATTTAAAATCTGAATGGCACTACCTTGCGGATCAGGGTAGAATTTTCAGCTCAGTTTCAGATCGTGGGAGAGAGTCTGCTCTAGCAGGCCGCCGAAGGCGCAACAGCCCGGAAACGCTCAGGCAAAAGGACTACGATATCTAAATACTGGCTCTGGAGAAGATCGGCATGATCTACCGAAGGGGAAGGCAGATTTTAAATAGTTTGCCCAATCTCTCAGGTTCCCGGACAGAGGGGTTTGTTGTCGCTGTATGCGCTTTGTATATGGCTGCGTTAGCAATAGACCAAGAGCCAGGATATGTCACAGGAATTAAAGAAGACCGCACTCAATGAAGCACATAAGCGTGCAGGTGCGAAGATGGTCGATTTCTCCGGCTGGGAGATGCCACTTCATTATGGTTCACAGGTGGATGAGCACCATCAGATTCGTAACAGGGCTGGCATGTTTGATGTGTCTCATATGGTTGTCAGCGATCTTGCTGGAGCGGATGCCACCAATTATCTGCAAAAACTATTAGCCAATGATGTTGCTCGCCTAAAAACCGAAGGCAAGGCTCTCTACTCTTGTATGTTGAATGAGCAGGGGGGGGTGATTGATGACCTGATTGTCTACTGGATGGGGCAAGATAACTTTCGGATAGTTACCAATGCAGCAACCAGAACCAATGATCTGGCCTGGATGCAAGATAAGCTCTCTGGGTTTGATGCAGAATTAACCGAGAGACTAGAGTTGTCCATGGTGGCTCTGCAGGGGCCAGAGGCACGCTCAATTATATTGCAGTGGCTGAAAGATGAGTCTCGCGATACGGTTGAGTCTCTGGATCGTTTTTATGCTGCTGAGGTGGAAGAGGGTTTTATTGCCCGTACTGGATACACCGGTGAAGATGGCTTTGAGGTGATGTTGCCGCACGCAGATGCAGAACCGTTCTGGCAGGCAATGGTGGACGCGGGTGTTGAGCCATGTGGTCTGGGCGCCAGAGATACCCTGCGTCTCGAGGCAGGTATGATGCTTTATGGTGTAGACATGACAGAGGAGACAACACCGTTGGAGTCTGCACTATCATGGACAGTTGCGCTGGACCCCGAGAGTCGAGATTTTATTGGGCGGTTAGCTCTGGAACAGCAAAAAGCCAGTGGTGTGCCGCGTAAGTTGGTTGGTCTGTTGCTTGATGGTAGAGGGGTAATGCGTTCTCACCAGAAATTGTTTGTTGGTGATAGAGAGGTTGGTGAGGTTACAAGTGGAGGGTTTTCACCAACCCTGAAACAAACCATAGCACTTGCCCGTATTGAGTCATCAGTTACAGGCAGTTGTGATGTAGATATTAGAGGTAGGCGGATCCCGGCAACTATTGGTAAGCCGATGTTTGTACGGGATGGTAAATCTGTTAATTAATTGTAGAGTTTAAGAGGGAGAGTTAAATGAGTGAGATTCCAGCTGGTCTGAGATATAGCAAGAGCCATGAGTGGATAAGTAATGATGCAGGAACTGTAACAATTGGTATTACAGACCATGCTCAAGAGTTGCTTGGAGATATCGTATTTGTTGAGTTGCCTGAGGTTGGTGTAGAGGTTGAAGCAGATGGGGAGTGTGGGGTTGTGGAGTCGGTAAAGGCTGCCTCTGATCTATATGCTCCCCTGGGTGGCGAGATTGTTGAGGTTAATGAGGAGCTGATGGACAGCCCGGAACAGGTTAATGATGCCCCTTATGATTCATGGATCATGAAAATCAAGCTCGCTGATGAGGGGGATTTTGATCAGTTATTGGATGCAGATGGTTATGCTGCAGTTGTAGAGGCGGAGTAGTCGATGCCATTTATTCCCCATACTCAGTCCGAGACGGCATCCATGTTGAATGCCATAGGCGCCCAACAGATTGATGATCTGTTTGAGGAGATTCCACAATCTCTGCGCGCTGATAGCCCTGCAAATCCACAAGATGGTATGGGTGAAATGGAGATAGGACAGTTGATGCGAGAGCGGGCAGCTGCAGATGATGGAGTGCTCTGCTTTGCTGGTGGTGGTGCCTATCAACATCATATTCCGGCAGCAGTATGGGAGTTGGCCACAAGAGGAGAGTTTTATACTGCCTATACACCGTACCAGGCTGAGGCTAGTCAGGGTACCCTGCAGATGCTCTACGAATATCAATCAATGGTATCCAGTCTGATGGCAATGGATGTTTCGAATGCCTCACTCTATGATGGTGCATCAGCTCTGGCCGAGGCTGTATTGATGGCGGTACGGGCAAATCGTCGTTCAAAGTCAAAACGCATTCTGATGCCGAAAACCGTGAACCCAACCTATAGAAAGGTGGTTCATACCCTGGTTCGTCACCAGGGAATTGAGCTGGTTGAGCTTGATTATGATATAGAAAAAGGGGTGGTTGATCCTGGCTCACTAAATATTGAGGAGGGAGATGATTACACGGCGCTGGTAATTCCGTTGCCGGGCTACTTTGGTACGCTCGAGGATGTGCATGGCCTAACTGATATGGCGCATAAACACGGTATGCTGGTAATTGGTTGTGTTAATCCTGTGGCGATTGCTCTGTTGAGTCCACCAGGTGAGTGGGGCGAGAAGGGTGCAGATATTGTTTGTGGGGAGGGGCAACCATTGGGAATTCCGCTCTCTTCAGGTGGGCCATTTCTAGGGTTCCTCTGCTCTACAAAAGCACTGGTCAGGCAGTTGCCTGGACGTCTGATTGGGCAGACCCGTGATCTTGAGGATCATCCAGGGTTTGCTCTGACCCTGCAGGCCAGAGAGCAGCATATTCGGCGCTCCAAGGCGACATCCAATATATGTACTAATCAGGGGTTGATGGTGACAGCAGCCACAATTTTTATGAGTCTGATGGGTGGTTCTGGGTTGAAACAGATGGCGTCTGGCTCTCACCAAAATAGCCACAAACTGGCTGACCGTTTGACTGCCGTTGATGGGGTTACCCAGAACTTCACATCCCCATTTTTTCATGAGCTAGTAATTAATCTGCCAAAACCGGCTGATGAGGTTCTGGCTGCACTGGTTTGGCAGGATATTGTAGGCGGCATTGCGCTGGCTGAGAATTATCCAGAGCTCGGCGAGAACGCTCTTTTGGTCTGTGCCACAGAACTACGCAGTGACTCTGACATAGAGCGGTTTACAGTAGCGCTTGAGGCCGTATTGGCTGAGGAGGGCGAGTGATGTTGATTTTCGAGCGTTCAGAGCCGGGCAGAGAGAATAGAGCACAAAGGATTGTTGATTCCGGTTATTCGCTAGATACCATTCCTGAATCACTGAAAAGAAGAGCAGAGGTACAGTTGCCTGAAGTATCCGAGCTGCAGGCTGTGCGTCACTATACGCGGCTTTCACAGAAAAACTTCTCGATTGATACTAACTTCTACCCTCTGGGTTCGTGCACCATGAAGTACAATCCGCGCAGCTCCAATACACTGGCGATGCAGTCTGGTTTTTTAAATCGTCATCCTGCAAGTGATGCAGCTTTAGGGCAGGGGGTGATGGCGTGTTTATATGAGCTACAGGAGATGCTGCAGCAGGTAACTGGAATGGAGGCTGCCTCACTGACACCTGCGGCAGGTGCACAGGGTGAATTTGCCGGGGTTGCAATGATTCGTGCATATCACGATGCCCGGGATGATGATGACAGGAATGAGATTTTGGTGCCTGATGCTGCACATGGAACAAATCCTGCCTCTGCGGTTATGTGTGGCTATAAGGTTAGGGAGATCCCGACCAATGACTCTGGTGATGTGGATGTGGCCGCCCTGCGCGAGGTGGTTGGGCCACAGACGGCAGGAATTATGCTGACAAACCCATCCACCCTCGGTGTATTTGAGCGCAGGATCGAGGAGATTGCTGACATCATGCATAAGGCAGGAGGACTGCTTTACTATGATGGCGCTAATCTGAACGCGATTCTTGGCAAGACACGTCCCGGTGATATGGGATTCGATGTTATCCATATCAATGTTCATAAGACCTTTTCAACCCCGCATGGTGGTGGTGGACCGGGTGCAGGTCCGGTGGTTGCAAACAGTCGATTGGCTCCATATCTGCCAATCCCTATGGTTAAAAAGATAGATGCTGACTCGTCTGGTCAGGCAGCAGAGTATGGTTGGATGGATGAGAATGACTGTCCGGAGAGTATTGGTCGTCTCTCTGCGTGGAGTGGAAACGTTGGAATACTGTTGCGTGCCTATGTCTATGCAAAGATGTTGGGTACAGATGGTATGGAACGGGTAGCAGACTATTCGGTTTTGAATGCCAACTATCTGATGAAGAAGATGGAGCAGGCCGGTTTTTCTCTTGCAATTCCCGAGCGGCGTGCCACCCATGAATTTATTGTCACGTTGAAGAGAGAGGCAAAGGAACTTGGGGTGTCGGCAATGGATTTTGCCAAGCGTCTACTGGATTACGGTCACCATGCCCCAACCACATATTTTCCTCTGCTGGTTCCGGAGTGTCTGTTGATTGAGCCAACAGAGACAGAGGACAAGGAGACTCTTGATGCGTTTGTGGATGCCATGGTGCAGATCCTGCAGGAGGCAAAAGATTCACCGGATCAGGTAAAGGGTGCTCCATGGACGCTGCCAGTAAGGCGTCTGGATGATGTGCGTGCAGCACGAGAGTTGGATCTCAATTGGTATAAACAGTAACTAAGGAATAGACAGAAAATGACAGCACTTATATGCGGCTCTTACGCCTTTGACCAGATTATGGTTTTTCCTGACAAGTTTAAGAATCATATTCTGCCGGACAAGGTGCATATGTTGAATGTCTCTTTTCTGGTCCCGGAGATGCGCCGTGAGTTTGGAGGCACAGCCGGCAACATTGCCTATAATCTGAACCTGTTGGGAGCACAATCCATCCCAATGGCGACTGTTGGCGCCGATTTTGCGCCATATCGTGCATGGATGGAGAAGTCTGGAATTTCAACCAAGGGTCTGCAAGAGGTTGCTGATAGCTATACCGCCCAGGCCTTTATTACCACAGATATGGATGATAATCAGATAACGGCATTTCATCCGGGCGCCATGAATTCATCACACCTCAACTCTGTCTCTGATATTGCCGGGGTCTCTCTGGGAATTGTCTCACCTGATGGGCGCGATGGGATGGTAGAGCATGCCACCCAGTTTGCGGAGGCAGATATTCCGTTTGTTTTTGATCCGGGGCAGGGGTTGCCGATGTTTGGCAAGGAGGACCTTATTCAATTTATTGATCAGGCGACCTGGATTGCAGTAAATGATTATGAGTCTGCTCTGATGCAGGAGCGTACCGGATTGAGCGCAGTGGAGATTGCAGAACGTGTGGATGCGTTGATAGTTACCCGAGGGGGAGAGGGATCTGTTATCTACACCGGAGGGCATCGTATTGATATTCCAGCAGTTTCTGTTGAGCATACACTGGATCCAACAGGTTGTGGCGATGCTTTCCGCGCAGGATTGCTGTTTGGGCTACTTAATGAAATGGAGTGGAAGACCACTGGGCAGATTGCCTCACTGCTAGGATCCATAAAGATAGGTACCCATGGAACCCAGAACCATCACTTCACAATGGATCAGTTCAGAGAGTCATATCGTGAGGCATTTAGTGAAGATTTCTGAGTAACTGTATGTTTTATTGTTGACGACTGCCACGATGCTCCCTATTGGAGTATTGATCTTTTTTATGTTATAAAGTCCCTTTATCAGGAAGGTTCTCCAAGGGGAGAAATTTTGGGAAAAGATTATGGCAGACCGTAGATTACAAGTTTTTCACACCGTGGCTCGTATGCTCAGTTTTACAAAAGCTGCAGAGTCACTCCATATGACGCAGCCTGCAGTCACCTTTCAGGTACGACAACTGGAGGACTATTTTAATACCCGTCTGTTTGATCGCACCCATAATCGAATAACCCTTACCGAGGCTGGTGGACGTGTTTTTGAGTATGCGGCACGCATTCTTGATCTCTATGGTGAGATGGATAATGCAGTTCGTGAGATGACTGGAGAGGTAAGTGGGGTATTGATTGTGGGGGCAAGTACCACTATTGCCGAGTATATGGTGCCCAACATGTTGGGAAGATTTCACGAGAAGCATCCATCGGTTACGGTTCGCCTGAAGGTTGGAAATACCGATAGCGTAGTCTCCATGGTTGAAAATAATGTAATTGATCTGGGTATTGTTGAGGCGCCTGTATCCAACAAGAAACTGCAGCTGGATCTCTGTCGTGAGGACGAGTTAGTGTTGATTGTGCCTCCTGGTCATCCGCTAGCCAGCAAAGAATCTATCAAGATAGAACAGCTTAAGGAGTATCCATATATCTGGCGAGAGGAGGGGTCTGGCACGCGTGAGGTAATCCATGACTACCTGACAGAGGCCGGGGTCAATCCTGCTGATCTCAATGTTATTATGGAGCTTGGCAGTCCAGAGGCGATAAAGGGTGCTGTTGAGTCAGGGATTGGCATTACTATTATCTCCAAGGCATCAATCCAGAAAGAGCTGCAATTGGGTACAGTCAAGATGATTCGTCTTGATCCACATATGGTGCGTCCATTCTCCTTTGTTCATCAGAAACAGAAATTCAGGTTGCGGGCGATGGATGAGTTGCTGGAGTTTGCCAAAGAGTATTGTGATGCATACAAGGTAGACGCATCCAGTTAATTAAAAGATGGATGAGTTTGAGCAGCTGCAGAAGATGTTTTCTGCATTAAGTGTTGATGATCGTCATGCATTATTAAGATATGCGTCATTTCTGCATACAGATAGAGGAGGAGTTCAGCCTGATGATCTTCCAGAGGTATCTGCAAAAGAGAGTCCACAGGATCTACCGCGGCCAGAGAGTGAGAGGGTTGTGGCGGCTGTCCGTAGGTTGTCGGAGACTTATCCTATGTTGAACCATGACAAGCTACTGAAACAGAGCGCCGATCTGATGAGTGCTCATTTGGTGAATGGACGTGAGGCAACCGAGGTGATTGATGAGCTGGAGGAGATCTTCCAGTTACACTATCAGAGATATCTTGATGAATAATATCTTTTCAAACTGGTTTCAGCGCCAACTTTCCAATCCACAGTTGGTGATTCTGTTAATTCTGTTAACGACTGTTTTTGCAGTGGTAATTTGGTTTGGACAGATCCTGGGTCCTGTTCTGGTAGCCATTGTGCTGGCATATTTGATGGATACCCCAATTGAACAGCTGCAACATCGAGGAGCCAATCAATCTCTATCCGTTTGGCTGATTTATCTCTTCTTCATCACCTTTATGGTTTTTCTGGTAGTGGTGATGTTGCCGCTACTGTCCAGACAGATAACACAGTTTCTATCTGCTGTGCCGGCAATGGTACAGACTGGAAGAGAGATGCTCTCCCAGTTGCCTGAGAGTTATCCCGCTCTCGTAAGTGTGGAGCAGGTAACTGAGATTGCCAACGCGGCCAGCCGTTCAATGACAGAATTTGCGCAGCAGGCACTCGCGAAGAGTCTTGGATATATCCCGGGAATAATAACCATGCTGATTTATCTGGTGTTGGTTCCGCTTCTGGTTTTCTTTATGTTAAAGGACAAGAGAGAGCTTTTTTCATGGGTAACGGCATTTCTACCAAATGATCGTTCACTTGCAGAACAGGTTTGGAGTGAGGTGGATCTGCAGATTGGCAACTATATACGTGGCAAGTTCTGGGAGATGCTGATTGTAGGTGGTGCAACCTATATCGCTTTTGTATTTTTGGGTCTGCAATATGCGTTGTTGTTAGGGGTTCTGGTTGGCCTCTCTGTTTTGGTGCCATTTGTTGGGGCAACAGTCGTCACTATTCCGGTGGCTGCAGTAGCCTTCTACCAGTTTGGATGGAGTGGGGAGTTTGGAACCATCATGTTGATTTACGGGGTTATCCAGGCTCTGGATGGTAATGTCCTGGTGCCACTGCTTTTTTCAGAGGTGGTTAATCTTCATCCAGTTGCAATTATTGTTGCAGTTCTCTTCTTCGGGGGGATATGGGGGTTCTGGGGGGTGTTTTTCGCTATTCCCCTGGCAACCCTGGTCAAGGCAGTTATCTCCGCATGGCCAACCCTGGATCAGCCATCCCCATCAGTCTGATTTTTATTTGATTGGCTCTAGCAGCCCATCAAGATTTTGTGAGTCACAGAAGTCGAGAAAATTTTCTCTGAGCTGGGTTATTGACTCTTTTCTGGGAACTCCAAGAACCATGTTTAGTACAAACATTGGAGTCCCTGTATGGGGTGCATGATGACTGCTTGTATTCATCTCCTCCACGTTGATCTGACGTGAGGAGAAGAAGTCCGCCACCTTGTAGACAATTCCTGGGTGGTCAATTGAGATAACCTCCACATGATATGGCAGGTGTTCATGTTTTATTGGCCGATCCGAGGTTCTTTTAGTCAGAATAGTGAGCTCCAGCTTATCCTGAAATTTTGGTAGAGTGGACTCTAGACGTGCAATGGTGTCCCATTTTCCGGAGACCAGCAACAGGATGGCAAACTCACCACCAAGCACAGTCATTCTGCTATCGACGACATTTCCCTTCTGCTCCAGTACAATTCTGGAGAGCTCGTTGATAATGCCTGGACGATCCTTGCCGATTGCAGTAATAACAAGATTATCGGTTGCCGTTTGTGATGGGTTGGCTGATGATTTCTTTTCCATAGTATTGGAGAGTATATCTTGTCACTGCACCTTTGCAGAAGTACCATCTGCAGTTTAGAGAAAACATTTTATAGAAGAGAGTAATGTCGATGTTTCAAGGAAGTATGGTTGCACTGGTTACACCTATGCGCCCCGATGGTGGGCTGGATTGGGAGGCACTGGATCAGCTGGTTGAATTTCATGTTGAGAGCGGGACAGATGCCATTGTTGCCGTAGGTACAACCGGGGAGTCAGCCACTCTTAATGAGAGTGAGCATTGTCAGGTTATTCAGCGAGTCATTAATAAATCCAATGGTCGTGTACCAGTTATAGCTGGCACCGGAGCCAACTCGACCCGGGAGGCTATTGATCTGACTAGATGTGCAAAAGAGCAGGGGGCAGATGCCGCTCTTCTGGTGACACCGTACTACAATAAGCCGACACAGGAAGGGCTCTATCTGCACTATAAGGCAGTTGCCGAGGCGGTTGATATTCCACAGATTCTCTACAATGTGCCTGGGCGCACAGCCTGTGACATGCTCCCAGAGACTATTGGCAGATTGTCTACAATTCCAAATATTATTGGGGTCAAAGAGGCAACTGGTGATCTTGAAAGGATTGAGCCGATCCGTACGCTGAGTGAGTATGGGTTCGAGATCTATAGTGGGGATGATTCTACCTGTACTGATTTTATTCTTCAGGGGGGGCATGGAACCATCTCGGTAACAGCTAATGTTGCTCCACGACAGATGCATGAGATGTGTATGGCGGCAATGAATGGAGACAGTGAACAGGCACACGCAATCAATGAACCACTGAAGTCACTGCACCGTGATCTGTTTCTCGAGGCAAACCCTATTCCGGTCAAGTGGGCGCTGCATGAGATGGGGATGATTGCAGAGGGTATACGTCTTCCACTTACCCCTCTATCTGAGGTGTATCGATCTGCCATCAAGAATGCAATAAGTGCTGCTAAAGTGAATTAATAAAAAAGTAACCATACAAAAGATGAAAATAACAACTATGAATCGTAGAGATCTTCTTTCTGGAACTGTAATTTTGCTGGGGTCTCTTTCGCTTATCTCCTGTAGCACAGTGGATACAACTGTAGAGAAGTACCAGGCCTACAAGAAGGAGCTAAGCTATGAGAGTGCAGTGGAGACAGAGCCACTTGATATCCCGCCAGATTTGACTACCTCAACAATTCAGGATCTTTACCAGATTCCAGGAGGTGTTACCTCACTCAAGGGTTATGAGGCTGATGGCGGGGTTGGTGGTGTGCTGGAGAATTCTCAGGAGGTAATGCCGGTACAGAAAGAGATTCAGGTGATCAAGGACGGTGATCAACGTTGGTTGGTGATCAATGCAACCCCAGAACAGTTGTGGTCCAAGCTGCGTGAATTTTGGCTGAAGAATGGGTTCATGATTGAGCGTGAGGATCCCAGGATCGGTATTATGGAGACTGATTGGGCAGAGAATCGTGCGGAGATTAAAGAGGGGCCAATTCGTAATATCCTTGGTAAAGCACTAGATATGCTCTACTCCACGGGAACACGAGACAAGTTCAGAATACGGCTGGAGCGTACCGACCAGGATGGGGTTACAGAGCTCTACCTGAGTCATCGTCGAATGGAAGAGGTTGCATCTGGAGAGTCCTTTGTCTGGCAGCCTCACCCAGCAATGCCAGAGCTTGAGGCGGAGCTCTTGAGCAGAATCATGTCATTCCTCGGTATGGAGGCAACTAGAGCCAATACTGCTCTGGCTGGTCTGGAGGGTAAGGGGATTGTCGAGCGTGCCAGAATTGTGGATACTGCAGAGGGCGAGAAATTTGTACTGGTCAAAGAGGGGTTCCCCCGTACTTGGCGACGTACTGGTCATGCGTTGGATCGGGTTGGATTTACAGTTGAGGATCGTGATCGTTCCAAGGGGATCTACTATGTTCGTTATATAGATCCATTCAAGGATAATGAGCAGGACGGTATTCTGGATAAACTGAAATTCTGGGATGGTGAGGATCAACCGGAAGAGGGTGAGTACCAGATTCGCATAGAGTCTCATGATGAGGTAAGCAGGATTATTGTTCTCAATTCAGAAGGTGAACCGGATAACTCTGGTACAGCTGGTCGTATTCTTACCGTGCTGCATGAACAGTTGAAGTAACAGATGAGATTTGCCTCTCTGGGAAGTGGCAGCAAGGGTAATGGGACGCTACTGGAGTCAGATGGCACTACGATTCTTGTTGATTGTGGATTCTCCCTGAAACAGACAGAGATTCGTCTGCAGCGTCTGGGGAAGAGTCTGGATGAGATTGATGCAATTCTGGTTACCCATGAGCATGGAGACCATCTGGGTGGGGTCAGACGAGCGGCAAAAAAGAGAGGTTGTTCAGTTTGGATGACATCAGGCACTGCAGCAGAGGCAGAGCGTAGACATGGTCTGTTTGATTCTGTCAGGGTGATTGGTGGCGATGAGTGCTTCTCTATTGGTGCCATAGAGGTAACCCCTTTTCATGTCTCACATGATGCAGAGGAGCCTGTGCAGTTTACCTTTTCCGATGGGGCTAGTCGGGTTGGACTATTAACTGACACAGGAGAGATCTCTCCATATATTAGACGGCAACTGGACGGTTGTGATGCCTTGATGCTTGAGTGCAACTATGACCCGGACATGTTGGATGCAGGGCCATATCCATACTCGCTGAAAAAAAGAGTGAGGGGAAGGTTTGGGCATCTAAGCAATCAACAGGCAGCAGCACTACTGGGTGAAATAGATGTGTCTGCACTCCAGCACATTGCGGTAATGCACCTGAGTGAGCAGAATAATTGTAAAGAGCGAGCTCTATCAGCTGTCAGTGATGCTTTAGGGTGTGAGAAAAAATGGGTGTCCATGGCCAATCAACAGGATGGATTGGGATGGAGAGATGTGGCTTGATTAATTGTTATAAAGGGATAATTGCATGTTAGTCATCAAGGGTGGTCCGGCACTTTCCCGATTCAAATTGGGAAAGATGGAGAAACTGTTCTCCAGTGAATTGCCGGCAGTTAAAGGAATAACAACTCAATGGCTCCACTTTATTGACCTTCATATGTCAATAAATGAAGAAAAGCAGATGATTCTGGAGAAGTTGCTGGAGTATGGCCCGGCACATACAGAGACATCACTGAGAGGCAGAAGATTAATTGTTGTCCCTCGTCTTGGAACCATATCCCCATGGGCCAGCAAGGCCACGGATATTGCCAATAACTGTGGTTTGAGCGAGGTTCACAGGGTTGAGCGCGGGGTTGAGTGGGGACTGGAGATTGATGGTGAGTTAAGTGTTGATGATGAGGCAAAGCTCTTTTCCCTGATTCATGATCGGATGACTGAGACCGTACTGGAGGAGGTGTCAGATGCTGAGGCTCTCTTCACCACAACTGAGCCTACAGCCGTGATGAGTGTTGATATTCTTGGTGGTGGTAAGAGTGCGCTGGAAGAGGCTAATGCCTCACTTGGACTTGCTCTGGCAGATGATGAAATTGATTATCTGGTGGAAAACTTCAAGACCATGGAGAGAAACCCAAATGATATAGAGCTGATGATGTTTGCCCAGGCAAACTCAGAGCACTGTCGTCACAAGATATTTAATGCGGACTGGATTATTGATGGTGAACAGCGTAATGAGACCCTGTTTGGAATGATTCGTGACACCCATAGGAACAATTCTGAAGGCGTGCTCTCTGCGTATAAGGATAATGCCGCAGTTATTGAGGGCTTTGGTGGAGGTAGATTCTTTCCTCGCTGGGATAGTGCCAGTTACGGATCAACAGAAGAGCAGATTGATATTGTCTACAAAGCTGAAACCCATAACCATCCGACCGCAATTTCTCCATTTCCTGGGGCTGCGACCGGAGCTGGTGGGGAAATTAGAGATGGTGGTGCTACAGGACGTGGCTCCAAACCAAAGGCAGGGCTCTCTGGTTATTCAGTCTCAAACCTGAGGATTCCTGGTGCTGAGCAGCCTTGGGAGCAGGATCATGGCAAGCCATCAAGGATTGTCTCAGCACTGGATATTATGTTGGAGGCTCCAATTGGGGCGGCTGCATTCAATAATGAGTTTGGGCGTCCAGCCATCCATGGTTACTTCAGAACCTTTGAGGAGAGGGTGGCTGGTCCAGAAGGTGAAGAGTTGCGTGGATACCACAAGCCCATCATGTTGGCTGGAGGTATGGGCAATATAAGGCGCAATGATGTAGAGAAAAATGAGATTCCATCAGGTACACAGATTGTTGTACTGGGTGGCCCTGCCATGTTGATTGGTTTGGGGGGTGGAGCTGCCTCATCAATGACCAGTGGCAGTAGCTCAGAGAGCCTGGATTTTGCCTCTGTACAGCGAGGCAACCCTGAGATGGAGCGACGGTGCCAGGAGGTGATTGATCGCTGTTGGCAGATGGATGAAAACCCTATTGTCTCAATTCATGATGTGGGGGCTGGTGGATTATCCAATGCAGTACCAGAGATTGTGAATGATTGTGGACGTGGCGGTAGTTTTGAGTTGCGTACCGTACTTAATGATGAACCTGGCATGTCCCCACTGGAGATATGGTGTAATGAGGCTCAGGAGCGTTACATTCTGGCTATTGAAACATCACGTATGGAGCAGTTTCGTGCACTTTGTGAGCGCGAGCGTTGTCCATATGCGGTAATTGGTGAGGCTACCAAAGAGCAGAAACTGGTTCTGGGTGACGGCCATTTTGACAATACGCCAATTGATCTACCAATGGATGTGTTGTTTGGTAAACCACCAAAAATGTTGCGTAATGTGCAGCACAAGACATTTCATAAAGCCGTATTTGACAGCAGCAAGATTAATCTCGTGGAGGCTATCTACAGGGTGTTGCGGCTGCCTACAGTTGCCAATAAATCATTTCTGGTAACGATTGGTGACCGTACGGTGACAGGTCTGGTAGCACGGGATCAGATGGTGGGACCATGGCAGGTACCTGTTGCCGATGTTGCAGTTACTGCAACCAGCTATGATGTTTATACGGGTGAGACTACAGCATTGGGTGAGTCTGCTCCAACAGCACTCATCCATCCTGCAGCGTCAGGCCGTATGGCTATTGGTGAGGCCTTGACCAATATTGCAGCAAGTAGAATCAACTCATTGGATCAGGTTCGGTTCTCTGCCAACTGGATGGCCCCAGCGGGTCATCCGGGTGAGGATGCGGCGTTATTTGATACAGTAAAGGCGGTATCTGATCTCTGTCAAAAACTTGATATAGCTATTCCGGTTGGCAAGGATTCCATGTCGATGAAAAGTGTCTGGGAGCAGGATGGCGAGAAACGTTCAGTTACCGCACCACTCTCACTGATTGCATGTGCTTTTGCCCCTTGTAAGGATGTGCGCAAGACCCTAACACCACAATTGATGACTGATGCAGGAGATAGTGATCTACTGCTAATTGATCTTGGCAAGGGGGCTAATCGTCTTGGTGGCTCTGCGCTCGCCCAGGTTTATAAACAGGTGGGAGACCATGCCCCTGATCTGAGTGATCCAGAGGCGATGCGCCACTTTTTCGCCCTTGTTCAGTCGATGAATGAGGATGATCAGATTCTGGCATATCATGACCGTTCTGATGGTGGGCTATTTACTACCCTTTGTGAGATGGCATTTGCTGGTCATGTTGGAATATCGCTGTTACTGGATGATCTTGGTGATGATCCGGTTGCATCACTATTCAATGAGGAATTGGGTGCAGTAGTTCAGATCAGACATTCTGATATGGAATCTGTGCAGAAGAAGTTGCGTGAATATGGGTTGTTTAGTCATACCCATGTGCTTGGAACACTATCTGATAATGACAGAATCACAGCACGTCATAACGGTGAGCTCATTATTGATGAGAGCCGTATCGATCTGCAGCGGGCCTGGTCAGAGACCAGCTGGCAGATGCAGAGACTACGTGATAATTCAGATTGTGCGGATCAGGAATTTGATCTTCTACAGGATGCTAATGATCCTGGTATGACTATTGCGACATCATTCAATCCTGAAGACGATATTGCCGCGCCATTTATTCAGAGCGATGTGCGGCCACCAATGGCCATTCTTCGAGAACAGGGCGTGAATGGTCAGGTGGAGATGGCAGTAGCATTTGATAAGGCAGGTTTTGATTGCCAGGATGTACATATGAGTGATCTGCTGGCAGGGCGCGTGGATCTTTCCCAGTTCCGTGGATTGGTTGCTTGTGGTGGTTTCTCTTATGGTGATGTATTGGGTGCTGGAGAGGGGTGGGCCAAATCAATTCTCTTTAATGCCCGGGTGCGTGATCAGTTTAGCCAGTTCTTTGCGCGCAGTGATACCTTTGGTCTGGGTGTATGTAATGGTTGTCAGATGATGTCTGTTATTCATGAATTGATTCCTGGTGCCGAGCACTGGCCGCGTTTTGTACGCAACAGGTCAGAGCAGTTTGAGGGACGATTCTCGTTGGTTGAGGTTGTTGAATCACCCTCAATATTCCTTCAGGGAATGGCTGGCACAAGGGTTCCAGTTGCGGTTGCTCATGGTGAGGGAAGAGTTGAGTTCTCTGATACAGAAAAGCAGCAACAGGCTCAGTTGGCACTACGTTACGTGGATCACTATGGAAATCCAACAGAGACATATCCGCTTAACCCAAATGGGTCTGTGAATGGTGAGACAGGTTACACAACGGCAGATGGCCGCTTTACCATCATGATGCCTCATCCAGAGCGGGTATTCCGTAGTGCGCAGCACTCATGGTATCCAGATGGTTGGGGCGAGGATGCTCCCTGGATGAGAATGTTCAGAAATGCTCGGGTATGGGTGGATTAATTGGTGAATGTGATAGCGTAACTGAGGCATGAGTTTACACAATCCAGTAAAATAGATGCCTTATCGAGTTGAGTTAGAGATCTGGAGCAGAAAAAGATGGTGATGCACAATACGGATGACCTTCGTATCGAGGGAATGCAAGAGATTGCAGCGCCCGATGAGGTCCATCGTCAGCACCAAATTACCGAACAGGCATCCCAGACAGTTTGGGACACAAGAAATACAATTCATCAGGTGCTTCAGGGTAAAGATGACAGGTTGGTGGTGATTGTTGGCCCTTGTTCCATTCATGATGTTGAGGCCGCTAAGGAGTATGCTGACCGACTTGTCAGCATTCGAGATCATCTGCGTGATGATCTGGTGATTGTGATGCGTGTCTATTTTGAAAAGCCGCGTACCCGTGTTGGCTGGAAAGGATTGATTAATGACCCAGATCTTGATCAGAGTTTTGACATTAACAAGGGTGTCTCTCTGGCGCGTGAGGTGTTGCTTGAGATTAATAATCGCGGTGTGCCGGCAGCAACAGAATTTCTTGATTTGATTACTCCACAATATGTGGCTGATCTGATTAGTTGGGGTGCTATTGGTGCACGCACAACAGAGAGTCAGGTGCATAGGGAGCTGGCATCTGGACTATCCTGCCCGGTAGGTTTCAAGAATGGAACAGACGGTAAACTGCAGATTGCCATTGATGGGATCTGGGCGGCATCACAACCTCACCATTTTCTCTCGGTAACCAAAAATGGACACTCGGCAATCTTTTCCACAACTGGCAACAAGGACTGTCATGTCATTCTGCGAGGTGGTGACGAGCACCCCAATTATGATGCTGAAAGCGTAGAGGATGCAGTTAAGTATCTAGAGAATGCAGAACAAAATAGACGGTTGATGATTGATCTAAGTCATGCCAACAGTCGCAAGGATTACAGGCGACAAATTGATGTCGGCAGTGATGTTGCACACCAGATTCAGCATGGTAACGGCAATATTATGGGGGTAATGGTTGAGAGCCACCTGGTTGCTGGACGGCAGGATATTAGTGATGATGGTGAGATGGTGTACGGTCAGAGTGTAACGGATGCATGTATTGGCTGGGATACAACGGTGGAACTACTGGAGGAGTTTGCGGAGGCTGTACGTCGACGACGTCAACTGTCGTGAAGACACTACTGGTCCTCCTGGTTCGTGGCTATCAGATTGTTCTCAGTCCATGGATAGGTCAGAGCTGTCGTTTCACTCCTACCTGTTCCAACTATGCTATTGATGCCTTGAAAGAGCATGGCGCATTGCGTGGAAGTTGGATGGCCATTCGCAGAATTGGTCGTTGCCATCCGTGGCATGAGGGTGGGCATGATCCTGTACCCCCCAAAGATAGACATTAAATAGGCAAACCCTACTTGGCTCGGGAGATAAACTTGCCTGTTCCAGTATGTACCTTGATCTCCTCTCCACTCTCCAGGTACTCAGGAACCTGAATTTCTATTCCGGTAGATAGCTGTGCCGGTTTGGTGCGTCCAGTTGCAGTGGCCCCTTTTATTCCTGGGGCAGTTTCCGTAATAGTCAGAGTGACAGTCTGAGGGAGTTCAATGCCGAGCACTTTGTCATCAGAGATGAGGACGGTAATTCCATCCATTCCCTCGATCATATATCCGGATTGCTCTGACAGATCATTGCTGTTGACCTCATACTGGGAATAGTCTTCCTGATCCATAAACACATAATTTTCACCATCACTGTATGAGTATTGAACTGATCTTTTTAGGCAATCAGCATCCTTTAACAGATCATCACTCTTGAATGACTCATCCAGTTTCTGCCCGCTCTGAAGATTGGTGAAACGTATCTTGTATAGTGTTGAAGCTCCACGAGAGGAGGGGCTTTTTGACTCAACAGTTTTTACCGCATGTGGTGTACCGTTAATCTCTACTATCATTCCACGTTTTAGTTCTGATGCTTTTGGCATGGCTCTCTTCCATCTCTATTGTTGGTGGATTTTGGTGTGCTGAGTCAGCGTACCAGAAGCTACCATTTAGTTCATTTTGATATCGGACGATATTTAATCCTGTGTGGTTGATCTGCATCAGCACCCAGTCGTCTCTTGCGGTCCTTTTCGTAATCAGCATAGTTGCCCTCAAACCAGACCACGTTGCTGTCACCCTCAAAGGCGAGCATATGGGTGGCAATACGATCCAGGAACCATCGATCGTGTGAGATCACCACCGCACAACCAGGGAATGCCAGCAGAGCCTCCTCCAGTGCGCGCAGGGTCTCAACATCAAGATCATTTGTGGGCTCATCAAGCAGTAGTACGTTGCCACCACTCTGTAGTAATTTGGCCAGATGTACACGATTTCGTTCACCACCAGAGAGGTCACCAACCTGTTTCTGTTGGTCACCGCCACGGAAATTGAAGCGAGAGACATAGGCTCGGGAGTTGGTTTCGTAGCCACCAATCCGCAGAATCTCCTGCCCATCAGAGATGGCTTCCCATACGGTCTGTTTGGAGTCTAGTGCATCACGACTCTGATCAACATGAGAGAGTTTTACTGTCTCACCAATTTTGATCTCTCCAGCATCTGGTTTCTCATCTCCAGTCAGCATTCTGAAAAGGGTGGTTTTACCTGCGCCATTTGGGCCGATAATTCCTACAATACCGCCGGGAGGAAGATTGAAGTTAAGCTCATCAACCAGTAGACGATCACCAAATCCCTTGCTGATGCCTGTTCCTTCGATTACCAGGTCACCCAGTCTGGGGCCAGGTGGTATATATATCTCATGAGTCTCGTTCCGAGCCTGTGCATCATGAGAAGAGAGCTCATCAAAGCGGGCAATACGAGCTTTACTCTTGGCGTGACGACCTTTTTGGTTGGAGCGAATCCACTCCAACTCCTCCTTCATGGTCTTCTGGCGCGCACTCTCCTGCTTCTCTTCCATCTGCAGTCGATTCTGTTTCTGTTCCAGCCATGATGAGTAGTTTCCTTCCCATGGAATGCCGCGTCCACGATCCAGTTCCAGAATCCAGCCAGCAACATTATCCAGAAAATAGCGGTCATGGGTAATGGCAACCACAGTTCCAGGAAAATCATGGAGGAATCGTTCAAGCCAGGCGATGGATTCCGCATCCAGATGGTTGGTTGGCTCATCCAGTAATAGCATGTCAGGGTTTGAGAGTAGTAGGCGGCAGAGAGCAACCCGGCGACGCTCACCTCCTGAAAGCTTGGTGACATCAGACTCCCATGGAGGAAGACGAAGTGCATCTGCAGCAATCTCCAGCTTACGATCCAGTTCCCATGCTCCGGCAGAGTCGATCTTGTCCTGAAGTTCAGCCTGCTCAGCAAGTAGGGCATCAAAGTCAGCATCAGGATCGGCAAACCCTGCGCTCACCTCATTGAAGCGGTCTATCAGAGCCTTGGTTTCGGCGACTCCCTCCTCTACATTTCCACGGACATCCTTGGCGGGGTCAAGTTGTGGCTCCTGAGGGAGATATCCAATTTTTATTCCCGCTTGTGGGCGAGCTTCCCCCTCAATCTCGCTATCCAGTCCCGCCATGATTTTGAGCAGGGTAGATTTTCCGGCGCCATTTAGTCCTAGTACGCCAATTTTTGCGCCAGGGAAAAATGAGAGAGATATATCTTTTAGGATTTCTCGACCGCCAGGCACAATCTTGCCGACGCGGTTCATGGTGTAGATGAATTGAGCCATTATTACTCCAACTCTATTGTTGCGGGGCGGGGAGTATAACGAATGTAAACAGAGAAAGTAAAAGTGCACGTCCCTGTGCAACGATCATCCGTGAAACATGGATTGGAGGTAAAACCCCAAGACGTATGAGTATATTATTTAATACTAAAATAGTCAACAGGTATTTTACAATTTAGGGGTAGGGATAGCACTTTTTTGACCGCAAGGTGGTCTATTTGATGTGGTAAAATGAGCGATTATGTTCACTTTTTATGTATTAAAGGATTGGTAGATGTTTTCAAAGGATATGACAGTTGCAGGATTTGATGATGAGCTCTGGAGTGCGATGCAGAATGAGGAGCGTCGACAGGAAGAGCATATTGAACTGATTGCCTCTGAGAACTACGCAAGCCCTCGGGTTATGGAGGCACAAGGATCTCAGCTGACCAATAAATATGCAGAAGGGTATCCAGGAAAACGCTACTACGGTGGCTGTGAGTACGTTGATATTGCTGAGCAACTGGCAATTGATCGTGCCAAGGAGCTGTTCGGTGCCGATTATGCAAATGTGCAGCCTCACTCAGGCTCACAGGCAAATGCTGCTGTCTATCAGGCATTATGTCTTCCAGGGGACACTATTCTGGGAATGAGCCTTGATGCAGGCGGACATCTGACTCACGGAGCAAAACCAAACTTCTCAGGCAAAATCTACAATGCTGTTCAGTACGGTCTTAACAACGATACAGGGTTGTTGGATTATGAGGAGATGGAGTCACTGGCTCGTGAGCATAAACCAAAAATGATTGTGGCCGGTTTTTCTGCCTACTCCAGAGAGGTTGATTGGGGACGTTTCCGCAAGATTGCAGATGAGATTGGAGCCTATCTGTTTGTTGATATGGCGCATGTTGCCGGTCTTATTGCTGCAGATGAGTATCCAAGTCCAGTACAGATTGCAGATGTAACTACCACAACCACCCATAAGACATTGCGTGGCCCTCGTGGTGGAATCATTCTTGCCAAATCAAATCCGGAGATTGAGAAGAAACTTAATTCACTGGTTTTTCCAGGGACTCAGGGTGGTCCACTGATGCATGTTATTGCTGCCAAGGCTGTTGCATTCAAGGAGGCGCTGGACCCATCGTTCAAGAGCTATCAGCACCAGGTAAAACTGAATGCACAGGCAATGGCCAAGGTGTTCTTGACTCATGACTATGATGTGGTCTCCGGAGGAACAGATAACCATCTATTCCTGGTTGATCTCATCAAGAAAGGTATTACAGGAAAAGAGGCGGATGCTGCCCTTGGAGCGGCCAATATCACCGTAAACAAGAATGCTGTCCCCAATGATCCACAGTCCCCATTTGTTACCAGCGGTATTCGTGTCGGAACCCCTGCAATTACTACACGAGGGTTTGGTGAGGCTGAGGCAACTGAACTTGCAGAGTGGATGTGTGATGTAATGGATGATGTGACTAATCAGGAAACCATTGATAGTGTAAAACAGAAGGTTCTGGATCTATGTGCACGTTTTCCTGTGTACGGGTAAAGAGCTGACAGATTATCTCTACCCTGGGGGGGTACTAGAATGAGGTGTCCATTTTGTGGAGCGGAAGATACTCGTGTGGTTGACTCTCGCCTGGTCGGAGAGGGGGATCAGGTGCGCAGGCGTAGAGAGTGTCAGGCCTGTAGTGAGCGCTTCACAACCTTTGAGGTTGTGGATCTGGCGACCCCAAGAATTATCAAGAATGATGGCAATCGTCAGCCATTTGATGAGGAGAGGTTGCGCAGAGGGTTTCTTCGTGCACTGGAAAAACGTCCGGTTGAGACCGAGAGTATTGATGCAGCCATTGAGAGGATCAGACATCGCCTGATTACCAGAGGTGAACGCGAAGTGCAGTCCCGTGAGCTGGGAGAGTGGGTGATGGATGAGTTGCGTAATCTCGATGAGGTGGGGTATATCCGTTTTGCCTCTGTCTATCGAAGCTTTCAGGATGTTAATGCCTTTCGTGAGATGGTGGAGCGTATGGAGCATGAAACCAAATTGGGAAAAAATGATCTGCAACTACAGCTGCTGACTGGTGAAAACAGAGATCCACTCCATAATGATGGAAAGAAGAAGTAATTCATAACAGATGAGTAGTAGCACGGTTTTTAGTTCGGAAGATTACAGCTGGATGGCGCATGCCCACAAACTGGCAGAGTTGGGGCTCTATACAACTGATCCCAACCCCCGTGTTGGATGTGTGCTGGTGCGTGATGGGGTTGTTGTGGGTGAGGGATTCCATAAGCATGCAGGAGGTCCGCATGCCGAGATCAATGCGCTCAATCAGGCCGGAGACTCTGCCAGGGGAGCAACAGCCTACGTTACTCTGGAGCCATGTAGCCATTTTGGCAAGACCCCACCATGCAGCAAGGCCCTGATTGATTCTGGTGTGTCACGTGTAGTGGTTGCACTGGAGGACCCGAACCCTGAGGTATCAGGAGATGGCATCAGGGAGATGGCAGTGGCGGGCATTGATGTTCAAAGTGGACTGCTTCCTGGGGGTACAGAGCAGTTGAATCCAGGTTTTCTGGCGCGAATGCGAAATAGACGTCCATTCGTTCGAGTAAAAATGGCAATGAGTATGGATGGCCGTACCGCCATGTCATCAGGAGAGAGCAAATGGATTACTGGAGTAGATGCCCGTAAGGATGTGCAGTTGCTGCGTGCACGGAGCTCGGCAATTCTGACTGGTGTTGGAACGATACTGGTCGATGATCCATCCCTGAATGTACGAGAGTTTAGTGGTGAGTTCATACTGCCTGTACGAGTGGTGCTTGATCCTGATGGAAAGACACCATCATCGGCTAAATTGTTCTCCACTGACGGAGACATCATCATGGCCATTGCAACCGAAACCACCATTCCTTCTGATTGGCCAGCCAGTGAAAACCTAAGAATAATAAGAGTGGATCGCTCTGAACATGGGCTGAATCTTCAGCAGCTTATGCATCAGCTGGCAGAGCTTGAAATCAACGAGCTCCATGTGGAGGCCGGAGCAACTCTTGCGGGAGCTCTTATGCAGCACCGGCTGGTTGATGAGGTTGTGCTGTATACAGCACCAATACTCATGGGAAGCGATGCCCGCCCTCTGTTCGACCTTCCTCTACAGCAGATGAGTGAGAAAATATCGTTAAAAATTAAGGATATCAGGATGGTTGGTGATGATCTCAGAATGACGTTAACAGCTCATTAAGGTATCCTTGACGGTTATGTTTACAGGAATTATAGAGTCAATAGGGCATATTTCACGCATTGAACCCAAAGGGAGTGATGCCAGAATTTTTGTCGAAACAGGAAAACTGAATCTGGATGATGTGCAGCTTGGGGATAGTATTGCCGTTAATGGCGTCTGTCTGACTGCTGTAGAACTGCCAGGGAATGGATTTGTGGCAGATGTATCTGGTGAAACCTTGTCACGTACTGCATTTTCCCAGCTAAAGGCTGGATCAGCAGTGAATCTTGAAAAGGCACTAACACCAACCACCCGTCTTGGGGGGCACATGGTGAGTGGTCATGTAGATGGCGTGGGTGAGGTAACAAGTCGCTCGGATGATGGGCGTTCAGTTCATTTCCAGATAAAAGCACCAGATGAGTTGGCTCGCTATATAGCTGAGAAGGGTTCAATTACGGTCAACGGTATCAGTCTTACAGTAAATGGTGTGGATGGAGCTATATTTGATCTCAATATTGTCCCTCATACCCTGCAGGAAACTACGATGGAGAGTTTTCAGACGGGTACAAGGGTTAATCTTGAGGTGGATCTGATTGCCCGTTATCTGGAGAGGATGATGCTGGGGGATCGTGCGGCAGAGTCAGGGGTAGAGGGAATCAGTATGGAGTTTCTTGCTGAAAATGGGTTTCTAGGAAAATAACAGGTAGAACAGAATAATGGAACTGAACAGTCCAGAAGAGATTATTGAAGATATACGTCAGGGCAAAATGGTTGTACTGATGGATGATGAGGATCGTGAGAATGAAGGCGATCTGATTATGGCTGCAGCCAAGGCAACTGCAGAGGATGTTAATTTCATGGCCCGTTATGGCCGTGGTTTGATCTGTCTGACGCTCACTCGTGATCGTTGTGAACAGTTAAATCTTCCGTTAATGGTAACGGGCACAAATAGTGATCTGCATGGCACCAACTTTACTGTCTCAATTGAGGCAGCTAGAGGGGTAACTACTGGCATTTCAGCGGCTGATCGTGCAGTCACAGTGCAGGCAGCAACAGCACCTGATGCAACTGCAGATGATATTGTGATGCCGGGACACGTATTTCCATTGATGGCACAACCTGGTGGGGTGTTGACTCGTGCAGGGCATACAGAGGCAGGTTGTGATCTTGCCAGAATGGCTGGGCTTGAGCCATCCTCAGTGATTGTTGAGATTCTCAATGAAGATGGCACCATGGCACGTCGTCCCGATCTTGAGGTCTTTGCCCAGGAACATGGGTTAAAGCTGGGAACTGTAGCTGACCTTATTGAGCATAGAATTCGTAATGAAAAAACGGTTGAGGCAGAGGTCGAGAGTGATCTTGAAACCAAGTATGGTTCATTTCATATCAAGGCCTACCGTGAATCAATTGATGGTGAGGTCCATCTGGCTTTGGTGAAGGGAGAGGTTGATCCTGAGACTCCGGTTCTGGTTCGTGTGCATATGCTGGATACGTTATGTGATCTCTTTTCTGTGGATGGGGAGGGGTGTGGACACACTCTGGAACGAGATATGCAGAGAGTTTCCGAGGAAGAGAACGGTGTTCTGCTTCTGCTCCGCAAGGAGGAGGATGGACGTGATCTGATTGAACGCATCAGAAATCACCAGCAGGGTAGTCAGTCAGACAGCACAAAACCGACAGGTGAACTGCGTGACTTTGGTGTTGGCGCACAGATCCTGCTCGATCTTGGGGTGAGAAAAATGCGTGTCTTGGGTACTCCCAGAAAACTGCATGCCCTCTCCGGGTTTGGACTTGAGCTGGTTGAGACGGTATCCTACTGATAATTAAATAGAGGAAAAAATATGAACAGCAATGTAAAGGTAACTGAGGCAAATCTTAATGTAGATGGTGGGCGTTTTGGGATTGTGGTCGCCCGCTTCAACAGTTTTGTGGTGGAGAGTCTACTGGAAGGGGCAATTGATACCCTGGTTCGCAATGGAGCCAATGCCGAGGATATCCATGTAGTGAGGGTTCCAGGCGCATTTGAGATGCCGATTGCTGCACAGAAGATGGCACAAGAGGGATACGATGCAATTATTGCAATCGGTGCTGTTATTCGTGGTGGAACCCCGCATTTTGATTTTGTTGCAGGGGAGGCAACCAAGGGGTTGGCGACCGTCTCACTGGAGAGTAGTACTCCAATCACCTTTGGTCTATTGACTGTAGATACAATTGAACAGGCTATTGAGCGTTCTGGAACCAAGGCTGGCAACAAGGGTGCCGAGGCTGCAATCTCAGCTATTGAGATGGTCAACCTGTTGAAACAGCTGTAGATTTGTATCCTCTCTCCTAAAATACAATGAGCAAGGAACGCTCCAGATCAAGGCGTGCTGCAGTTCAGGCACTCTATCAGTGGTCTATATCTATGCAGCCTACTGCTGAGATCATCTCTCAATTTCATGAAGAGGGAATTCTTGAGGGGGCCGATCATCTATTCTTTGAAGAAGTGGTCAAAGGGCTGGTTGATGAGGTGGTATCTGTTGATCAATCAGTCTCACCATATCTGAGCAGAAAAATTGAACAGGTAGACCCTGTTGAAAAGGCATTGCTTAGATTGGGTACCTATGAGCTGTTATATATGCCGGATGTTCCATACAGAGTGGTGCTTAATGAGTACATTAATCTCTCTAAAACATTTGGTTCGGCCAAGAGTCATCAATTCATTAATGCAGCTCTCGATCGAGTGGCACGCGAATCCCGCAAGGTAGAAATTGCGGCACATGAAAAAAAATAGCCAAGATCGCGGTGAGTTCTCCCTGATCAGGGACTGCTTCTACAGAACAGAGAAATATCACCCCGAAACTACTCTTGGGATTGGAGATGACGCATCTCTGCTACAGATTCCAAAGGGAAATCAGCTGGTTGTATCCATTGATACCATGGTGGAGGGGGTTCACTTTTTGCAGGGAACAGATCCAGAGGCTCTGGGGCATAAACTGCTTGCGATAAATCTGAGTGATATGGCTGCAATGGGGGCGGATCCAGTATGGGCAACTCTGGCTCTTACTATTCCTGAGAACAGTAGAGAGTGGTTGAGTGAATTCTCCAGGGGGCTGTTTACGCTGGCAGACCAGTATCAGATTGATCTTGTCGGTGGTGATACAACCAGAGGACCACTTACCATGACTATGCAGATTCATGGCTGGATACCGGAGGGTAAGGCTGTGCGCAGAAGCGGCGCAAAACCTGGAGATTTGATCTGTGTGACCAATTCACTGGGTGCGGCAGGGTTTGCACTCCAGCAGATTCAAGAGGGAAGGGATGCGAAACATATTAGCCATTACCTGGATCGTCCAACCCCACGTGTTGAGGCAGGCATTATTTTGCGCAACTATGCTACCTCAATGATAGATATATCTGATGGACTATTGGCGGACTTGAGTCATATCCTTGAACAGAGCAGTGTAGGGGCAATAATAAATCTGGACTCTATCCCTCTGCATCCAGCCATTACAGGGCTTGCTGCCAGAGAAAAATTTGATTTGGCAATGACAGCAGGGGATGACTATGAGCTTTGCTGTACCGTCTCGGAAACATTGTTTGCTGATGCAGCCAAACAGATAACAGATACAGGATCTAACCTATCTGTAATTGGAACGATAGAGGCTGGTAGTGAACTGCAGTGGAGTGGAAAGGATGAATGGACTCCAGGCCAGGATGGATTTAACCATTTCCCTGCCCAAACCTGATGCACAGAATAATCCCGTTATATGCAACAAAACTGTGCGACCATATGTGTACTTAATTAACAGCAAGGTTCTCTTATGCAAAATAAATTCAGTCTACTGCTCTTGGCAGTATTGATGACATCCTCAGCAGCCGCTGACGATGCACGCAACAGTGTATTTGGTGATCAAAACCCATGGCGATCCTCAGTGGTGGATAGTGGATATCATGATGATACAGAGATTGGGATGAGCTCAGAGGATGAGACACAAGGCCCATCAAAAGCAGAGATTGTAAAATTTCTGGCGAAGAAGTTAGCGCGCTCAATCGAGAAAACGGCACTGCTGGAACAGGAGATCCGTTGTGTTGAGCGCTCGGATGAGGCAGATGATTCGTTGTCGAGATGTTACGAAGTGGCTCGATACAAAAGGCAGAAGATGAAACAGAAATACGGACTCAATAGACCATCTCAAAGACGGAGCCGCCAAGGAGCGGGTGTGATGCCAAACTTCGACAGTATGAGAATGGGAATGATGCCTACCCCATGGTAAGAGCAGCAGGTAACAGCCTTAATTAGGTTCTTAATCCTGTTGGCTACCCTGGTCTTCCATCTATTCTCGGTACTATCAGCATAACTGCATAATTCCACAAAAATAGTGAGAATGAGGCAACCCAGAAAAATTGTGATAGCAGTACCAGTGTTACAAACTGTTCAGGAATAAGCAGTGGTAGTAGTACACGAACCACAGCACCTGCCAGTAATAATCCAAAGATTATATGCAGGCTCTTTGGGGGGTTAAAGATACTTCTTCCGGTGTGACCAAGAATTACCCGGGCCATCATGCCCATGGTGATAATACCAATGGCGCCGTATGTAAATGCATGGAGTGCGATAAGTGGCTGAACTACTCCAAAAGTGGATAGTGCCTTGAAGAGAAACCCAAGGATTATCCAGCCATAGCCGACCATCAACACCCAGAGAAGTGGCTTGTCCCATATAAGGTTGGTATACCAGTTCTTGAAACGTATGCCATGGACAATCACAAGGGCCGCTGCCAGCAGACCGCCTCCCCAGAATTGTGGCAGAAAGATATCGGTCAGGGCAAACAGCAGAAATAGCACCAGACTTGAGATATCAAGAGATTTTGAGTTTTTCAGTGTTAGCGGTACTCCAACACCCTTTTCGATAAAGAAGGGAAAGACGCGCCTTCCCAGGGTGAGTAGTAGTGCAATAATCAGATAGATGCCGCCGTATAGTCCGATGCGCTCTCCCCCGTCAATCACCTTGAATGTGCCTAGATAGAAGATAAGGTTTGAGGCAAAGATTGTCAGGAATTTTGAGGTAAAAATTCGAACCTGATCCCATTGTTTTGCTTTGTATAGTGGGTGGGTGATAGCGATTGTAAGAGCCAACAGAAACAGTAGATCAAGTGTGGCAGGGATAATCAGGGGGATGCCGCTAATCCATGGCAGTATGCGGGCCAGTAGCCATAGACTGAAGAGGAGTGCCAGAGGGGTGAAGCGAATGGTCTGGACGCCGGTCCAGTTCATTGCTGCCGTTAGTAGAAAACCTCCAGCGACAGCTACCCCATAACCAAACACCATCTCATGACCATGCCATAGAAAATGGTTGCCAAATTGTGTGATAGCCTCCGGATGCCACTGGAAGCTATAGGATAATGTCCAGAGGATTATCGCAACTATGCTATAGAGTGAGGCAGCCAGAAAAAATGGGCGGAACCCGAGCTGGAAAAGCGCAAATGGGTGGACTGGGTCTGATCCGTTATCAATATTAAGTAACATCTTTTATCTATTTCAGCTGCCACGTTGTTTAGGGTTTTAGCCATCGCTGCTGAGCCAACTCCTGTTCAGCATCAATTTTATTAACTCTATCCAGCACAACTGTATCCTTGGGAGGAGTTGCCAGTGTGATGCAGAGACTCATTAATTCATCCCTGCGGAACAGGTGAACTTTTACTTGGTCGCCTGGCTCTCTGTGATAGAGAGTACTTTTTACCTGTTTTTCATTTGCCTGTAATTGATCTATGGCAATGATCAGGTCACCTGCAGCAATCCCGGCCTGTTGCAAGGGTCCGCCATCTGCAATACGGATAACCTTTGCTCCACCTTTGTCAATCTTCAATTCTGCCCCTATCCAGCAGGTTGGGAGCCTCTTTTTTCTGGTTCCTCCGGTATCACCAGAGGATGTAGTGGGGCGCAGGGTCATGTTTATACCAAAGTTGCCAAGCATTGGCTTTATCTCCAGCGCTCCCGTAGAGTAGAGAGCATCATGTAGCCAGGGTATGTTGTCACCAGCAATTTCATGGCAGATCTCCTCAATACCCCCCTCTGGGACCCCATTTTCACTGCTACCATACTCATTCCAGAGTTTTCTCATCACCTCGACCAGTGATTTTTGGTGGTTACTCCTGTTTCTGATCCAGAGATCAATCATCAGGGCAATGACAGCCCCTTTTGTGTAGTAACTGACAATTGCATTGTTGGCATTCTCATCTTGTTGATAGAACTTTGTCCACGCATCAAGACTTGAATCGGTTACAGATTGAATATCCTTGCCATGGTTGCGCTGCAGTCTGGTTAGTGTCTCTCCAAGCAGCTCAAGATAGCTCTCTCTATCGATAATTCCACTCTGTACCAGTGTTAGGTCATCAAAGTATGAGGTGATCCCCTCAAATGCCCAGAGTTGGCTGGTATATGATTCCACATCAAGCTTGTAGGGGGAGAACTGCTGGGGACGAATTCTTTTGATATTCCACAGATGGAAGTATTCATGGCTGCAGAGACCAAGGAATTTACGATATCCATCAGTAACCCTCTCTTCTCCCTTGTGAGGCAGGTCCTCACGGCTGCATAGCAGGGCGCATGAGTCACGGTGTTCGAGCCCGCCATATCCGGTACCAACCACCATGGTCAGAAAAAGATAGTGCTCTACAGGAGGGGCGGGATCACCAAAGAGTTGAACCTGGTGTTCGCATATACGGGTGAGATCTATTGCCAGCCGATCCAGATCAGCATTATGTTTTCCAGTGAGGATGATTGCATGTGGTACTCCGCATACCTCAAAGCTCATGCTGGTATATGTTCCCATCTCAACAGGATGGTCAATCAGCTTATCATAGCTATTGCACTCATAACTGCCCCATCCTGAATCATCGGTTTTTTCTGCAGGCAGTGTTGTTGCAACCTTCCATTCCGGACAAGTTGCTGGTGGTAGTAACTCAACCTGATGAGTGCTATCTGTTTGTCCTTGCACAGCCAAGAACATGCTGGTGCCATTAAAGAAACCATGAGTGCCGTCCAGGTGTGCGGTGCGCACCGATAGATCCCATGCATATATGCGATAGCTGATCTCTAGTGGATCATTACATGGACCACACATCCAGGTCTGCTTATCTATCTTCTCGATAGTGATATCTACACCACCTGAGGATGCCCTGATCCAGAGGATATTTTTGGCAAAATCCCTGATCATGTAACTTCCAGGAATCCATGCGGGGAGAGAAACGCTCTGTCCAGATGAAGATGGATTTTCAATCGTACAGACCACATCAAAGTGGTGTGCATTGGCGTCTGCTATAGATACTGTGTAATGAATCACAGCGTTATGAGTTACAGCATTATATATTTTTGTGGCTATGCGTTATTTGATCTTCTCGATCATTGCATATGCTGAGTGGTTATGGATGGACTCAAAATTCTCAGCCTCAAGTATGTAGGAGAGGATTCGTTCATCATCATTTAGTCGATTGGCAACATCACGTACCAGGTCCTCGACAAATTTTGGATTATCGTAAGCACGTTCAGTCACATATTTCTCGTCAGGACGCTTGAGTAGGCCAAATAGCTCGCATGATGCCTCCTGCTCTACGATATCAATAATGTCCTCAATCCAGAGGAAGCCGGCTGGTTTTGCGTTGACCGTAATATGAGAGCGCTGGTTATGTGCACCATATTCGGATATCTCCTTGGAGCAAGGGCAGAGACTGGTTGCCGGAACCAGAACCTTGACGTTCATGGATGGCTTGCCGCTACTGATCTCACCAATAAATGTCACCTCATAATCAATCAGGCTCTCTATACCACTAACGGGTGCCTTCTTGTTGACGAAGAAAGGAAATGACATCTCAATATGGCCAGATTCAGCCTCAAGAATTTCCACCATCTCACCTAGCATGGTTTTGAATGTATCTACAGTAATCTCAAAGTCATGTTGATTGAGAATGCGTACAAAACGGGACATATGAGTCCCTTTGAAGTGTTGAGGAAGACTGACATACATGTTGAAAGTAGCAACGGTATGTTGCTCTTTTCCAGTACGATCCTTGATGACAACGGGATGGCGAATATCCTTGATACCAACTTTATCAATTGGGATCTGGCGGGTATCTCTACTACCCTGTACATCCGCCATATTGTTACTGCTCATAAGAATTTCTCACTTTTCTGTTTTGCTATAACGTGCTGATGCCCGTTCAGTTTCCCAGACTGTAACAGACTCAACCTCTACTTGTTTATGGTTAATGGACTCGGAAATCTCATTGAAGAGTGTCCGGGCTATATTCTCGGCAGTGGGGTTGAGTTTATCGAACGGATCCAGCTCATTCAGATATTGATGATCCAGTCTGTCAGTAGCCTCTTTAGTCGCTTGTTTTATTTTTTTAAAATCAACCACCATCCCCAGTTCATCCAGCTCTGTAGCGGCAACCTCCACCTCAACTTTCCAGTTATGTCCATGCAAGCGCTGGCAATCTCCAGGATATTCGCGAAGACTGTGGGCAGCGGAAAAGTCACTGACAACTTGTAATATAAATCGGCCAGACATGAGTGATATGAGTGGATCAGGGTGCTTATTTCAGGATTTTTTTTGTTGAAACCTACTAATCGAGTCAAGTATACCATGGCTGGAGAGACCATATTGCTCCAGAAGAGCATCCCTCTCACCCTGCATAACAAATTTATTGGGTAATCCAATCATTAGCAGCGGCATAGAGATGTTTTGTGTAAGCATGAACTCACTTACACCACTTCCAGCACCTCCAGCGGTTACATTTTCCTCTACGGTCACGATCATCTCATGCTCTTCGCACATCTGAATAATAAGAGATTGGTCAAGTGGAGCCACAAAGCGCATATCAACTACAGTTGCATCTATCTGTTCGGCAGCCTCCATTACCTGTTCCAGCAGAGTACCAAACACCAGTATGGCAATCTCACTTCCCTGACGTCGCCTCTCTCCTTTGCCAACTGTCACAGGATGACTGTTTTCAGGCTGGTCCGGTATTGAGGCACGGGGGTAGCGTACTGCGGCAGGTCCATGGTGTTGGAGTCCGGTTGAGAGCATTCTCTGACACTCCTCGCCATTTGAGGGAGTCATGATCAGTAGATTTGGTATGGCCCTAAGGAAACTGATATCAAACGCACCAGCATGGGTTGGGCCGTCGGCACCAACCAGACCAGCCCGATCAATTGCAAATAGAACCGGAAGGTTCTGCAGGGCAACATCATGGATTAGCTGATCATAAGCACGTTGTAAAAAGGTGGAGTAGATCGCAACAATTGGGTGCCGGTTCTCTGTTGCCAGGCCGGCAGCCAGAGTAACAGCATGTTGCTCTGCAATACCAACATCAATGAAATGGTTGGGATATTTTTCGGCAAAATGAACCATGCCAGAGCCGCACATCATGGCAGGGGTTATGGCAATCAGTTCCGGATTTTTTTCCACAGCGTTACAGAGCCAATCACCAAAAACAGATGTATATGTGACATTCTGCGCTGTTTTCCCGCTGTTCTTCTGAGTGGCAGGTTCAACGCGTCCAATTCCATGGTATTTAAGTGGGTCTCGTTCAGCAGGGATGTGGCCTCGTCCCTTCTGGGTAATGATATGAAGGAATCTTGGCCCCTTGAGTTTATGCAGGGTGCGCAGTGCACGTATCAAGGCATTAATATCATGCCCATCTACCGGACCAACATAGTTGAACCCCAACTCCTCAAACAGTGTTCCAGGGACAACCATCCCCTTAACATGCTCCTCAGTACGTCTGGCCAAATCCCAGGCGCCCGGCAGTTTGCTTAGCACCTTGCGGCTGGTTTCACGCATATGGCTGTAGGTGGAACTGGTCAAAACTCTACCAAGGTAGCGGGAAAGTCCTCCAACATTTTCCGAGATCGACATGTCATTATCATTGAGTACAACCAGCAGATTGGCATTTTCATCACCTGCGTGGTTCAGTGCCTCAAATGCCATGCCTCCGGTGAGTGCACCATCACCAATCACGGCAATGGTCTGCCTATCTTCACCAGCCTGCTTGGCTGCAATAGCCATCCCTAGAGCTGCACTGATGGATGTACTGGAGTGTCCGGTACCAAAAGGGTCATATGGACTCTCCCCACGTTTGGTAAAACCGGACAACCCTCCCTGTTGCCGCAGGGTATCCATCTCACTGCGTCGCCCTGTAACTATTTTATGCGGGTAGCTTTGATGACCAACATCCCAAACCAGGCGATCATCAGGAGTGTTGTAGATATAATGTAGTGCTATCGTCAGCTCAACAACTCCCAGACTGGATGCCAGGTGCCCACCTGTCTTCTCAACAGAATTAATCATGAAGCTGCGAATCTCTTTAGCAAGATCAGGAAGTTGTCCGGGATCGAGTTGGCGCAACCCCTCAGGATTTGTAGTTTGATCCAGTAATGGGGTTGATGGTGTAGAGGAGCTCATAATCAACTAATGATCCCTCTGAATAATAAAGTTGGCAACCTCTCTCAGGCTGTCTGCTTGATTATCAAATGATGAGAGTTCATCCATTGTTTGTTGATGCAGTTGTTGAAGTTGCTTTTTTGCCCCATCCATACCAAACAGGGATACAAAAGTACTCTTCTTCTGTTCAACATCAGAGCCTTGTGGTTTGCCGATAACATCACTTGAGCCCTCAATATCAAGAATGTCATCACGTACCTGAAAGGCGAGACCGATTGAGTCCGCATAGCGCTCAAGCCTGTTTATGGTGGTTTGGTCTGGGTCACCGGGAGCTGCCCCCATCAGGATGCTTGCCCGTATCAATGCCCCAGTCTTCATCAGATGCATAGTGGTTAATTCGGCGCTCTCAGTGACTGTCTCCAGATCAATCATCTGTCCTCCAACCATACCCTCCGAGCCGCTGGCAGTCGTGAGCAGATTGATCCAGTTGAGGCGGATATCACTAGATAGAGTGGAGTTGGCAATGGTCTGAAAGGCCAATGTTTGTAAGGCATCTCCAACCAGAATTGCAGTAGCCTCGTCAAAGGCACGGTGGCAGGTTGGCTCTCCTCTGCGCAGGTCATCATCATCCATTGCAGGCAAATCATCGTGGACCAGAGAGTAAGTATGGATAAGTTCAACTGCAGCAGCTGCATAATCCAGTTGTTCAGCAGATGTACCAAACAGCTCTCCAGTGGCATAGACAAGAATGGGACGTACCCGCTTGCCACCACTGAAAACAGTGTAGTGGATTGCCTTGTGTAGTCTGACAGGAGGTGTGGTTGTGGCAGGGATGAACTGGTTGAGAGCATCCTCTACACGTTGCTGCCACGCACCGAATGAGTTGCTCATGAGGATTCGAACGGTTTTAACCCCTCCTTGGTCAGGATCTCAACCTTCTGTTCAGCCTCATTCAGTGCTCCCTGACAGTTACGTATAAGTTGTATGCCATTTTCAAATTTCTTAAGCGACTCTTCCAGTGAAAGATCTCCACTCTCCATATCCGCAACCAGCTGTTCCAGATCGGAAAGGCTCTTCTCAAAATCGAAAGGCGTATCACTTTTTTTCTTTTTTGCGGCCATATTTTTTCTGTTGAGGGGGTTGGTTCTGCCCTGATTCGGTGGATAATGTGTCTCTATGAGGTCGACCATTGTAACATTTTTAATTCTCATTTTTACCCTTCCATCGGTTGCCGATGCCAACTGGTGGGATGGTGGGTCTGGGGGTACATATTATGAGGAGGGGCCTGAGTGGAAGGAGTCTGAGATATCTATTCCGGACTATCCGCAAGAGGATAATTTGCTGGAGTTCCAGGTGGATAATCCATCCTCAAACCACCGCTATTTTCTGGATACTAACTCACTCTCCATTGCGGATGATTATGTGATCCGATACTCTGCAGTAATCAGGACCAGAAGCGGAGCCACCAATGTTTTTTATGACGGGATTCGTTGTCAAACCATGGAATACAAAAATTATGCCTTTGGTATCAATGGCACCTTTACAGAAAACAGTGGGGCGGCATGGGAGCCGGTACGTGGCTATGATTTCTTTCGCAAAGCCCTGTTGCGAGGGATTATATGTGAACAGGGAAATCGTCCGCGACCTGTAGATGCTGTTATTGATAAGATTAAATACAACCGTTAACCAACTGAGTAGTTATGTCCAATTATGATGCCTCGGCAATCGAGGTTCTTTCCGGTCTGGATCCGGTGCGAAAACGTCCAGGAATGTACACCGACACGACCCGTCCGAACCATCTGGTTCAGGAGGTTCTGGACAATAGTGTTGATGAGGCCATAGCTGGCCATGCTGACCATATAAAGGTCACCATCCACAAGGATGGTTCAGCCACGGTTGAGGATAACGGACGCGGCATGCCAACCGATATTCATCCGGAAGAGGGTGTGCCTGGAATTGAGGTTATCCTGACTCGTCTGCATGCCGGTGGGAAATTCTCTGGTAAAAATTACCAATTCTCAGGTGGGTTGCATGGGGTTGGTGTCTCTGTAGTTAATGCGCTCTCCAAAAATCTCGAAATCTGGGTGCGTCGTGAAGGGCGAGAGATGAATATGGCTTTCGCAAACGGAGAGAAAAAGAGTGATCTTGAGGAAGTTGGCTCAGTCGGTAAACGTAATACCGGTACCACCCTGCGTTTCTGGGCAGATCCCCAGTTTTTTGACTCACCAAAAATTTCCCTGCCTAAACTGCGTCACTTGATGCGTGCCAAGGCCGTTCTCCAGCCTGGATTAAAAATGTCTCTGCTGGATGAGGTGTCTGGTGAGAAAGAGGAGTGGGAGTACCAGGATGGCCTTAAGCAATACCTGTTGGGGCAGATAGGAGACTTGCCGACACTACCAGAAGATGAGCCTTTTATGGGGTCAAGCAGTAGTGAGCGTGAAGGGGTGGACTGGGCTGTACTCTGGCTCTCTGAAGGAGGCGAATCGGTCAATGAGAGCTATGTAAATCTGGTGCCGACCTCACAAGGAGGTACGCATGTAAATGGGTTGCGAGCTGGGCTGACAGAGGCGGTACGAGAGTTCTGTGAGTTTAGAAATATGCTGCCGCGTGGGGTAAAACTGACCCCCGAGGACGTCTGGGAGAAGGTGAGTTATATCCTCTCGGTAAAGATGCAGGATCCACAGTTTGCCGGACAGATCAAGGAGCGTCTCTCGTCACGTGAGGTAGCAACCTTTGTCTCTGGTGTAATCAAAGACTCATTCAGCCTCTGGCTTAATCAACACCCTGCAATCGGTGAACAAATTGCTGAACTGGCAATTAATAGTGCCCAAAACCGGATGCGAACCCGCAAAAAGGTGGCACGTAAAAAAATAACCAGCGGACCAGCTCTGCCAGGCAAGCTTGCAGACTGTTCGACAGATGATCCTCTGCGTGGGGAGCTGTTTCTGGTGGAGGGAGATTCAGCGGGTGGTTCTGCAAAGCAGGCACGAGATCGTGAATTCCAGGCAATTATGCCGTTGCGGGGAAAAATTCTTAATACCTGGGAGGTAGACCCGGTAGATGTGCTGGCCTCACAAGAGGTGCATGATATCTCTGTCGCACTCGGCATGGATCCTGGCAGTAGTGATTTGACCGGCCTGAGGTATGGCAAGATATGTATTCTGGCAGATGCGGACTCTGATGGTCTCCATATTGCGACTCTGCTCTGCGCCCTCTTTCTACGCCACTTTCCCAAGCTGGTGGCAGAGGGACACGTCTATGTGGCGATGCCTCCTCTTTATCGTATTGATGTAGGGAAAGAGGTCTACTATGCACTGGATGATGCAGAAAAAGAGGGCGTTCTGGACCGTATTACTGCTGAAAAAAAACGTGGCAAGGTAAATGTTCAGCGCTTCAAGGGGTTGGGAGAGATGAATCCTCTGCAGTTGAGGGAGACTACAATGGCGACAGAGACCAGGAGATTGGTGCAGCTGACTATTGAGCCGGGAGATGATAGCAACAGCATGATGGATATGTTGCTGGCAAAAAAACGTGCCGCGGACCGCAAGAGTTGGCTAGAGAAGAGTGGCGACCTTGCCGAGATTTAATGGCCGCAAGTTATGGATAGTTCTGGAACTGAATAGATGAGCGAAACAATAGATATAGAGATGGAGGGTGTGGAGCAACTTCCACTCAGTGAGTTTACCGAGAAGGCTTATCTGGATTACTCCATGTACGTCATTCTTGACAGGGCACTGCCTCATGTTGGAGATGGATTGAAGCCGGTACAGCGTCGCATTGTATATGCAATGTCAGAGCTGGGTCTATCTGCCACAGCTAAATTCAAGAAATCAGCCAGAACAGTTGGTGATGTACTGGGAAAATTCCATCCTCATGGTGACTCTGCAGCCTATGAGGCGATGGTGTTGATGGCACAGAACTTCTCATATCGTTATCCATTGATTGATGGGCAGGGCAACTGGGGTTCTCCGGATGATCCCAAATCCTTTGCGGCCATGCGCTATACCGAGTCACGCCTGACCCGTTATTCAGAGTTGTTGCTGGGTGAGCTGGGAATGGGAACTGTGGAGTGGCAACCCAATTTTGACGGGACATTAAAAGAGCCAGTTTTACTGCCTGCACGTCTGCCAAATATTCTGCTGAATGGCGGCTCTGGTATTGCGGTGGGAATGGCAACAGATATTCCGCCGCATAATCTGCGAGAAGTAGCATCAGCCTGTATTCGTCTGTTGGAGAATCGCAAGGCGACAATTGATGATCTGCTGGAGCATATCCAGGGCCCTGACTATCCAACTGATGCAGAGATTATTACACCCAAGGAGGATATACAGGAGATCTATCGCAGCGGACATGGCTCCATTCGTATGCGCGCTGTCTGGGAGAAAGAGGGCGGTGATATTGTGATTACTGCACTACCGCACCAGGTGTCGGGTAACAAGATTCTGGAGCAGGTTGCCACCCAGATGCGCTCCAAGAAGTTACCAATGGTTGATGACCTGCGGGATGAGTCAGATCATGAGAACCCAACCAGACTGGTTGTGGTGCCACGCTCCAATCGGGTCGATGTTGAACAGTTAATGTCACATCTCTTTGCAACCACTGATCTTGAGCGCACCTATAGAGTCAATCTCAACATGATCGGGATTGATGGACGTCCAGGGGTTAAGGGGATCCACAAACTGCTGAAGGAGTGGTTGGAGTTTCGTGAACAGACTGTGCGTCGCCGTCTTGAACATCGTCTGGAGAAGGTGCTACAACGGCTCCATATCCTTGAGGGGCTGTTGATAGCCTATCTGAATATTGATGAGGTGATTGCAATTATTCGCAGTGAGGACAAGCCGCGTCCAGTATTGATGAAACGCTTCAAGATTAGCGAGATTCAGGCTGATGCTATTCTGGACCTGAAGCTTCGCCACTTGGCAAAACTGGAGGAGGTAAAGATAAAAGGTGAGCAGGAAGAGCTTGAGGATGAGCGTCAGAAGCTTGAACAGGTTCTGGGTTCAACTCGTCGCCTGCGTACCATGATTCGTAAAGAGATTACCGCCGACGCAGAAAAGTATGGCGATGAGCGACGTTCACCGATTGTGACGCGTGAGAGTGCACAGGCGATCGATCCATCAAGTCTTGTCCCCTCTGATCCAGTGACAATCGTACTCTCTGAAAAAGGGTGGGTACGTGCCGCAAAGGGACATGATGTAGATGCGGAGACACTTAACTACAAGAGTGGAGATGGCTATCTGGCATCCAGTAATGGCCGTAGCAATCAACCAATCTACTTTCTTGGTTCGTCAGGCAGAAGTTACACCGTTCAGGCAAGTACCCTGCCTTCTGCCAGAGGTCAGGGAGAGCCGTTGACCGGACGCCTCTCTCCGCCATCTGGTGAGAGATTTATCGATGTTGTTGGGGGGGCTGTAGAGCAGAAGATCTTGATCGCCTCAGATGCTGGTTACGGTTTTATTGCAACTATTGGAGACCTCTCCTCTAACAAAAAGGCAGGCAAGGCATTTCTTCGCCCACCCAAAGGGGCAGAGGCGATGCAGGTGGTCACTGTTGTTGAGAATGCACAGTGGTTGGCAGTTGCCAGTAACGAGGGGAGGCTGCTGCTGTTCCCGTTCAGTGAGCTACCTGAGATGGCCAAGGGCAAGGGTAACAAGATGATAGGTATTCCATCCAAAAGGGTGGAGGGTAGAGAGGAGTTTGTGGCAGGTGTTGCTGTTCTGGGTGAGGGCGACGGTCTTACCGTAGTCTCAGGGAAGCGCACACTAAAATTGAGGCCATCTGATCTGGAAAATTATTACGGAGAGCGTGGGCGTAGGGGTAGTAAATTGCCGCGTGGATTCCAGAGAGTGGAAGGGCTGCTGGCAGGGATCAAGTAGAGATCTACACTGTCTCCAGAGCAACCTCTATGAAGTTGCCAGTTTGCATTCTGTATCCACGCATCTCCAGAACACCCTCAGTATTTAGTGAGATCACAAGGTATAGAGCGTCTGGATAGGCAGCGTCTGTTAGATCCTTGTGAGAGGGCGCTGCAGGTGCATGGGGGTGAGAGTGGTAGATTGCCCATAATGACTCTCCGTTATCTCTGATCTCTCTTGTTGCCCCAATCTGTTCTTGTGGATCCATCTCAAATAGGGATTCTGGGTGTGAGGCTATGTTGGTAATGGGGTATATCCTCGATGCAGCATTGCCAACTCCACCAATCAGTCCGCAGACCTCCTGTTCAGGATTTTTCTGTGCCTCTGCAAGTAGCTGTACAGCCAGTTGTCTTGGAATATGGTTACTCATTGCGTCGACCTCTCAGTCACGATCGCTACATGAGCGACACTCCGGATCCTTTGGAAGCTTGAGGGTTCGCCACTCCATGGTGAGTGCATCAAGCAACATCAGCTTGCCATTAAGGGTCTCACCTATATTCATGATGATCTTCATCGCCTCCAGTGCCTGCATGCTACCGATAATTCCAACCAGAGGTGCCAGTACACCAGTTTGAGTACAGGTTTCATCCAATTCATCTCCTCCTTTGTAGAGACAGCGATAGCATGGCCTGTTTTTCTGGTCTGGCCTGAATACGGATATCTGTCCCTCCATACGGATTGCTGCACCAGAGACCAGAGGGGTTTTCTGTCTTACACACGCATCATTTACCGCAAATCTGGTAGTAAAGTTATCACTGCAATCCATTACTAGATTAACCTTACTGATCTCTGCCTCCATCTCCTCGGCAGATAGGCGTCTATTGATTGTGGTGATTCTGATTTCCGGGTTTAGCTTGAGCAGGGACTCTTTTGCTGAATCTACCTTTGGTCTCCCGATATCTGCAGTGGTATGAACAATCTGTCGCTGTAGATTGGATAAATCAACCTCATCAAAATCCACCAGAGTCAGATGTCCGGCTCCAGCAGCAGCAAGATATATTGCCGCAGGGGCACCAAGTCCACCCATGCCAACAATTAGAATGTTTGCATTGAGTAGGCGCTCCTGCCCCTCTGTCCCAACCTGGGGAAGCATAATCTGGCGACTGTATCGCAATAATTCGTTATCAGACTCTAGTGCCATAACTTATTCGTTCTAACCCGGCAAGGTCGTGCAGGGTTGTGACTCCTGAAAAGTTGTTTTGTTTAAACAGGGAGCGTACCTTTTTTCCCTGGTCGTATCCATGTTCAACCATAAGAATTCCGTTGGATGCCAGATAAATTTCCGCATTACTTATCAGATAGCTGAGGTCATCGACCCCATCCTCTCCTGACACCAGGGCTGTATCTGACTCATAACGGAGATCACCCTCACCAAGATGTGGATCTTCCTGGGCTACATATGGAGGGTTTGAGAGAATCATCTGGTATGGAGGTTCGCTATCACTAAATGGAGCAAACCACTCTCCCTCTCTGAACTCAATATTATGCAGATTGTGGTCTGCGCCATTCTCTTTTGCAACGCTCAGAGCTGCACTAGATCTGTCTGTGGCAATAACAGTGCTATCAGGTCGTTCACTCGCAATCGCAATTGCAATAGCTCCACTTCCGGTACCCATATCGGCAACTCTCCATCCACTATTGCGGGGGATGAATTCAAGTGCCTGTTCAACCATAACCTCTGTTTCTGGTCTTGGAATAAGTGTGTCTGCTGTTACCTTGAGAGTCAGTGACCAAAAATCCTGTTTGTTAACAATATGGGCCACAGGTTCACCATCTGCACGACGCTGTATAAGGCTCACAAAAAGATTGTAATCGGCATCATCAATAGATGATTCTGGCCAGGTGTGGAGCCAGGTGCGGCTTTTCCCTATTGCCTTACCAAGAATAATCTCACTATCCAGATGGGACGTATCAGACCCTGACTGGAGAAGCTGGCTGTAAGCCTGCTGCAGAGCCTGCCTAACTGTTGTCATTAACTCTCGTTGGCAAGAGCCGCCAACTGATCGGCCTGATGCTCATTGATCAATGGTTCAATAATATGGTCAAGATTACCCATCATGATCTCATCCAGCTTGTACAGAGTCAGGTTGATGCGGTGGTCAGTGACTCTTCCTTGAGGAAAGTTATAGGTTCTGATTCGTTCAGAACGATCACCACTACCAACCAGATTACGTCTGTTTTCTGCCTCCTCTGCACTCTGTTTATCCCGTTCCGCGGTAAGTAGTCGGGATGAGAGCAGGGTCATGGCTCGCGCCTTGTTTTTATGCTGAGAACGCTCATCCTGGCACTCAACAACTACCCCTGTTGGGAGATGAGTAATGCGAATTGCAGAGTCGGTCTTGTTGACATGCTGACCTCCTGCACCAGAGGCACGGAAGGTATCAATCTTCAGGTCGCTGGTGTTGATCTCGATATGATCAATCTCCTCAACCTCTGGAAGTATTGCGACAGTTGCAGCAGATGTGTGTACTCGCCCCTGTGATTCCGTCTCTGGCACTCGCTGCACACGGTGTGCACCAGATTCGAACTTGAGGCGTGAATAGGCGCCCTTACCCACAATGCGGGCAATAATCTCCTTGTAACCGCCATGCTCACCCTCATTCTGGTTCATGATCTCCAGTTGCCAGCGTCGCTGTTCTGCGTAGCGGGCATACATACGAAACAGATCTCCAGCAAATATCGCCGCTTCATCTCCACCTGTACCCGCACGTACCTCAAGAAAAATGTTGCTCTCATCCTTTGGGTCTTTCGGCAGAAGTAGTTTTTGTAACTCAAGCTCCAGTTCGCTCTCGCTCTCTGTTGCAATAGCCAGCTCCTCTGCAGCCATCTCCCGCATCTCTGGATCACTCTCATTCCGCATCTCTTTGGCGGCCTCAATATCATCCTGGATCTGTTTATACTGCTCATAGATCGAGACAACCGGGGTAACCTGGGCATGCTCCTGGGAGAGGATGCGAAACCGATTATTGTTATTGATTGTCTCGGGATCGGAAAGCAGCGCATTGAGCTCCTCAAGTCGAGCACTGAGGTTGTCCAGCTTTAGAAGAATCGAATCTTTCATGGGGTTGTTTGTCTGTGTGGAGAGGGGTGTAGCAGTGAGAACAGCTCAAACCTGACAGCAGCGAGCCGGAAAAATAAAAAAGCAGCTAATGGTTGTCTAGATCAAACAGGGTGCGGGTGGCATCAATCAGGATACTGCGTTCATCGTTGCCGGCAGTTCTGAGCTGACTGCATGGGGCATGGATAAGTTTATTAGTCAGCTGATGTGCCAGGACATCAATAATATGTTTGGGATCCTCACCGGCTGCCAACATTCTTTTGGATTTGTTCAGCATCTCTTCACGAGTACGATCAGCCTGTGCGCGAAAGGCACGAATAGTGGAGACAGATCCCTGTGCATCGACCCAGTCCATAAAATGGATGACCTGTGTGTCAATAATCTCTTCGGCCTGTTTGGCTGCATCCTGACGGGATTTCATGTTCTCCTGAATCACCTCTTGCAGATCATCAACTGTGTATAGATAGACATCCTCAAGATTATCCACCTCCGGCTCAATATCGCGCGGGACTGCAATATCCACCATAAACATGGGGCGATGACGACGATCCTTGAGAGCACTCTCCACAGCACCTTTTCCAAGAATGGGGAGAGGGCTGGCAGTAGAGGAGATCACAATATCTGCCTCACTCAGATGGTCGGAGATCTCAGTCAGTGCAATTGCATACCCACCAAACTCTTCCGTTAACTTGTGAGCCTTCTCGACAGTCCTGTTGGCGACAATCATGCGTCCAATCCCCTGTTCATGAAGGTGACGAGCCGCTAACTCGATGGTTTCGCCTGCTCCAATCAATAAGACTGTTTTTCCGCTCAGGTCACCAAAAATCTGCTTTCCCAGAGAGACAGCCGCAAAGGCCACAGATACCGGGCTACTGCCAATGGCCGTATCGGTACGCACCTGTTTGGCAGACTTGAATGTGTGCTGGAATAGACGATTAAGAATTTTCCCGGTTGTCCCTGCCTCATTTGCAGCAGTGAATGCAGTCTTCATCTGTCCAAGAATCTGAGGCTCACCCAGAACCAGAGAGTCAAGTCCGCTGGCGACACGCAACATATGGCGTACTGCATCATGGTCAGGATGCATATAGGTATATGGTTTTACCTTGGTGCTCTCCAGACGATGAAAGTCACTGAGCCACTCGACAACCCTGTTCTCATTGTAATCCTTCATCCCACAGTAGATCTCTGTACGATTACAGGTAGAGAGGATGGCTGCCTCATTAAAGTCGGAGTTGGAGGTCAGATCCTTGAGGGCGTGTGGAATTTTCTCCGGAGCAAAGGAGACCTTCTCCCGAATATCAACAGGAGCTGTCTTGTGATTGATCCCAAATGCAAGCAGTGTCATGGTGTTTTGTTCTGTCTCTCCTCAATTGGGTGGAATTTTGATTGATTCCTCTAGAAAACACAAGAATGAATAGATGCATTTGCCTGATTCTTCATGGTACTCTGGGATATCAAGCGAACGGATGGTATTTTTTAGAGTGAATTCAATATTGCAGATTCTGGTCCTTACTCTATCGGCACTACTGGCTGGATGCGCAAGTATGACCAGCACTCTGGCGGAGCCTCAAAGCAGTGTAGTTGCTCCTTCTGCCCATGAGCCTGGAGACAGCTTGCTGTTTAATGTATTGACCGCAGAGATCTCCGCGCGACGTGGGGATCATAAATCAACCTATGAATATTACAGACGTGCAACCGGACAGAGTGATCATCCGGCAATTGCAGAGCGTGGTGCTCGCCTCTCCATTCATAGCCAGGATGTTGCACGAACCATAAGCTCTACTGAAACCTGGGTCGAGCGTGACCCTGATAGTATTGATGCCAGAAGAATCATGGGGGCCTTGCTACTGCGTAATCATCAACCAGATGTGGCGGTCAGACACTTCGAGAAAATAATTGAGCTGAAAAAAGAAGAACCGGATCGTGGTGTGCTTGATGCGTTTCTGCTGATAGCGGAGCAGTTAAGAAAAGAGCCGGATAAAGCGGCTGCCAGTCAGGTGTTGCATGAGTTGGTGCGACGCTCCATCAAAATACCGGAGGCATGGTATGTACAGGCCTGGTACTACACCAAGACAAAAAAACCAGAAAAAGCAATGGAGTCAGTTGATCGCGCTCTGAGTCTGCGTCCTGGATGGGGTAAGGCAGTTGTGTTGCGAGTCTCTATTCTGGAGTCTCTGGGAGGAACCAAAGAAGTATTAAGTTTTCTCGAGGAGCAGGTTGAGGAGTTCCCCGATGACGCAGATATCTTTATTCGTTACGGACAGGCCCTACTAGCTCAGGGCAGGGATTATGAGGCAGTGATCCAGTTTGAGAGCGCACTGGATATTCGTCCCCGTTCTGCAGAAATTTTGAGCTCAATTGTGCTGGTTCACCTCAGCAATAAAAAATATAAACATGCTCGTTCATTCCTGACGCGCCTGCTGGAGATTGAAGGGCAGGAGGATAAGGCCAACTACTACTTTGGTGAGATGGAGGAGGGGCTTGGTAATCGACGCGAGGCAATTGCCCACTACGCCTCAGTAAGCCATGGGTTGATCTACTTCAATGCACGAATTCGGATGTCAACTCTGGTTGCGGAGTCTGATGTTGATGCCGGCATCTCAATTCTCCGTGGTCTGTCTCTACATGATAGCCGTAGACGTATCCAGGTTTTGTTGCTTGAAGGTGGGCTGTTGGAAGAGGCAGGTCGCTATGCGGATGCGGTTGAGATCTACAGCCAGGCTCTGGAGCTGAGTCCGGGAAATGAGGATATTCTCTACACCAGGGCGATGGCTGGTGATATGGCAGGTAAATTGGATATTTTGGAGCGAGATCTGTGGACAATCCTGGATAAAAATCCGAAAAATTACCATGCATGGAACGCGCTTGGTTATACCCTTACCCTGCGGACAACTCGTTATGAAGAGGCGAGAGGTTATCTGGAAAAGGCAATTGCACTACGCCCAAATGACTTCTATGTGCTTGATAGTATGGGATGGGTGCTCTACAAGATGGGAAATATTGGAGATGCACTAGACTATTTGGCACGCGCCCTAGAGGCCAAGCAGGATGCAGAGGTGGCAGCCCATCTGGGGGAGGTAAGATGGGTAAGTGGAGACCAGGAAGGGGCCAGCAAGGTTTGGGCGCTTGCAAAAGAGCTGGATGAGAACAACCCGGTGTTAGTTGAGATTCTGGAACGTTTTTCACAATAATTTTTTCTGTTTATTATGTTGCGTACTTTTTCCATCTTGCTTTATGGGGTGCTAACTCTGCTTATTGCCGGTTGCTCGGTTGCACCGGAACGTCAGCAAGAGGTTGCAGTAGTTGACTGGAATATTCGGCAACAACAGCTTTATGCCATTCAGAGATGGAGTGTGGATGGGCGTGTAGCATTCCGTTCAGGACTGGATGGTGGGCAGAGTGGATTCTTATGGCAACACACCCCTGTAAGTCAACAACTGGATCTTACCGGGGTTTTGAGTGCAGGAGCATTTAGTCTCAGGATTGAGCCGGCAGGCGTGGAGTTAACGACCGGTGAGGGAGGAGTCTATAAGGGTAATGATCCAGAGCAGCTACTATTTGAGGTTAGCGGGTGGATGTTTCCGGTAGAGGAGGCGAGTTATTGGGTTAAAGGGTTGCCTGATCCAAACTCCAGGGCTCTCCCCATGGTGCTGGACGAAAACAACCGACTCCAGCTTATGGTGCAGTCGGGTTGGAGTGTTGAGGTTCGTCGATATCAGCGAGTTGGAGAGCTGGAGCTTCCCGCATTGGTGGTGATAGAGAGAGGAGATATGCGCGTCAAGTTAAGGTTAACCAACTGGCAGATTGGGCAGTAGGGAGAGTGACAATTCAACAACAAACTATCTGGCCTGCTCCAGCTAAACTAAATCTTTTTCTCCATGTTACAGGGCGCCGTGATGATGGCTACCATGAACTGCAAACCATCTTCCAGTTTATTGATCTGCAGGATCAAATCAGAATTGAGATTACAGACAGTGGTGAAATCAGACGTCCAGCAGGTCTCGAAGGCGTTAGAGAAGAGGATGATCTGGTGGTGCACGCAGCAAAAGCCCTGCAGAAACATACAGGTACAACATCTGGCGCAATAATAAATGTAGATAAACAGATCCCCGCTGGTGGTGGTCTTGGAGGGGGAAGCTCGGACGCCGCAACAATTCTGGTTGCCCTCAATGGCCTGTGGTCAACCAAGTTGTCAGAGAATGAGCTTGCCGAAATAGGGCTGCAGTTGGGGGCGGATGTGCCGATCTTTATCTATGGAAAATCAGCATGGGCAGAAGGGGTTGGAGAAGAGTTGGTACCAATTGATCCACCAGAGCGCACATATTTGGTTGTTGACCCTGGAATCTCCGTCTCAACGGCAGATATTTTTCAAGCGAAAGAATTGACACGAAACACTCCAAAAGCGAAAATAGCCGGCTTTCTGCGTGGCTCTGTGGCCGATGGTGGAAGGAACGATTGCGAGCCTGTTGTCACTGCACGCTATCCAGAGGTTGGAGAGGCACTGAAATGGCTCTCCAAATTTGGAGATGCAAGGATGACCGGAACAGGAAGTTGCCTGTTTGTTGCATTGAATGATCATGCAGAGGCCGAACGAATTAGAGGACAACTACCTGAAAAATGGAGTGGTTTTGTGGTTAGAGGGATTAATAGATCACCTCTGAGCACAGTTTAAAAAAGACATTCGGGTGTCGTCTAACGGCAGGACAGCAGGTTTTGATCCTGCGAATCGTGGTTCGAATCCATGCACCCGAACCAAATTATACGACAAAAATTTTAGGGCAATTTAAAACACAATGAGCGCGGCACCAATAGAAGATCAGATAATGCTGTTTGCTGGTAACTCCAATCCGGAGTTGGCCAGTAATGTTGCTCGTCACCTGAATCTTAAACTTGGACGTGCAACAGTAGAACGTTTTAGTGATGGCGAGGTGATGGCCGAGATCCAGGAAAATGTTCGCGGTCGTGAGGTGTATCTGCTGCAGTCAACCTGTGCCCCAACCAATGACAACCTGATGGAGCTGTTGGTGATGGTTGATGCATTGCGACGCTCCTCGGCAAAGAGAATTACAGCAGTCATCCCATATTTTGGGTATGCACGTCAGGATCGACGCCCCCGGTCAGCCAGAGTTCCGATCACAGCCCGATTGGTTGCAGACATGATTGGTCGTTCAGGAGTTGACCACGTGCTGACTATCGATCTGCATGCGGATCAGATCCAGGGGTTCTTTGGAATTCCAGTAGACAATATTTATGCATCTCCCCTGTTGATGGGTGATATCTGGAGACATGAGTACCCTAACCTGATAGTGGTCTCCCCTGATGTTGGCGGTGTAGTACGTGCACGTGCAATCGCCAAACTACTGGGGGGGCTTGATCTGGCTATTATCGACAAGCGTCGTCCAGCTGCAAATGTTGCCAAGGTGATGAATATCATCGGTGATGTTGCAGGAAAGTCATGTGTGTTGGTGGATGATATGGTTGATACAGCAGGAACCCTCTGCAAGGCGGCAAAAGCACTGAAAGAGCACGGTGCCGCAAGGGTCAATGCATACTCAACTCATGCAGTGCTGTCAGGCCCTGCAGTTGAGAATATCACCAACTCCGAGCTGGATGAGTTGGTGGTTACAGACACCATTCCACTGGGTGCTGATGCATCAGAATGTGCACGGATTCGCCAGATCTCGGTAGCCGAGTTATTGGCAGAGACAATCCGCAGAATGTATACGGGAGAATCCGTAAGTTCGCTCTACATGGAGTAGAAAAGTAAATTTATTGTTTTGTATTATTGGTAGCCAACATTAAACAGGCCGCCGTTTTGGAGATAGAAAGATGAGTAGTAGTTTTGAAATGAGTGCAGCACCACGTGGTGATCTTGGTAAAGCAGCAACCCGCCGTCTGCGCCATTCTGGCCAGGTTCCCGCAGTAATTTACGGGGACGACAAAGAGCCCACATCAGTCATGATGGTTCATGATGATCTGATGCATAATCTGGAAAATGAGGCTTTCTACAGCCACATTCTCTCTATCGATGTTGATGGCAACAAGGAAGATGTAGTGCTTAAGGATCTTCAGCGTCATCCAGCCAAGGCAAAGATTATTCATGCAGACTTTATGCGCGTCAGTAGCAAGAGCGAGATGAAGATGAATGTTCCTCTTCACTTCGTAAATGAGGATGCGGCACCAGGAATCAAGGAGGGTGGAATACTTAGCCGTCTGATGACAGATGTAGAGATTAGCTGTCTCCCTTCTAATCTGCCTGAGTTTATCGAGGTTGATCTAACGGGTCTTGATGTTGGTGATTCCGTTCAGCTTTCACAGCTTATCCTTCCTGAGGGTGTAACCATCACAGCTCTGGCTCGTGGTGATGATCATGATCAGGCAATTGCAACAGTCCAGAAGGTACGTGCAGTTCAGGAAGAGGATGAGACCGTTGCTGAGGCAGATGCTGAAGGTGCAGATGCTGAAGGTGGTGACGACGCTGAATCTGAGGATTCTGGAGAGGAGTAACTCTCTCTGACCTGGCCATGAGTGAGAATATCTCTCTAATTGTTGGCCTCGGTAATCCAGGATCCAAGTATGAACCAACCCGGCATAATGCCGGGTTTTGGTTTCTGGACCTGATTGCAGAGAGACATGGTGTCCAGTTTAGGGTGGATACCAAACTTCATGGTGAGGTCGCCAGGATTGATCTGGATGGCAATCAGATATGGTTGTTGAAGCCAACAACCTTTATGAATCGAAGCGGACAGGCGGTCTCTGCCTTGGCTGGGTATTATAAAATCCCGGTAGAGTCAGTGTTGGTTGCACATGATGAGCTCGATCTTCCTCCTGGGCAGTTGCGAATAAAGCAGGGTGGTGGCCACGCTGGCCATAATGGTCTGCGAGATATTATTGCCCATATGGGAAAAGAGTTTGTCAGGCTTAGGGTCGGCATAGGTCGACCTGAACACTCAGGCCCAGTAACAGATTATGTGTTGGGGAATCCAGGGCAGTCATCACGTCAGATGATTGATGATGCTCTGGACGATACGGAACGAATGCTCGATAAAATTGCTGGTGGTGAAATGGCAAAGGCCATGAACAGATTACATAGTCGTGGCAAGGTATAACAGACAGGAGTCAACAGGTATAAAATTATGGGATTCAAATGTGGAATAGTCGGTCTGCCAAATGTGGGCAAATCAACCCTCTTTAATGCACTGACCCAGTCTGGCATTGATGCCGAAAACTATCCGTTCTGTACTATCGATCCAAACGTGGGAATGGTACCAATGCCAGATTCACGACTTGATGCGCTGGCAGATATCGTTAGTCCCGAGAAGGTGATTCCCACCACCATGGAGTTTGTCGATATAGCTGGCTTAGTGGCTGGTGCATCAAAAGGAGAGGGGCTGGGCAATAAATTCCTTGCCAATATTCGTGAGACAGACGCTATTGGCCATGTTGTGCGCTGCTTCCAGGATGAAAATGTCATCCATGTATCAGGAACAATTGATCCCGTAAATGATATAGAGGTGATCAATACTGAGCTCGCACTCGCAGACCTGGAAACTGTTGAAAAGGCAATTGCCAGGGTTGAGAAAACTGCCCGTTCAGGAAACAAGGATGCACTTGCAAGAAAAGAGTTTCTGGATAGTGTGCGAGATCATCTTGATGGAGGGGGTTCCGTTCGCTCCATGCAGCTGAGTGAAGAGGAGAGACTGAGTCTTCACGAGCTTCATCTTCTTACCAACAAGCCAACCATGTACATTGCCAATGTTGCAGAAGATGGATTTGAGAATAACCCTTATCTGGATCAGGTGCGTGAGATTGCAAATGGTGAAGGGGCAGAGATAGTTCCTGTGTGCGCCTCAATCGAGGCCGAGCTATCTGAGCTTGATGATGAAGAGAAGGCCGAATTTTTGCAGGAGATGGGGCTGGAAGAGCCAGGGCTGAATCGAGTTATTCGTGCCGGTTATCAACTATTGGGGCTGGAGACATACTTCACTGCAGGGGTAAAAGAGGTGCGAGCCTGGACCTACGAGAAAAACTCCACTGCACCTCAGGCAGCAGGAAAGATACACACCGATTTTGAGCGTGGATTTATTCGTGCAGAGGTTACAGCCTATGATGACTTCGTGAGTCATAACGGAGAGCAGGGTGCCAAGGAGGCCGGTCGTCTGCGCCTGGAAGGGAAAGAGTACATTGTGCAGGACGGGGATGTAATCCACTTCCGTTTCAATGTCTGAAACTGTTGTCGCAGGGGCGGCGTTTCTATATAATGCGCCCTCTTTTATGGCTACGTAGCTCAGCTGGTTAGAGCGCAGCACTCATAATGCTGAGGTCGGTAGTTCAAGTCTACCCGTAGCTACCATATCTTCAAAGCACCTCTTTTGGATGATTCCTGAGAGGTGTTTTTGTTTGGGGGAACTGCCGCCCTGTCGGTAGTGGGCCGCTGGGGCGGCCTCCTGCGGATCAAGTCTACCCGTAGCTACCATATCTTCAAAGCACCTCTTTTGGATGATTCCTGAGAGGTGTTTTTGTTTGGGGGAACTACCGCCTTGTCGGTAGTGGGCCACTAAAGCTACCGAAGCCGATTACGGTAGTAGGCGGCAGAGCTGCCTCTCTACTGCCAGAAAAGTAGCCCTAAAAGCATTACTGGCTGGGCAGCAAGCACGGCAAACATAGTAAACATGAGGATTGCAACTGCTGAGATTAGCTTCTCAACCAGTGGGTCCATAATGATGTGAATGGTACTTTTTGTTGCCTTATCCATAATAAACTCCATTAATGAAATAATCTAATAACCTTATAACTGGTTACACTATAGATGATTACCATTTCCCCGTTATTTCCAATTATTTCAAATTGTTTCAGTGTGGTTCTCTGGTATTGTTAGGGATATTAATGTTGTTGTATTAGGTAGTTATGTCTGGTTACTGGATGAGTAGTGTTATCGAATGAATAAAATTATTACCGCTTTGGTTGGCAGTTTCCTGGTTGGTTGGGGGGCAACCACACTTTTTCTGCCTCAGCATGCCCTGTTGATTGGAGTGGTATCTTTGCTGGTTATTTTATGGACCAATGAGGGATTGCCTCTTGGGGTGGTTTCACTTCTGCCTCTGATTCTGTTTCCGCTGTTCGGGATACTTGAGTTTAAGGCGATAACAGCTAATTATGCGAAACCAGTAATATTTCTCTTTCTTGGCGGTTTCATGGTTGCGATTGCAATCAAGGAGACAGGCCTGCACAAGATAATTGCTCACCGCCTACTGAGAATATTTCCCAATAGTGCACGAGGGATGATCTATTCGTTGGCAATCACTGCAGCACTGCTAAGCTCGTTTCTCTCCAATACAACTATTACCCTGATGCTGTTGCCAATTGCGCTCTATCTGACTGAGAACATCAGGCTCAAGATCAGATTTCTGATAGCGACCGCATACGGCGCAAGTATTGGCGGTGTATTGACCCCAATTGGTACTCCTCCAAACCTGATTCTTATGGGCTATCTTGAGGATATTGGTATGACGGCCCCAACCTTTCTGGAGTGGATGACCTATACATTTCCTGTGGTATTGCTGATGTTGCTGATAGTCCCGTTTCTGCTTGCCATCGGGTTGGAGGGGGAGCATGTGGAGAGTCGCACAGGGGATGGGATGGCTCCACTCAACAAAAGCCAACGACGTCTTGCATCAATTCTTTACGCCCTGATTCTTCTGTTGATCATCAACTCACCGATCGAGCCATTTCATAGTGGTCTCGGATTGAATGAGAAGATGTTGTTGTTGGGCTTTGGATTGCTTATGTTTGCTCCCGGAATTGGATTTCTTGGATGGAGTGATATCAAGAAGGTGCCACTTGAGATCATCTTTCTCTTTGGTGCCGGTTTCTCCATTGCCAACGCTTTTATGCACTCCGGTATTGTGAATGAGATTACAGGTTATCTGTTGGGGTTGGAGACACTGCCATTCTGGATGTTGATATTTGTGGTTGCCATTTTTGTCAGTTTCTCTACAGAGATCACCAGCAATACGGCCCTGATCTCAATCATGTTGCCCATATTTCACGCCTTTTCACAACACTCTGGTCTCAATGAGCAGACCGTTCTGATGGTAGCGACGATTGCAGCCAGTTACGCCTTTATGTTGCCAATTGCGACCCCTCCAAACGCTATTGTGATGTCGAGCGGGGTAATAAGGATTCGTGAGATGGCAAAAATTGGTTTTGTGATCAATCTTGTGGGGGTGGTCGTGTTGTCTGTAACATCTTATTTTTATTGGTAATATTTGTTTGACAGGTTGGTTGTAGTCAAATTTATCCAAGTAATTACTTGTCTCAGGGTGATTTTTTTCGGATAGTTAGTGGTAACTAATTCAAGTTATGGATAACCATGGAGTTCCAGGAGATGAATAATCGTACTAAATTAGCAGTAAAGAGATCGCTTTCTACAGTGGCAGCTGGGGTGATTCTTGTCTATTCGGGCACTGCATCACCATTTGGATTTGATTTCGGTGATAGCTTCAACGAGGGGATGGATTTCGATAAGGGGAGTGATCTCGATATGGGTGGTTCCAAAATGAATTGGGAGACCCCGGATAACTCATTTGATACCGGTAGTACCGGTACAGGTTCAGGATTCTCCTGGGGGAGTGGATCACGAAATTCAGGTCCATCCTGGGGCTTTCGCAAGGCCCCACCTCCAGCATACTGGGATTATCCCAACCCATATACACAGCAGTATGCCCCTAGGGGATATGCGCCCCGTTATATGCCGCCGCCACAGTATGGTTGGCCCCGAGGCCCTGCAGTACAAAAGAGAGCCCCCGCACCTGCTGCACCAGTAGCAGAAAACCCAGAACAGGGGAGTAATAAATGAAAACAGCATACATAACAAAAGTATTGGCAGTTGCTGCAGCAGTCTTATCAACAATGGCGGTTGCTACAGATGCGGCAGAGGATGCAGAGCAGAGTCAGAAGTGGCACTGTGTTGATGTGGCGAGTGCCGGGATTCGTTGGAACAGCGATACAGAGACCTATCGAGATGCCAGCTTCTTCATGATGCAGTACATTATTGAACAGAAGGGTGACCAGCTAGTGTTACCGAAAACACTTGGCTTTGCGGAGGAGTATACCTGTGCCTTCCGTGCCAATAGTCCGGTGTTGACCTGCAAAGATCCGGTCCATATTTTCAATATGAACGTGCAGACAGGGTTGGCCACTCACGGCAAGACCTATGGTTGGATGGATCCATACTCGCGCCCAGACTCCATGTTTGTCTCAGCTCTTACCTGTAGAATTCAGTAAGACAAGAGCATCAATTGAAACCCTCTCACCTGATTAAGGGTGAGAGGGTTTTTTGTTAGCTGGTATAACCAATAACCACCAGAGTAAGCAGGGTCAACCCGAAGAATATCAGGGTTGCCGCAAGCAGGTTTGATCCGGCCTGTATACCCTTAGGCATACGTTTCACCAGATGCTTCTCAAGCTCTCCACTTGCCTTGAGGCGCTCATACTCCAGTTTGTGCTCATGCTTGTACTCATCCAGCGGTACAAGTCCAGTAAAGATAGTCGTACTCATTGGGAACTTGTCCGGACGGAAATGGACATTGAAGAAGTGCACCGTGAACAGGAACATGGTGGCCAACAGCGCCTCTTCTGCATGAACAATAGTGGCTATGTTGAACACATATCCTGGCAAAATGATTGCTGTCAGCTTAGGTGCAAACAACATCATGCCGCTCAGTCCAATCACTCCAGCACCCCAGAATGGTGCCCAGTAATCAAACTTCTGCCAGTACGCCCAGCGATCAAAGTTTGGTCTCTCGGCTTTGCCGAAGAACCAGCGGAACATTGCAACAACATCACGCAGATCCTGCCAGCTTGGAATCATCGAGGTCGGCCCAAACCAGCGGAACGACTTGCGCATGGTGATTATGTTGTACATGGCAATCGCGAAGTGGGCAATAAATACCGACAGCCAGGTAACGGCTGCAGTGCGATGGATGATTGCCTCAACCTGCGGCCCACCGAGCATGCTGATGACGAATGGAGCCCAGTCTGTATGTGAGAACAGCAGGGAGGACCCGGTTAGCACCAGAGTCATCGTGCTGAGGGCAAACAACAGATGGATGATTCGCCAAGAGAGGGTAAAGCGGCGGAAGTATATCTGCCCCTTGGCAGCCAGTAGCGCCTGTGGTGGTGGTTTGTACCCTTTACCCTTCCTGCGGTCACTGTACTCTCTGTAGAACCATAGAATGACATGGGTCCAGAAGAAGAGGAAGACCCCAATAATGAGCCAGTTCATAAACTTGGTAACAAGCCAGATATCAGGATAACGCTCATAGTCATCGGCATTGCCGTGGGCATAGAAACCAAGGAAGCCCTCAGGGGCGTCCTCATGACAGTTGTTACAGGTCTCCAGACGGTTATCCAAATGAACCATGGAGGTTGGGTCATCAACAGCCTTCAGGGTATGACTGCCGTGACAGTCATAACATTTTGCAGTGTTGGTATACCCGAGGCGGTTTACCTGTCCATGATATGAGGATACGTAGGTCTTCAGAGACTCCTCGTGGCAGCTGCCGCAGTTCTGGGTAATTGCCAGTTTCATGGAGTCTTTCTCAGGTGACTCGATATTGTGGGTGGTGTGACAGTCGGAGCAGACCGCTGCATCACTATTCTGTTTCTCGGTAATCTCCTGGCCATGAATAGAGGTCATATAGGCCTCTTTTTGATCCTCATGACATCTGCCACAGACCTCTGGGTTATTAAGTCGATGGTCGGCACGAGCCTCGCTTCCCAGCGTGCCAATATTGTGCGCATCATGGCAGTCATGGCAGGTCGCGTTGGTTCTGGATTGATCCTTGATGTTTGGTTGGGCGTGAACAGAGTGCATATAGCTGTCGATCTGTTCCATAACCACGTTGAGTCGTTTGTATTTAGGATCAGCATCATTCTGCTGCTCTTCCATAGTCTCTGTATGGCACTGTATACAGCCAACAGTAATTGGTAGCTCCTCCTCATGCTCACCTTTTTTCAGGGTGATATTGGTGTGGCAACCAACGCAGTTCTGCTTTCCATGTACGCTGCCCTCAAATTTATCAGGGTCAACATAGATAAATACCTCTGGCCCCTCCTCATCCTCGCCCAGGATATAGGTCTTCTCATCCTCATCAGCGTGGCATTTGTTGCACTTCTTGTTGGGAATAAGCTTCTTGGCAATCTTCTGACTATCTGCCTTATTGGATGGCTGAGCGGATGAGCCATCTATTGCGGCAGCATGGGTAGTGATAGTGAATAGCCCCAGCAGCATTGCCAGAGAGATTCGTTGAATACGAGTTGATAAGTTTGACACATTCCCCCCCTCGGAATAGTTAGGGTGCCAATTATCAAATCGGAGAGGTGTTACGTCAACTTTTTATTTGTCCTGATCAGGTTTTTTTTAGCTAATTAATTCAGTCTGATAACGCTCAACCTCAACTGTCTCAGACCAATAGTGGGCTGGCAGTCCAGCCTTCTGTTTTAGATGCTGAAGAAATAGCTCAGGTGACGGCAACTGTTCCCAGACAGAAGGGAGAAAGGTGCCGCGATGACCTCTATCAGAGAGGATAAGGCCATCTATCCCAGGCCTTATCTGGCTAATCAGATCTCTTTCAGAGTTGAACTCCATCTGGGTTGCAGGGGTGAGCAGAGATATCTTTATCTCAGTTGTCAGGAACTCCTCAGCTAATAGGGGCGGAAAGCGTGGATCCTGAAATGCTGCTGCATAACCATTCTTTACCAGATCATCAGCTAATGGTTGATGAGCCTCCAGTGATCCAATACAGCCACGTAGCTGGTGATTGAGTTCCAGGGTTACAAAGCATGCCCCTGGCTCCTGCAATTGTAGTGGTAGCTGTTCCAGATCCACAGCTGCTGCTGTCCCATGATCCAACCCATGCTGAATAGATGTACTGACAAGCTCCAGCATTAGTTGTTGATTCTCTGGTGTGGTCCTGTTCACATGTGCTCCTCCGAGAAGAGATATGCCCCGTAACCAACTACACGGCTCTTGTCGCCAGCACTGTCCCCAGAGTTTCTCAAATCAATGGTGGTGGCATGGAGATTTCTCTCTTTTGCCAGATGGAGCAGCCCATTAATTGGCATGCGCCCGCAGGCATCCTCATGGTGAATTGCGGATTCATCAAGTTTTTCGATAGCATGTGAGGTCTTGCTATCCTGTTGCTGAGCAATATCATATGGTTGGTAGTGGCTGAGGTCAGAGCTGATTACAATCAAGGTCTCGGGTCCGCCCCAGAGAACATCAAGTACCTCGGCAACCATCTCCGGGCTAGCATTGCCAACCACAAGAGGAAGCAGCGAGAACTCACCAAGAACCTCCTGCAAGAAGGGTATTTGTACCTCCAGACTATGCTCCTGCTGGTGTGCCTCATCAATAAGGTGGACCTGTGGTAGAGCGATAATAAGCTGCAAAGCGTCACTGTCCAGAGGAACCAGGCCAAGTGGTGAGGCAAAAAAATCGGCACTTGATGCGGCCAAGCCATTAAAGGCAACATGGTGAGAGGGGCCAAGCAGTATTACTCTCTGCACTGTATTCTTGAGTGAGAGCAGGGTACTATATGCTGATCCGGCAACAGGACCAGAGTAGATATAACCGGCATGAGGGACGATTATCGCTTTTGGGGTAACTGATGAGGATTGTCCAGTTGCAACAAACTCATGCACCATATGGCTCAACTCCACAGGGTTAGCTGGATAGAAGGTACCGGCAACGGCAGATTCTCTGATCACTGGCAGATATTCCTCACCTCATCTATAGTCATGGTAGTGCAGACAGTCACTATAGTAGTGGAAAACAGAAAAACAGCAACCAGACGAGCACATAGAGGATGGATGAAGTAGCGAGAGATAGCTATCCAACAACATATTGGCATGCGCTGGCCGATGGCAGAGTGCAGTGTGATCTCTGTCCACGAGAGTGCAAGCTCAAGAATGGACAGCGTGGACTCTGTTTTGTGAGGATGGCAAGTGGCGGCTCAGTGGTGCTTACAACTTATGGACGATCCAGTGGCTTTGTAATAGACCCGATAGAAAAGAAACCGCTCAACCACTTTCTGCCTGGTAGTGCGATACTCTCTTTTGGCACAGCCGGATGCAATCTGACCTGCAAATTCTGTCAGAACTGGGATATGAGCAAGGCGAGGCAGATGGACAAAATGCAGGATTTTGCCTCCCCCGAGATGATTGCAGATGCTGCCAGTAAGCTTGGGTGTCGAAGTGTTGCATATACCTATAATGACCCGGTTATATTTTTGGAGTATGCAGTGGATGTGGCTCGTGCCTGCAGGAAAAAAGGGGTTCGTTCAGTTGCAGTCACTGCCGGGTATATCCATGGAGCGGCTCGTGAGGATTTTTTCCAGGAGATGGATGGGGCCAATATAGATCTCAAGGGGTTTTCTGAGGATTTTTATCATCAGCTCTGTAGTGGTTCCTTGCAGCCGGTACTGGATACCCTGATTTATCTGCAAGAGCAGACATCGGTATGGTTTGAGCTGACTACACTGTTGATTCCGGGAAAGAATGATTCAGATGAGGAGCTTGATGCGATGACCAAATGGGTTGTTGACCATCTGGGGCCAGAGGTGCCAATTCACTTTACCGCTTTTCATCCAGACTACAAGATGGTTGATCTGCCACCAACCCCGCAGGGCACCCTGACCCGTGCTCGTGAGATTGCTAAAAAAAATGGCATCTACCACGCTTATACCGGTAATGTGCACGACAAGGTTGGGGAGAGCACATACTGCCACCAATGTGGCAACATCCTGATTGGACGGGACTGGTATGAGCTTTCAGAGTGGAACCTTACAGACAGAGGCTATTGTGGGGAGTGTGGGGCACGTTGCGCCGGAGTTTTTGATGGACCAGCTGGCAACTGGGGGTCCAGGCGACTACCGGTACAGATGGCCAATTTCAGAAAGGAGAGAGAGGATGCATGACAAGATTATTCAACTTGTGAACAAGGTTGTGGATCTGGAGCAAGAGCTGGAGCAAGAGCTGGAACAGAAGCAGACAGAATTCAGATACCGTTTCGACAAGAAAAGGATCCGTTTTGAGCGCGAGATGATGGAGTCGCAACGCCAATTAAAGGTTGGGTTGTTTCAGTTTATCCGCAGAGCCAGGTTCAAGACAGTGCTGACAATTCCTCTGATCTATGGACTTGCACTTCCGTTGATAGTTGTCGACATGTCAGTGACCATCTACCAGTGGATCTGTTTCACTCTCTGGGGAATGGGCCGGGTCAGACGTCGTGACTACTGGCTTATGGATCGTGGGCAACTCGCCTATCTGAATGTTATCGAAAAACTGAACTGCCTCTACTGCAGTTATGCAAATGGGCTGGCGTCATATATAAGTGAGGTAGCAAGTCGTACCGAGCAGTACTGGTGTCCCATCAAGCATGCCAGAAGAGTGCAACATCCTCATCCACGTTACTGGAACTATAGTGATTTTGGGGATGCTGAGTCCTACCGTTCTGATCTGGGTCGTTTTAGAGATGAGCTGAGGTGAACGAAACGTTCAATCTTTTTTTGATATGAGACGAATAATTGAACGTTTTGATTTAACTATAGTTGGTTATCAAGATGGTTTCTGATTTAAGAAACCGTTAAAAAACATATAGATATGGTTTTTTATAAAATATTTTCATAGTGGCACAAGATTTGCTCCATAACTATAGTATGGGAGTCTATGAAGAACTAGAACAGCAACACCGGCAGATCAATGAGCAGATTGATCAGTTTGTCGTCACTCTACATGATGATGACGGGTTTGATCCTGTAAAAATCATCCAGCAACTGGAGGAGTTCTCAATTCTGCTGTTTGCCCACTTCACCCTGGAAGACAGGGTCTTCTCGCAGATGATTGTCGATCAGAACTGCATCGCAGGACGCAAGAAGCAGATACTCGACTCAATGGGAGATATTCAACGTGTAATCTCCATTTTTGTGAGTCTAATCAGACGCTGGTGGATGAAGGATGAGTCAGAAATTGATCGGGTTCAGTTTCGTGCAGAGGTGTTGGAGAATCTGGAGACCATCCATGACTGTCTGCGAACAGAGGAGTCGGATATTTATGCCTACTGTAAATCCTGTATCCGCGAGGTTGATCTTGAGGAGAGGATGAAGCACAGAGCTGCCTGAACAGGGCAGATCAGATTTTGTATTACCATACTGTTTGTGATATTATTTGCAAATAGTAATAATTCTCAAATACATCAAGTTGGTCGCTAATCACTTATGGAAGTAACGCTGGCATCCATGAATCCTGGAGAGCAGGGTACGCTCATTGGCATAACTGGAGAGAATCGCCTCCGGAGACGTCTCACAGAGATGGGCTTTATCAAGGGCTCGGTTATTGGGGTTGATTCCACAGCACCTTTTGGAGACCCTCGTTCATACTCAATTCGAGGTTACCAGGTGAGTCTGCGTAATGCAGAGGCTGATCAGATTCTTGTCGACATGAGTGTAGATTAACCACCATTGAGCACATGGATATGGGGCACACTGATAAAGTCATCAACGTTGCACTGGCAGGCAATCCCAACTGTGGCAAGACCACAATCTTCAACCACCTTACTGGCGCACGTCAGCGGGTAGGTAACTTCACTGGGGTAACGGTAACTCGCAAGGAGGGGACGGTCGTTCACAATGGGTGGACCATCAATGTTATTGATCTGCCCGGCACCTACTCACTCTCATCAAAAACAGTAGAGGAGAAGGTTGCTCGCGAATACATTCTCAATGAGGCACCGGATCTGGTGGTTGATATTGTTGATGCAGGTAATCTGGAGAGAAACCTCTTTCTCACCACCCAGCTGATCGAGATGGACCTTCCCAGGATTATTAACCTCAACATGATTGATGAGGTTAGAGCCAAGGGGGTGGAGATCGATACAGATACCTTCTCCCAGCTACTGGGCGCACCAACGGTAGAGACGGTTGGTCGTACCGGTGAGGGTAAGGAGAAACTACTTGATGCGATTGTCGAGATTGCGGAGCAGGGGTTTCAGACTCGTCAGATCAGAGTCCCGTATGACTCTCATGTCGAGGAGGCCATTGAGCGTACCCAGGAACATATAGCGAGGTTGCATCCCGGACAGGTTGAAGAGCAGCGCTCCCGCTGGATGGCAATCAAGCTGCTGGAGGGAGACTCTGACGTATTGGCACAGGAGCATGATCATGCAGACCTGATTACGGCAGCAAAGAGTGAGCAGACAGAACTTGAGGAGAGTCATGGTGAGGATTCTCCAACCCTGCTGGCTGATGGCCGTTATGGGTTTATTCATGGACTGGTGCAGGAGACTCTGCAGCAGTCAAAACCGGTGCGTGCCCAGAACATGACCCGCAGGATTGATCAGATTCTACTCAATCGTGCATTGGGACTACCACTGTTTCTCTTCTTTATGTGGCTGATGTTTCAGACCACCTTTACCGTTGGTCAGTACCCAATGGACTGGATTGATGCCGGGGTTGGCTGGCTCTCTGGTGCAGTTACCAGCATATTGCCAGAGGGGCTTATTCGGGATCTGTTGGTGGATGGCATCATTGGCGGGGTTGGTGGAATCATCATCTTTCTTCCCAATATCGTACTGCTCTTTCTCTTTATCTCCTTTTTCGAGAATACAGGATACATGGCACGTGCCGCCTTTCTGATGGATCGCTTCATGCACGGAATTGGTCTTCATGGAAAGGCCTTTATCCCCCTGCTTATGGGGTTTGGCTGTAACGTACCGGCCATTATGGCAGCCCGTACCATAGAGAACCCCAAAGACAGACTGCTCACCATTCTTATCAACCCATTTATGAGCTGCTCGGCCCGACTGCCTGTGTACGTACTGCTGGCAGGAATCTTCTTTACGGATTATGCCGGCACAGTGGTCTTTGCCCTCTACCTGACCGGTATTCTGGTAGCCATGGGAGCGGCCTGGATGATGAAGAAAACCATGTTTCAGGGGCTCTCTGACCCATTTGTAATGGAATTACCACCATACCGTCTGCCAGCAGCCCGCTCGGTTGTGATCCACATGTGGGAGAAGGCAGTAGAGTTCCTCAAAAAAGTGAGTGGCATCATTTTGGTGGGTTCGATAATTATCTGGTTCCTCCAGGCCTTTCCGCAGAATGTTGAACTCAGTATCGACTATAGCGCAGAGCAGAGTCGTATAGAACAGCAGGTAAGTGCAGGCAAGGCTCAGGAGCAGGCGCTGGCAGAGCTTGCCAATGCGCAGGCGGCAGAGGAGCAGGAGAAGCGATATCTGGGGCAGATTGGCAGAACCATTCAGCCCATATTTGAACCACTTGGTTTCGACTGGAAAGGGAGTATCGCCCTGTTGACAGGGTTTGTGGCCAAGGAGATCGTGGTCTCCACCTTTGGTGTTCTCTACAACACCGGAGATGATGTGGATGAGGAGAGCATGAGTCTGCGAGAGGCGATGGCAGGGAGTATGGCACCAGAGGTTGCTCTGGCATTTATGGTCTTTACCCTGCTCTATATGCCCTGTTTGGCAACCATCGCGGTGATCAGGAGAGAGACCCAGTCAGCTGGCTGGACGCTGTTCTCTATTGCTATGGGGCTCGGGATCGCCTGGATTATGGCATGGGTTGTGGTGCGGGTTGCGGGACTGTTTCTGTGAGTGAGATGACCACAATAGAGCTCATAGTGTTGGGGGTCATCCTGCTTTTTACCGTGGGATACCTCTGGAGATATATCAAGCGTGCGCTTGGGCTTGGGGGGCAAGAATCAGCATGTTCAGGCTGTTCCGACGGCAAGAGCTGTTCAACATCACAGAGCGTTTCGCTGGATAAAAAAGAGTAGGCCTAAACGCTTACCTCTGTGGATAAAACGCCCAATCTACTGGAAGGTTGATTGGGATTTTTTTGGATTTATCACCCCGGGAGATGTACCCTCATCTCTTATAACAAGAATCTAACAAGGGGGCGGTAATGAGTTTTGCATCCATTAATCCATACAGTGGTGAGGTAGTTGAGCAGATTCCAGATTGGGATGAAGGGCGGATAGAAGCCGCCTTGGCTCAGGCCGCATCCGTGGCCCCAGTCTGGCAGACTACCCCCCTGGAGCAACGTTGTGCCATTGTGCGCAAGGCGGGTGAGGTACTGCGCAGTCGTAAACGAGAATTGGCAGAGATGTTGACCCAGGAGATGGGGAAGCTGATTGGGGAGTCAGAGGCTGAGGTGGAGAAGTGTGCCTGGGTCTGTGACTACTATGCAGATGAAGGACCAGCCTTCCTCGCTGACGAGATCATAGAGAGCGATGCTGGCAAGAGCCTGGTTGCGTACCAGCCACTGGGAACAGTATTGGCAGTAATGCCGTGGAACTTCCCGCTTTGGCAGGTCTTCCGTTTTGCTGCTCCTGCACTGGTGGCCGGTAATACCGGCCTGCTAAAGCACGCCTCCAATGTGCCCGGTTCCGCGCAGGTAATAGAGAATGTATTCAGAGAGGCTGGGGCGCCGGAAGGGGTCTTTACCTCATTAATGATTCGCGCCTCTCAGGTGGCAAAGGTAATTGAGGATCCAAGAGTCCATGCTGTAACCCTTACCGGAAGTGAACCCGCAGGCAGACAGGTAGCCGCAACAGCAGGAGCCAGTCTGAAGAAGAGTGTGTTGGAGCTTGGAGGGTCAGATGCCTTTATCGTACTGGATGATTGTGATCTGGAGGCAGCTGTAAAAACTGCGGTTGCCTCCCGTTTTCTCAATGCGGGACAGAGTTGTATAGCGGCCAAACGATTTATTGTGGTTGATGCTATTGCCGACCAGTTTGTCTCACGATTTAAGCAGGTGGTGGAGGAGCTGCAACTGGGTGATCCAATGGATCCAGCCACCACACTTGCACCGATGGCTCGTACTGACCTGCGTGATGAGCTTGATCAACAGGTACAGAAAAGCATAGAGGCAGGGGCAGAGCCACTGACAGGATGCAGACCATCGAATGTAACTCACGCAGGATATGCCCCCTCAATTCTCGACCATGTAAAACCTGGAGTGGCGGCCTATGAGGAGGAGTTGTTTGGCCCCGTGGCGATTGTGATTCGTGCTACGGATGAGGCGGATGCGGTGCGTATTGCCAATGACAGCCCTTTTGGGCTAGGTGGAAGTGTCTGGACCACAGATCTGGAACGTGGTGAGCGAGTGGCTCGTCAGATTCAGTCCGGTGCCACCTTTGTAAACGGTATCGTCAAGAGCGACCCTCGTCTCCCCTTTGGAGGGATCAAAAACTCCGGTTACGGACGTGAACTCTCAAAACTTGGCATGCATGAGTTCCTGAACGCCAAGACCATCTGGATTGGATAGTTAATCCACTGTCATCCAGG
>CAYQBY010000003.1:0-104190 GCA_964415865.1 uncultured Piscirickettsiaceae bacterium | reverse complement strand
GGTTACAATCTCGATATGGCCAGATTAGCAAGAGTAGTTCTCCCCGGGCACCCTCACCACATCACCCAGCGGGGCAATCGACGCCAGGATGTCTTTTTTCAGGACAGTGATTACTCAGATTATCTTCAGTTTCTCAAGGAGTGGTGTGACAGAGAGCGTGTCGAGATCTGGGCCTACTGCCTGATGACTAACCATGTGCACCTGATTGTGAAACCAGAGGAGTCATCCAATCTGGCAAAGGCGATCGGGGAGACCCATCGCCGCTATACGAGAATGATCAACCTGCGGGAAAACTGGAAGGGATTTCTCTGGCAGGGGCGTTTCGCCTCCTTTCCGATGGATGAGGAGTGGCTGTTGCGAGCGGCTGCGTATGTGGAGCTCAACCCGGTGAGGGCGGGTATGGTGAAAGAGCCTTGGGAATATCGCTGGAGCAGCATTCATGCGCACCTGAGTGGGGAGGATAAGGATCAGATTGTGGCGCCAACGCGTCTGCTGGAGCTGGTGGATGATTGGGGGGAGTACCTAGACCGTGCAAGAGTTCAGGAGCCGGATGAGATCAGAAAACATGAGTGCACGGGCAGGGTGCTTGGATCAACACGTTTTATTGAGCAGGCTGAGGTCCGGCTGGGCCGTAAACTGAAGAAAGAGAGGCCGGGACGTAAAAAGAAATAAGTATTGTGTCCCCCTATTAAAAAAGGATTGCAAAAGGGGGGATAAGCTGTAGAATTCGCGCCAAGTTAGGAAGTGGGAGTTGTATGTGGTGCCCGCTACCAAATCACAAAAAGGCCGATCTTTTTGATGAGATCGGCCTTTTTTTATGTTTTTTCTGTCGGCTGGGGCCGTGGTTTATCAATAGAGAGTCGTGTTATGAGTAAGGAAATTTTGCAGGTTGTTGAGGTTGTATCCAATGAGAAGGATATTGAGAGGGATATCATTTTTCAGGCGCTGGAGTCGGCTCTGGCTATGGCAACCAAGAAAAAACATGATGAGGATATAGGTGTCCGGGTCGCGATTGATCGTCAGACAGGTGAGTATGAGACCTTTCAAACCTGGGAGGTGCTGGATGGGGATGAGCCAGGTATCGAGATGGAGTACCCAGATGCCCAGCTCTGGCTGATTGATGCGGTTGATGAGGATCCAGATATCAAACCAGGTGAGTTTATCGAGGAACCTATCGCCTCGGTCGAGTTTGGTCGTATCGCTGCACAGGCAGCCAAGCAGGTTATCTTCCAGAAGGTTAGAGAGGCGGAGAGAGAGAAGGTCGCTGCTGAATATAGAGAGAGAATTGGCGAGCTGGTTGGTGGAATTGTAAAGCGCATGGATCGTGGTAATGCCATTATTGATTTGGGTGGTAATGCCGAGGCAGTTATTCCAAAACCACAGCAGATTCCACGGGATCCGGTACGTCCTGGTGATCGGGTAAGAGGATGTCTGATGGAGATTCAGACCGAGCAGCGCGGCCCACAACTGGTGGTCAGTCGTGTTGCACCTGAGGTACTGGTGGAACTATTTACTCTGGAGGTTCCAGAGATCAGTGACGGGTTGATTGAATTGAAGGGGGCTGCACGTGACCCTGGTTCCCGCGCCAAGATTGCAGTGCATAGTCTGGACCGTCGGGTTGATCCGGTTGGCGCCTGTGTTGGCATACGTGGCTCACGCGTTCAGGCGGTCTCCAATGAGTTGGCTGGAGAGCGTGTTGATATTGTGCCATGGGACGACAATGAGGCACAGTTTGTGATTAATGCCATGTCTCCGGCAGAGGTGGTCTCTGTAGTGGTAGACGAGGATAAGCACTCCATGGATATCGCGGTGGAGGAGGATAACCTCTCCCAGGCGATTGGCCGTGGCGGACAGAATATTCGTCTTGCCAGTGAGTTGACCGGTTGGACTCTGAACGTAATGAGTGAGGAAGAGTTCGATGCCAAGGCAGAGTCCGAGGCGGTTGAGGTTCAGAAGAAGCTCATGGAGCAACTGGATGTGGATGAGGATGTGGCAGCAATTCTGGTACAGGAAGGGTTCAGCAGCGTAGAGGAGATCGCCTATGTTGATGATGCCGAGATGGCGGCAATCGAGGAGTTTGACGAAGAGATTGTGGCCGAACTCCGTAATCGTGCTCGTGATTACCTGCTTACCAAGGCTATCTCACAGGAGGAGGTCCTGGAGGGTCGTGCCCCAGCACAGGATCTACTGGATCTTGAGGGGATGGATGAGCAGCTGGCATACAAGCTGGCATCACAAGGCATTATTACTGCTGAGGATCTTGCTGATCAGGCTGTTGATGAGTTGATGGAGCTTGATGGCCTTGAGCTGACAACGGAGCGTGGATCAGAGTTGATCATGAAGGCAAGAGAGCCATGGTTTGCCGAGGCAACGGAAGAGAGTACTGAACAGCAGGCAGAAGCGTAAGCAGGAAGGTAAGGAGAGACAACACCATGTCACAGGTAACAATTGCTCAGTTCGCTGAGGTCGTAAAAATTCCAGCCGATCGCCTGCTTGAACAGCTTGCCACTGCAGGTATCTCAAAAAGTAGTGTAGATGACGAGATTTCTGATAGTGAGAAGATGAAGCTGCTTGGTTTCCTCAGGGAATCTCACGGTGGTGGAGCATCTGCTAAATCCAAGGGTAAGGTAACACTCAAGAAAAGATCAACCGCAACCCTCAAGGTTGGTGGTGGAGCACGCTCATCTACCAGCAGAAGCGTTAACGTAGAGGTGCGGAAAAAACGGACAATTGTTAAGCCAGATCCTGTGGCCACACAGACAGATAGTAAAGAGGCGACAGAGAATCAAAGGGTAGAGCGTGAAAAGCGTGCCGAAGAGGAGCGTCTTCGCCTGCAGCAGGATGAAAATCGCCGCAAACATCAGATTCAGAAAAAAGAGAGTGAGGAGCTTGCGCGTGAGGAGGCAGTTCGACGCGAGAAAGAGGCGGCAGATAAGAAGGTGCGTGAGGATGAGGAGCGCAGAATTCTTGATGAGCAGGCTCGACTGGTAGCAGAGAAGGCAGCAGAGAAAAAGCGTGAGGAGGAGAAAGAGTCCTCGGGCAGAAAGAAATCCGGTAAAAAACAGCCGACACGCTATGGTCGTAAGGAGCTGCATGTTGCAGCTGGTAAATCTGGTCGCAAGAAACAGAAGAAGGGTGCAAAGGGTAGACGTTCACCAAAGGTTGAGATAGAGACAGAGCATGGTTTTACCAAACCAACAGCTCCGGTTGTCCTGGAGGTGCAGATCCCTGAAACCATAACAGTTGGTGATCTTGCTCAGAAAATGTCTACCAAGGCAGCCGAGTTGATCAAGGTGATGATGAACCTTGGCACCATGGCAACCATTAATCAGATGATTGATCAGGAGACTGCATCACTGTTGGTGGAAGAGCTTGGGCATACCCCTGTGCTGATGAAAGAGAATGCACTGGAGGAGGAGATTATGGTTGCGGAGGAGCATGAGAGTGACAAGGTTCACCGTGCTCCAGTTGTGACCATTATGGGGCACGTAGATCATGGTAAGACATCTCTGCTTGACTATATCAGGGAGTCACAGGTAACAGAGGGTGAGGCCGGAGGCATAACCCAACATATTGGTGCCTATCGTGTGACTACGTCGAAAGGCGAGATCGCATTCCTGGATACCCCGGGACACGCCGCCTTTACCGCAATGCGTGCCCGTGGAGCCAAGGTAACAGATATTGTGGTTCTGGTGGTTGCCGCCGATGATGGTGTGATGCCCCAGACTGAGGAGGCAATTCAGCATGCCAAGGCTGCAAATGCCCCTCTGATTATTGCAGTTAACAAGATTGACAAGCCAGATGCGGACCCAGAGCGGGTCAAGAGTGAGCTGGCCAGTAAGGATGTGGTGCCAGATGATTGGGGTGGTGATGTTCTGTTTGTAAATGTCTCAGCCCATACTGGTGAGGGTGTGGATGATCTGTTGGATGGAATCATTCTGCAGTCAGAGATGTTGGAGTTGACAGCAGTGACCGATGCCCCGGCAAAAGGTAACGTGGTTGAGTCCAGGGTTGATAAGGGACGTGGTGCTGTAGCAACGGTAATGGTGCAAAGTGGAACCCTGCGCAAGGGTGATATCCTGCTTGCTGGCCGTGAATACGGCAGGGTGCGAGCAATGATGGACGAGCATGGAGATCAGTTAACAGAGGCTGGCCCATCTACCCCTGTAGAGATTCTGGGCCTATCTGGCGTACCGGAAGCTGGTGAAGAGGCACTAGTGGTTCCGAATGAGCGCAAGGCACGTGAGGTTGCCAACTTCCGTCAGGGCAAATATCGTGATGTCCGCCTGGCTCAACAGAAGCAGGCCAGCCTGGATCGTATGTTTGAGCATATGCAGGACGGTGAGACCTCAACAGTTAATATCCTCATCAAGGCAGATGTACACGGTTCTGCAGAGGCGCTTGGTGATGCACTTAATAAACTATCCACTGAAGAGGTTAAGGTCAATGTGGTCTCCTCTGGGGTTGGCGGGATCAATGAGTCAGATGCAAACCTTGCGGTCGCATCCAATGCAATTGTTATTGGTTTTAATGTTCGTGCCGATGCAACTGCCAAAAAGCTGATCGAGTCAGAGGGGATTGATCTTCACTACTACAGTGTGATCTATGATGCGATTGATGAGATCAAGCGTGCAATGGAAGGAATGCTCTCTCCAGACTTCAAGGAGGAGATTATCGGTCTTGCCGAGGTACGTGATGTCTTCCGCTCTCCAAAACTGGGCGCCATCGCAGGCTGCATGGTCTCAGAGGGTGTGGTCAAGCGAAACAATCCTATCCGTGTGTTGCGCGACAATATTGTGATCTATGAGGGTGAGCTCGAATCGCTGCGTAGATTCAAGGATGATGTCAGCGAGGTACGTGCTGGAACAGAGTGTGGTATCGGTGTTAAGAGCTACAACGATGTGAAGGAAGGGGACCAGATCGAGGTCTTTGAACGTGTAGAGGTTGCGAGAACCCTGTAGTTGACGGATCAAGAGTTGTTTTACAATGAATAATGAACGTACTCGCCGGGTTGGTGAGCAGGTAAAACGTACCCTGGGCGAACTGATTCAGCGTGAATTAAGGGACCCAAGGGTGGGGTGGGTGACTATTACAGCAGTCAATGTCACCTCAGATTTTTCTCACGCCACTGTCTATTTCACCCTGTTTGGTGAGGGTAGCTCAGTGGAAGATACTCTTAAGGCACTGGACCATTCAGCAGGGTTTCTGCGCTCAAGATTGAGCAAGAGCCTGCAACTCAGAACGGTGCCTCTGTTGCATTTCAAGCATGATGAATCGGTTGAGCATGGTAGTGATATGGAGTCATTGATTGATCAGGTTGTGGCAGAGGATCTGTCTAAACATGACTCCAATCATGACTTAGACCAGCAGGAAGAGCAGTAACCATGGGAAGAAGAAACCGTAAAGGGCGCAATGTCTCAGGCATAATCCTGCTGGATAAACCGGCCGGTATAACCTCCAATGGTGCATTGCAGCAGGTAAAGCATCTATTCTTTGCAAAAAAGGCTGGCCATACCGGCAGCCTGGACCCTATTGCCACTGGCATTTTGCCAATCTGCCTGGGGGAGGCGACCAAATTCTCCGGATTTCTTCTGAATGCCGACAAGAGTTATGTTGCAGAGTGCCAACTGGGGGTGGTGACCCGCTCTGGTGATTCAGAGGGTGAGGTGGTAAGTGAGCGTCCGGTTGAGGGGGTTACTGAGGAGAGGATCAAGAAGGCTCTGGAGCAGTTCAGGGGGGATATTGAACAGATTCCACCAATGCACTCAGCAATCAAGGTTAATGGCCAGCCACTCTACAAGCTGGCCCACCAGGGGGTAGAGATTGAGCGAGAGCCACGCCAGGTTACTATTTATGATATTGAGTTTGTAGGGCTGGATCTGGATAAAAACCAGATGACTATTAGTGTCCACTGCTCCAAGGGGACATATATTCGTACCCTGGTTGAGGATATAGGCGAGCTCCTTGGTTGCGGTGCCCATGTATCAGCATTACGAAGAACCACATTGGGCCCCTATAGAGAGGAGGATCTGCTGACCATTGATGAGCTGGAAGAGATCAGGGAGTCCGATGGAAACAGGGGGCTGGATAACCGTCTGTTGTCACTTGATAGTGCGGTAGAGGGATATGACAGGGTTCAGCTGGATAGAGATAGTAGTTACTACATTCGTCAGGGACAGCCTGTACAGATCTCCGGAGTACCAGAGGATGGCTGGGTTCGTATCTATGATGATGCAGAAGAGTTTGTTGGAGTTGGTGAGATATTGGATGATGGCCGCGTTGCCCCAAGAAGGCTGGTTTCATCGTAGAGATATCGCAGAGTTATATCAGATATTCCTTGTGGAGTTAGGCCTGCATCGATAAAATATGCACCTTTCATTTTTGAGTCGTGAAGATTTTTTTAGTGTTGTCCAAATCTGGACAACGGTTACGGAGTTAATAGAGTTATGTCAGTGAATGCAGAACAAAAAAGTGAGATTGTTCAGAAATATCAACGTGGAGAGGGTGATACAGGCTCCCCAGAGGTTCAGGTTGCGCTACTTACAGCACGAATCCAGGATCTGACTGGGCACTTCAAGGAGCACAATAAGGATCACCACTCCCGTCAGGGGCTGTTGAAGATGGTAAATCAGCGCAGAAAATTGCTGGACTATCTAAAGAACAGTGATGGTGGTCGTTACACCAAGTTGATTGCAGATCTTGGTCTGCGTCGATAAAGCAGTAACAACAAAATCATATAATCTATTTCGGAATGGGGATGGGCCTCGTTTCACTATTGTCGGGAAAAATAACAAGTGACACCTTTCATCAAGAGTTTTGAATACGGAAATCAGACGGTAACAATAGAGACAGGTGAGATCGCCCGTCAGGCATCTGGTGCAGTCAAGGTAAGCATGGGGGATACAGTCCTCCTGGTAACTGTTGTTGCGGAGAAGGAGGCACGTGAGGGACGCGACTTTTTCCCTCTGACCGTTAACTACCAGGAAAAATTTTACGCTGCAGGCATGATTCCAGGGGGGTTCTTCCGCAGAGAGGGTCGTCCTACAGAGAAAGAGACCCTGACCTCGCGCCTGATTGATCGCCCAATTCGTCCACTCTTCCCCAAGGGGTTCATGAGTGAGGTGCAGGTAATTGCGACAGTTATATCCTCAGATAAAGAGATAGATTCAGAGATTCCGGCAATGATCGGCACCTCTGCAGCACTGGCACTTTCCGGGGTTCCATTCCAGGGTCCTATTGGTGCAGCCAAGGTTGGTTACAGCCATGGTGAGTATATTCTTAACCCGACAGCATCCGAGAAAGAGGGATCTGATCTGGAGTTGAGTGTTGCCGGTACTGCCGATGCGGTATTGATGGTTGAATCTGAGGCCAACATTCTCTCCGAGGAGGTAATGCTTGGAGCAGTACTGTTTGGCCATGAGCAGATGCAGGTTGTTATCAACTCTATCAATGAGATGGTTGCAGAGCTAGGTGTAGAGCAGTGGGAGTGGGAGGCAGCTGCAGAAGATGGAGCGCTTACTGATGCTGTTGCAGCAGCAGGTAGTGATGGGGTTACCGAGGCCTACCAGATTGCTGACAAGATGGAGCGTTACGGCCGTATGGGTGAGGTACGTGATCAGATTATTGCAGAGCTGGCTACTGAGGATAGTGAATGGGATGCTGACACTGTAAAGGGTGCGGTAAGCAAGCTCGAGAAGAAGACAGTACGTAGCCGTATTATTGAGGGTAACCCACGAATTGATGGCCGAGACACCAAAACTGTTCGTCCGATTTACGTGAAAACAGGAATAATTCCTCGTGCCCACGGTTCCGCACTATTTACCCGTGGTGAGACTCAGGCACTGGTAGTGACCACACTCGGTACCGAACGTGATGCACAGATTATTGATGCGCTGGAGGGGAGCTTCAAGGACCCATTCATGCTGCAGTACAACTTCCCACCATTCTCTGTCGGTGAGACGGGTCGTGTTGGTAGCCCAGGGCGCCGAGAGGTTGGTCATGGCAAGTTGGCCAAACGTGGTGTACAGGCGGTTGTGCCATCAAATGATGATTTTCCATATACCCTGAGAGTGGTCTCCGAGATTACTGAATCAAATGGATCCAGCTCAATGGCCTCTGTCTGTGGTAGCAGCCTATCAATGATGGACGCCGGTGTTCCACTGAAGGCTCCAGTTGCAGGTATTGCGATGGGTCTTATCAAAGAGGGAGATGATTTTGCAGTTCTGACCGATATTCTGGGTGATGAGGATCATCTGGGTGATATGGACTTTAAGGTAGCCGGTACCGAAGAGGGTATCACTGCCTTGCAGATGGATATCAAGATTACCGGAATTACTCGTGAGATCATGGAGATCGCACTGGATCAGGCACGTGATGCCCGTCTCCATATCCTTGGCGAGATGAATGGAGTGATCTCTGCAGCCCGTGATGAGGTTTCAGAGTTTGCACCACGTTATCTGACCATGAAGATTGATCCGGACAAGATTCGTGATGTAATTGGCAAGGGCGGTGTTGTGATCCGCGGCATCCAGGAAGAGACTGGAGTGAAGATTGATCTGGATGATGATGGAAGCATCAAGATTGCAGCAACAGATGGTGAGGCTGCCAATGAGGCGAAGAAACGTATTGAGACTATCGTTGCCGATGTTGAGGTAAACAAGATTTACGAGGGTAAGGTCGTCAAGCTGATGGACTTTGGTGCCTTTGTAAATATCCTTCCTGGTAAGGATGGTCTGGTTCACATCTCACAGATCTCCGAGGAGCGTGTTGAGAAGGTTGGAGACCACCTGAGTGAGGGTGACACAATTCAGGTTAAGGTACTTGAGGTTGATCGTCAGGGACGTATTCGCCTTAGTATGAAGGCTGTATAAAACCAGTGGGGTAAAACCTCATTAGTTTAGAGAAAAAAGGGACCCGTATGGGTCCCTTTTTTTGTAGAATCGATATCCTATGAAAATCCTCCTTAGTAATGACGATGGTGTAAATGCCCCCGGACTGCAGACCCTGCGTAAACATCTTGCCAAGAGCAATGAGGTGGTAGTTGTTGCCCCTGATCGCAACCGTAGTGGGGCCAGTAATTCACTGACCCTGGAGCATCCGTTGCATCTGTTTACCCATGAGAGTGGAGACTATTCTGTAGATGGTACACCTACTGACTCGGTTCACCTGGCACTGACCGGGTTACTGGATGAGGATCCTGAGATTGTGGTGTCCGGGATAAATTCCGGTGCCAACATGGCAGATGATGTGCTCTATTCGGGCACAGTTGCTGCCGCCATGGAGGGACGCTTTCTTGGGTTGCCGGCAATCGCGGTCTCTCTGGTCTGCAGGGAGGACAGATGTCGTCATTTTGACTCTGCAGCTATTGCGGTAGAGAAGATACTGGAGAGGCTTGAGCAGCACCCTCTTGGAGCAGAGACCATCCTGAATGTGAATGTGCCCAACCTTCCATGGGAAGAGATTCGTGGATTCAGAGCAACATCTCTTGGCAGAAGGCACCGTTCGGAGCCGGTGGTGAAAATGAAGGATCCACGCGGCAAGAATATATACTGGGTAGGAGCTGCTGGTAAGGCCGAAAATGAGGAGGATGGCACAGATTTTTATGCGGTGGAGAATGGCTGGATTTCGGTAACCCCAATCCATACTGATCTGACGCAGCACTCCATGATTAGTGGAATGGAGCAGTGGCTATCATGAGTAACTATGAGGTAGGATTCCGTTCACGCCGGGTCAGAGAGCGCCTGATAAGTCAGCTGGAGGGGCAGGGGATCACCGATCTTGAGGTGCTGAATGCTATTCGCACAGTGCCCCGTCATCAATTTGTGGATGAGGCTCTGGCACACCAGGCCTATGACAATATTGTGCTCCCAATTGGGCACGAACAGACAATCTCACAACCCTATATTGTTGCCCTGATGACAGAGGCGCTGATGCGTCATGGACGTCCAAAACGGGTATTGGAGATTGGGACTGGATCAGGTTATCAGACAGCCATCCTCGCGCAACTGGTTCCACATGTATACACTGTCGAACGTATTGGTGCATTGATTCGCAGGGCCCAGGATAGATTTGCCGAGATGGGAATTCTGAATGTGGAGATGAAGCTGGATGATGGTCATGTTGGATGGGAGGAGAAGGCCCCATTTGATGCAATTATTGTTACTGCGGCACCAGCTGGAATTCCTACCCGTCTTCTCGGACAGCTGGAGGTTGGAGGCAGAATGGTGGTACCTGTAGGGCCGGAGAAGCAGGAGCAAAAATTGTTGGAGTTGACGAAAACGGCAGATGGCTATGAGGAAGAGGTTTTGGAGAGGGTAAGGTTTGTCCCCATGAGGGCAGGAGCACGATAGTGGAGTGGATGAACAGAATGAATGAGATGGTCGCCGTCTGGGCGGATCGTCCCCATGCCGAACGTATCCTGGCAGGATTGAGTTTTGCTGAATCCAGTTTCTTCCCGGTTCCACCTGATGTATTGCTTGCACCAATGACCCTGGCGCACCCCTCTCGTGGGTGGAGATACGCAACCCTGGTGACCATCGCCTCTGTGCTGGGTGGGCTTTTTGGTTATCTGATCGGGCTTTATGGAATGGAACTGGTTGAGCCACTAATTGCGCAGTGGGGGTTTCAGGAGTCCTATGATAATGCCAAGTCACTGTTTGATGAGTGGGGAATATGGATTGTCTTCCTTGCTGGATTTTCTCCCATTCCATACAAACTATTTACCATAAGTGCTGGAGCTCTGGCTATGTCGCTTCCGCTCTTCATGGTTGCATCACTGGTTGGCAGGGGCGCACGTTTCTTTCTGGTAGCAGCATTTGTTATCTGGGGAGGAGAGAAATTCCTCAAGATGGAGCGTGGCTGGATGTCACGTCTGGGATGGATTGCCGTACTGCTTGCAGCAATCTACTACTTTTTGCGATATTGATGAGACAGATAGTAAACATAACCTCCCTGTTTGTGGTCATCTTCCTGCTTGCGGGTTGTAGTAGTAATCGCTCATCATTATCTCCGGTATCCAGCCAGACCCATCTTGTGGGGGAGATCCCTAAAAGTTATACCGTACGGACAGGTGACAGCCTCTACATGATTGCCATGGAGTTTGATCTGGATTATCTAGATCTGGCTCGATGGAATGGCATCAGCTCTCCATACAGAATCCACAAAGGGGAGACATTACGGCTGCACTCAAGTAGCTCACCATCCTCCAGGCCCGTATCTGTGAATGCTGATTACTATATTGTGAGATCAGGAGATACATTGAGTGTTATTGCAGAGAAGCTAAATATTAAGATGGCTAATCTGGCCAGCTGGAACAGTCTGAAGTCACCCTATCAGATTCATGTGGGACAGAAGTTGCGATTGAAGCCCGCAGCCTCATCCAGAAAACCATCCAGGACCGTTGCCAAGTCAAAACCCAAACAAAAAACCGGGTCGCAGGTAAAATCGGTCAGACGCTCTTCCGGTGGCACCACCAATCTTGAGCGCCCATCAGCGGGCAAGATATTGAAGCGTTACTCCAAGGAGAGAGGGATAACAGGGGTTGAGTTTGGAGGCCGCCAGGGTGATCCAATTGTCTCTGCGGGGGATGGCAGGGTGGTCTATAGTGGCACAGGCCTGGTCCGCTATGGAAAGTTGTTGATCATCAAGCATGACAACAATCTGTTGACTGCCTATGCGCACAACAGCCAACTGCAGGTACGGGAGGGAGATCTGGTGAAAGTTGGTCAACAGATTGCAAAAATGGGTAAGAGCGGAACTGACCGGGTCAAGCTACACTTCGAGGTCAGAAAAAATGGCAAGCCGGTTGATCCAATGAGGTATCTCTCCAGGCTATCTGGTTCTGGTCGATAAACGGTGTAATGGGCAGTTCAGATCAAGAGGAGTTTGCATCGAGCAAGCTGAAAGGAAAGGACCATGATGCCCTTCACATCTATATGCAGGAGATTCGAGCGTTTCCTCTGCTTACAGCAGAAGAGGAGTGGGCCTGTGCACGCAAGGTGCAGCAGGGAGATAGGGATGCCAAAAATCATCTGATCGAATCCAACCTCCGTCTTGTAGTCAGTATTGCCAGGCGTTACCAGAATAGAGGAGTCCCCTTTATGGATCTGGTTGAGGAGGGGAATCTTGGTCTGATTCGTGCTGTTGAGAAATTTGATCCTGAAAAGGGATTCCGTTTCTCAACCTATGCTACCTGGTGGATTAGGCAAGGGGTGGACCGTGCATTGATGAATCAGGCACGCACGGTACGACTGCCAGTTCATGTTATGAGAGAGCTGGGGCGTTATCTGCGAGAGTCCCGCCGTCTCTCCCAATCTGAGAGCCATGAGCCATCCGTATCCGAGATTGCGACCTCGCTGGAAAAGTCGGCCGAAGAGGTTGATAAAATTTTAAAGCTCAAGGAGATACCAACATCAACCGATCTGCCAGTGGCCAAAGGATCCAGTAGAACGGTTGGGGAGAGAATTGAGGATACCTCCCTCCAGGATCAGGATGATATTTTTCTAAAAGATGAGGTGTTCTCACACCTGAGCGAATGGCTGGATGGCCTTAAGGATCGTGAGCGCAGGATTATTGTTAGCCGTTTTGGGTTGATGGGAGAGGATGAGATGACCCTGGAAGAGCTCGGTAAAGAGCTCGGTGTGACACGTGAACGGGTGCGACAGATTCAGCTCGATGCGCTTCATCATCTGCACGATATTCTGGAACGAGCCGGTTATTCGGAAGATACTCTGCTCTAGGGAATATGTTGTAAATAGTGTAGAGACAACATCTATTTCCTCGTTATACCTTCTATTTTATAACAGGTTACTGGGGTATACTTTCGTCTGATTTTTTACACTAAATAATCGGAGTTAAGGTCTTGATTGAGGATTTCCAGAGAATCAAACGGCTGCCGCCATATGTATTCAATATCGTTAATGAATTGAAGGCAAAGGCGAGACAGCGGGGCGAGGATATCATCGATTTTGGAATGGGCAATCCTGATCAGCCGACCCCGCAACATATCGTTGATAAGTTGACCGAGGCAGCGCAGCGTCCTGACACTCATCGCTACTCCATGTCCAGGGGGATTCCCCGACTGCGCAGAGCAATATGTAATTGGTATCGTGATCGCTACGAGGTAGATCTGGATGCAGATTCAGAGGCGATCGTAACCATTGGATCAAAAGAGGGGTTGGCACATCTGGCGCTTGCAACGGTTGGTCCTGGTGACACCGTCCTGGTTCCTAACCCAGCCTACCCAATTCACCCTTATGGATTCATTATTGCAGGGGCTGATATTCGTCATGTTCCACTGACTCCTGACGGGGATTTCTTTGCAGAGCTTGAGAAGGCGATCAAGAATTCGTGGCCACGCCCCAAGATGCTGGTACTTAATTTTCCAGGTAATCCAACCACCCACTGCGTGGATCTGGAGTTCTTTGAGAAAGTTGTGGCATTGGCAAAAGAGCATCAGATCTGGGTGATTCATGATCTCGCCTATGCAGATATTGTATTTGATGGCTATCAATCACCATCAATTCTGCAGGTGGAGGGGGCCAAGGAGATTGCAGTCGAGTTCTTTACCCTCTCCAAAAGTTACAACATGCCGGGCTGGCGTGTCGGCTTTATGGTTGGTAACCCAACCCTGGTGGCTGCCTTGGCACGTATGAAGTCATATCTTGACTACGGTATGTTCACCCCAATCCAGGTGGCGGCAATAGCTGCATTGGAGGGGCCTCAGGACTGTGTTCATGAGATTTGTGATATGTACCTCAAGCGCAGGGATGCCTTGTGTAGTGGTCTCAACTCTGTGGGTTGGGAGGTGGAGCCTCCAAAGGCAACAATGTTTGTGTGGGCCCCAATTCCTGAACCATATCGTGAGATGGGTTCACTGGAGTTCTGTAAGAAGCTGTTGAGTGAGGCAAAGGTTGCAGTATCTCCGGGTATCGGTTTTGGTGAATATGGTGATGATTACGTTCGTTTCGGATTGATCGAGAATGAACATAGAACCCGTCAGGCGGTACGTGGAATCAGAGAGATGTTCAAGAGCGACGGTATTCTTGATAGCGAATAATGCATAAGCTGAAACTATAGAATCACGTTGCTACGTTGCTGCTATCTAATTAAGGATGATTAAGGAAAAAGCGAGAAGATGAATCCAGTAAAAGTAGGTGTCCTAGGATTGGGGACAGTTGGTTGTGGAAGTGTAAATGTCCTGACCCGTAATGCAGAGGAGATAGCACGTCGTGCCGGTCGGCAGATAGAGATCAGTATGGCTGCAGTACGTGACCTTGATCGACCAAGAATTTGTGAAACTGAAGGGATAAGGCTGACCACAGATCCATTTGAGGTGGCTAATGATCCTGATATTGATATCGTTCTGGAGTTGATGGGCGGTACTGAATTTGCACGTGAGGTGGTGGTGCAGGCACTCTCGCAGGGCAAGCATGTAGTAACTGCGAACAAGGCACTGATTGCAACTCATGGTAATGAACTGTTTGGGTTGGCACAGGAGAAGGGGGTTATGGTTGCCTTCGAGGCAGCTGTTGCTGGTGGTATACCAATCATCAAGGCAATTCGTGAGGGGTTGGCGGCAAATCAGATTCAGTGGTTGGCTGGGATAATCAACGGCACCGGAAACTTCATTCTTACCGAGATGAGAGACAAGGGGCGTGCCTTTGAGGATGTACTCAAGGAGGCCCAGGAGCTGGGGTATGCAGAGGCAGACCCAACCTTTGATGTTGAGGGGATTGATGCAGCACACAAGCTGACAATTCTTGCCTCAATAGCATTTGGGATTCCGCTGCAGTTTGAGAAGGCAATGACCGAGGGGATTACCAAGATAACCGCCGAGGATGTCTCTTATGCGGAGGAGCTTGGGTATCGCATCAAGCATCTCGGAGTTGCCCGCAAGACAGAAGCTGGTGTGGAACTACGTGTTCATCCAACCCTGATTCCAGAGAGACAGCTGATTGCCAATGTGGATGGGGTAATGAATGCGGTGCTTGTGATGGGTGATGCTGTAGGACCCACACTATACTACGGTGCTGGTGCCGGTGATGAGCCAACAGCCTCAGCAGTAGTAGCAGATACAGTAGATGTGGTGCGTGCGTTAACCGCAGACCCAGAGAACAGGGTGCCACATCTGGCATTCCAGCCCGATGCCCTGGAAGATTTACCTATATTGTCAATTAATGATATCGAGACTGCCTATTACCTGAGGATGGAGGTTGAGGATCGCTCTGGAGTGCTTGCAGAGATCACCAGGATTCTGGGTGAGGAGGAGATAAGTATCGAGGCCTTTATGCAGAAGGATATCGAGAACGAGGGGTCCAGGGCACCTATCGTACTTTTGACTCATAAGACGGAGGAGGGACGAATGAATCGTGCACTCTCTGCTATTGAGTCACTTGATTGTGTGTATGGATCCGTTATGAGGATTCGTATGGAGACACTCAACTAGATTAATTAATGAATAGCTTCAACTCTCTCCCTATTCTATTTTCAGGGCTCGCTACAAGACATCCATGTACGCTCGACGGTAGCCATCCATGGCTACCAACGGCCCTGAAAATAGAATAGGGAGAGAGTTGAGTCGACAAATGTTTAACTGGAGAAAATGACAGTGCCATTTAGAAAACACTATACAGGTCTGCTGGACCGCTACCGTGACCGTCTGCCGATTAGTGAGGATACAAAAATCATTGATCTGGGGGAGGGTAATACCCCGCTGATTAAGTTGAAAAATATCCCTGGAGAGATGGGGATAGATGCAGAGATCTATGTGAAATATGAGGGACTTAACCCAACTGGGTCGTTCAAGGATCGCGGCATGTGCATGGCGGTGACCAAGGCAGTGGAGGAGGGGAGCAAGGCCATTATCTGTGCATCCACCGGGAACACCTCGGCAGCTGCGGCTGCCTACGCAGCCCGTGCCGGCATTACTGCCTTTGTGCTGATTCCGGATGGCAAGATTGCGTTGGGCAAGCTGGCTCAGGCGATGATGCATGGGGCGGTGGTAATTCAGATTCACGGTAATTTTGATGATGGCATGCAGCTGGTGAAAGAGGTTGGAGAGGAGGCCCCGGTTACTATTGTGAACTCCATCAATCCATTCCGCCTACAGGGTCAGAAGACAGCTGCTTTTGAGATCATTGAGGAGTTAGGCGCTGCCCCTGACTACCACTGTCTGCCAGTGGGTAATGCGGGCAACATCTCTGCTCACTGGATGGGGTATGTGGAGTATGCCGAGGATGGCATCGTTCCGACCCGCCCAACCATGGTTGGTTATCAGGCTGCAGGCGCTGCCCCATTCCTGCGTGGCGAGATGGTGGATGAGCCAGAGACTGTGGCAACTGCAATCCGTATCGGCCACCCGCAAAGCTGGGACAAGGCATGGAATGTGCAGAAAGAGTCAGGCGGCTGGTTTGATGAGTGTAGTGATGAAGAGATTCTGGCAGCCCAAAAACTGTTAGCTGAAAAGGAGGGTGTCTTCTGTGAACCAGCATCCGCAACCTCCGTGGCAGGTGCACTACGTGATCTAAAGAGTGGAAAGATCCCCGCTGGCAGCAAGGTTGTCTGCACCCTGACCGGACATGGTCTGAAGGATCCGGACACTGCAATCAAACAGAGCACACGCGAACTGATTACTGTTGATGCCACCCTGGAAGAGGTGAAGGGAGCAATCCTTAGCAACATGTAGTCTGTGGAGATCTTTCGTGTAGCGCCTGTCCATCTGATAGCTGACTGGGATGTGCTTCGTCTGTTCGAGATTGAGCCTGGATCTGTCTCTGTCAAAGAGCAGCAGGATTTGATCGACAAGCTTGCGCCTCTGTTCAGTGAGGAGAATATGGTGCTCAGTTACCATGACGATCTTGATTGGAGGCTACAGCTCTCGACAGGTGCGGCAGTAAAGACAACACCTCTGCACCACGTGGTTGGCGCAAATATCCATGATGCCATGCCTGCAGGGGATGATGAACTTATCTGGAAACGGCTCCTTAATGAGGTGCAGATGTTGCTGCACCAAGCATCAATGGCTAACCATGAAAATAGCCATCTATCTCTTCCCCATAAGGTTGAGGGGGTTAATGGTCTCTGGGTATGGAGAGAACCATCACGCATTGAGAAGGTGATGGAGTTGATCATAACCAGATTCAGAAGATGAAAATTATTCAACGTACAGTTCCTGATAGTGGTGAGTTGGATGGATTTTCTCCTCTGCTTGATCATATTTACCGTGCCCGAGGAGTTCTCTCAACTACTGAGCTGGACCATTCACTGAGGCAGCTGCTTCCTGTTTCATCCTTAAAGAATGTGGAACAGGCAGCGGATCTGGTGGTGCAGGCAATTGAGAATGGAGAATCTATAGTTGTTGTTGCGGACTATGATGCTGATGGTGCAACTGCGTGTGCTGTCTGCATGTCTGGGCTTGGTGCTATGGGTGCCAAGATAAATTATGTGGTTCCCGATCGAAAGAAGCATGGCTACGGTCTTTCAGAAAGCGTTGTTGAATTAACATTAAGATATAACCCCAACATACTGATAACAGTAGATAATGGAATATCAAGTATAGATGGGGTTGCAGCTGCAAAAAAAGCTGGAATGACTGTTGTGGTAACAGATCACCATCTTCCTGGTGACCAGTTGCCTGCTGCAGATGTGATCGTAAACCCCAACCAGGAGGGGGATGATTTTGTCAGCCCTAATCTTGCTGGTGTCGGTGTTGCCTTTTATCTGGTCTGTGCGGTCAGGCAGATCTTAGGGGTTGGTTATAACCCAGCAACACTGCTTGATCTGGTTGCTGTTGGTACAGTGGCTGATGTAGTTAAGTTAGATCAAAACAACAGAATTCTGGTTCATCAAGGGCTTCAACGTATTCGTCTTGGAGAGTGTTCACCTGGGGTCTCGGCACTTCTGGAGGTCTCTGGCAGGGAGCGGAACAGGGTGGTTGCCTCTGATCTGGGGTTTACGGTGGGGCCAAGGATTAATGCTGCTGGTCGGATGACGGAGATGGGGGCTGGTATTGATTGTCTGCTGACAGATAACAGGATAGATGCCCTTACTAGGGCACAAAAACTGGATGAGATAAATAGACAAAGGCGTGATGTTGAGGGTGGGGTCAGGGATGAGGCCGAGAGCATAATTGAGTCACTCCATCTGCATGGCAAAGGAGTGTTGGCAGCTGTTTCTCTCTACCAGCCGCACTGGCATGAGGGGGTGATTGGTATTGTTGCTGGCAGAATTAAGGAGAAGCTGCACAGGCCAGTGGTTGTGTTTGCGAGAGGTGATAACGGTGTTCTTAAAGGGTCAGCACGCTCTATTCCAGGGGTTCATATTCGTGATCTGTTAGACCTGATCTCAAAGAACAGCCCCGGGATGATCATCAAGTTTGGTGGACACGCAATGGCAGCAGGGCTCTCTATCAACGAATCTGACTTTGAGCAGTTCCAGAACAGTTTTGAGGAGCTGGTAGCCAAGACAGTTGATGATGATCTGCTTGAAGGGGTGCTTCATACTGATGGTGGTTTGACCAGTAGTGAGCGTTCACTGGATACTGCGGAGTTACTGCGCCAGTCAGGACCATGGGGACAGGGTTTTCCCGAGCCGGTTTTTCAGGACCGCTTTATTCTTGATGACTGGCGTATTGTGGGGGAGAGGCATCTGAAGCTAGTCCTGAGAGATCGTGAATCAAACAAGAAGATTGATGGAATTGCATTCAATCAGTCGGAACAGATCTTGCCACAGAGAGGTGAGGAGGTGGATCTGCTCTACCGCATGGATGTAAACAGATGGCGAGGGAGAGATAGTCTACAGTTAATGGTAGAAACCATTATTGCCCCATATTCTGCAGGGTTAGAGTGTGTATAATTCCCCACAATTATGATTGAATTGAACCCAATATATAGTCAAATTACAGATCTTCAGGGGCGCACAGAGGCCCTGAGGGGGTACCTTTGACTATGCTGAAAAGTCGGAGCAGTTAGTAGAGATTAATCGTGAGCTGGAGTCGCCAGAGGTCTGGAATGATCCGGAGCGGGCACAGGAGCTGGGTAAGGAGCGTGCCCGTCTGGAGAAGATTGTAGAGGGTATCGATCGACTCTCCAGTGGTACAGCGGATGTCAATGAGCTGCTACAGATGGCAGAGGCAGAGGGTGATGAAGAGACGGTTGATGAGGTTATTGTCGACCTCGAATCATTAACTACAGAGATTGAGGCGTTGGAGTTCCAGCGCATGTTCTCCGGTAAACAGGACGCATCAAATGCCTTTATCGATATCCAGTCTGGATCTGGTGGTACCGAGGCGCAGGATTGGGCTGAGATGTTGTTACGAATGTATCTGCGCTGGGGCGACCGTCGTGGTTTTGATGTGGAGTTGATGGAGGTCTCGGCTGGTGAGGTGGCAGGAATCAAATCCGCAACCATTCAAGTGAAAGGGGAATATGCGTTTGGTTGGTTGAGAACCGAGACGGGGGTTCACCGTCTGGTACGTAAATCACCATTTGATTCTGGCAATCGTCGTCATACATCTTTCTCCTCGGTCTTTATCTATCCAGAGGTGAATGAGGATATTGATATTGATATCAATCCATCCGATTTGAGGGTAGATACATACAGGGCTCAGGGTGCTGGTGGTCAGCATGTGAATACTACAGATTCGGCAGTACGTATTACCCATGAGCCATCAGGGATTGTGGTGCAGTGCCAGAATGAACGCTCTCAGCACAAGAACAAGGCAACTGCCATGAGTATGTTGAAGGCCAAGCTCTATGAGATGGAGCTGATGAAACAGAATGAGGAGAAGCAGGCTGCCGAGGATGCCAAGTCTGATATTGGATGGGGTAGCCAGATTCGTTCTTATGTACTTGACCAGTCGCGAATCAAGGATCTGCGTACAGGGCATGAGACCGGAAATACGCAGGCGGTTCTGGATGGTGATCTGGATCCGTTTATTGAGGAGAGTTTGAAGTCGGGACTGTAGAATAGAATATCGGGAGCTTCCATCATCCCGATCCGGAAAACGCCGTAAACCCATCCATGGGGGCTTTGCGACAGCATCCTTGCTGTCGAAATTTCCGGATCAAGATAACGGAATCTCCAGACCTATTAATCTTGTCATCTCCGCGTATGCGGAGATTCAGAAGAGAAAAGTAAGATGTCAAAAGAACAGAATATAGAAGTAGATGAAAACCGACTGATCGCCGAGCGCCGTCAGAAGCTGGATCGAATGCGTGAGGAGGGAAATGCTTTCCCTAATGATTTCCGCAGAAACGTGATGGCTGGTGAGCTTCATGCTGAATATGGTGAGCTTGAGGCGGAGGAACTTGAGGAGAAGGGGATTCGAGTTGCGGTTGCCGGGCGCATGATGGCCAAGCGCATCATGGGCAAGGCGGCCTTTACCCACCTGAAGGATATGAGTGGAAAGATCCAGCTTTTTGTACAGCGTGACGCCCTGCCAGAGGGTCTTTATGCGGGTTTCAAGAAGTGGGATATTGGAGACATCATTGGTGCTGAGGGGGTTATGTTTAAGACCAAGACTGGAGAGCTCTCGGTTAAGGTTGACTCTCTTCGTATTCTGACCAAGTCAGTTCGTCCTCTTCCGGAAAAGTTTCATGGCCTGACAGATACCGAGGCAAGGTATCGCCAGCGTTATATCGATCTAATCATGAACGATGCCTCACGAGATGTGTTCAAGACCCGTGTTCAGGTGGTGCAATACATCCGCAACTTCCTTAATGGACGCGGCTTTATGGAGGTAGAGACACCTATGATGCAGGCTATCCCGGGTGGGGCAACTGCACGACCATTTACCACCTATCACAATGCCCTGGATATGGATCTATTCCTCCGTATCGCCCCCGAGCTCTACCTGAAGAGATTAGTGGTTGGCGGATTCGAAAAGGTCTATGAGATAAATCGTAATTTCCGTAATGAGGGGCTATCTACCAGACATAATCCTGAGTTCACCATGATAGAGTTCTATGAGGCATATGCCGACTACCGTGATCTGATGGATACCACCGAGGCGATGCTGCGTGGGGTTACAGAAGAGGTACTGGGTTCCAGCCAGGTGAGTTATCAGGGGGATGTTTATGATTTTGGAAAATCATTTGAGCGGATGACAATAAAAGAGTCGATTCTTCACTTTAATCCGGATCTGACAGAGGCTGATCTGGATGACCTTGATAGTGCTCGGGCAGTAGCAGAGAAACTTGAGATTCCACTAAAGGATGGTTATGGCCTGGGTAAGGTACAGATTGAGATTTTTGAGAAAACAGTAGAGCACCGCCTGATGAACCCAACGTTTATTACTGCATATCCTACAGAGGTCTCTCCGTTGGCACGTCGGAACGATGATGATCCGTTTGTTACCGACCGTTTTGAATTCTTTGTGGGTGGTCGTGAGATTGCCAATGGCTTCTCTGAGCTTAATGATTATGAGGACCAGGCAGAGCGTTTCCGCAAACAGGTTGAGGAGAAAGAGGCAGGTGATGATGAGGCTATGCATTTCGATGAGGACTATGTAACCGCACTGGAGCACGGCATGCCCCCAACGGCAGGTGAGGGTATCGGTATTGACCGTCTGGTTATGCTCTTTACCGATTCGCCATCCATCCGTGATGTGTTACTGTTTCCCCATATGAGACCACAGACATAAGACAGACAAGTTAGGAAAACAGATGCCTCCAGTTGTTGAACAGAGTGGTCTTAACTGGACCGACCTGGTAATTTTGGGAATTGTTCTGATCTCGACAGGGATCAGCCTGCTCCGCGGTTTTTTCAAGGAGGCGATCTCACTCGCAACATGGGTCATAGCATTCTGGGTTGCGCTAAACTTCTCGGCAGATCAGGCTCATATTTTTGAATCACTGATAGAGACTCCCTCCCTCCGCGCAGGAGCATCATTTGCCCTGCTGTTTTTGATTACCCTGATTCTTGGCTCATTGATTAACAAGGCGATTCAGAGCCTGATAGATTTTTCAGGTTTCGGAGGAATGGACCACCTGTTGGGAATGCTGTTTGGTGCAGCACGAGGGATATTAATTGTCTCGCTACTTGTGCTATTGGCTGGTCTTACTCCTCTTCCACAGGATAACTGGTGGCATGAGTCGCTGTTGCTGGAGTATTTTCAGGAGATTTCTGCATGGTTGAGAGAGTATTTTCCTGAACACCTGCAGAGTTACTTCTCGTATACTCCGGTTGTCTGATTATCACTTTATTTTTTCGAACATCATTAAACTAATTATCTATGTGCGGAATTATCGGAATCGTCTCCAACTCACCAGTTAACCAGCAACTTTATGATGGATTAACTGTACTGCAACATCGCGGTCAGGATGCGGCAGGTATCATGACCTGTGATGAAGGCAAAATATTTTTAAGAAAGGCCAACGGCCTTGCCAAGGATGTTTTTCATACTCGTCACATGTTGCGACTGCAGGGGAACATGGGAATTGGCCATGTTCGTTACCCAACAGCAGGATGTTCATCCTCTGCAGAGGCACAGCCGTTCTATGTGAACTCTCCGTACGGTATTGCCCTGGCGCATAACGGCAACCTCACCAATGCAGCCAAGATCAAGCAGGACCTCTATCTGGAGGATCTTCGTCACATCAATACCGAGTCTGATTCCGAGATTCTACTGAACGTTTTTGCCCATGAACTGCAACATCTTGGAAAGATGCATCTTGATCTGGATGATATGTTCAATGCGGTTTCCGGGGTGCATAGCCGCTGCCAAGGGGGATATGCAGCAGTAACCCTCATCACCGGATATGGAATCGTTGCCTTTCGTGATCCATTTGGTATTCGCCCCCTCTGCATAGGTGAACGTACCCTTGATGATGGCCGCAAGGAGCATATGGTTGCCTCGGAGAGTGTGGCGATTGATACGCTGGGTTACAAGCTAGTGCGTGAGCTGGACCCGGGTGAGGCAGTATATATTGATAACAGTGGCGAGTTGTTTGCAAAACAGTGTGCGGAGAATCCGGTACTCTCCCCCTGTATCTTTGAGCATGTATATTTTGCCCGGCCAGATACTATTATAGACAAGGTTCATGTCCACAAGGCTCGCCTCCGGATGGGGGAGAAGCTGGCAACCAAGATTCTCAGGGAGTGGCCAGAGCATGATATTGATGTGGTTATCCCAATTCCAGACACCAGTAGAACCGCAGCCTCGGAACTCGCCTATGTCCTGAATATTGTTTATCGAGAGGGGTTTATTAAAAATCGCTACATTGGCCGTACATTTATCATGCCGGGTCAGCAGCAGCGCAAGAAATCGGTCAGACAAAAACTCAACCCTCTTGGGTTGGAGTTCAAGGGAAAAAATGTACTGCTGGTTGATGATTCTATTGTGCGCGGAACCACCTCTGCACAGATTATTGAGATGGCCCGTTCTGCCGGGGCAAGAAAGGTATATTTTGCATCAGCAGCACCGCCAGTGCGTTATCCGAATGTCTATGGGATTGACATGCCGGTTGCATCCGAGCTGATTGCGCATGACCGTACAGAGGATGAGGTGGCTGAGTTGATTGGTGCTGATCGCCTGATCTATCAGGATCTTCAGGATCTGATAGATTCCGTGCAAGAGGGAAACCCACAGATCAAGCAGTTTGATACCTCGGTATTTGATGCCAACTACGTAACGGGCGGGATTGATGACAACTATCTTGAGAATCTTGAGGCGGAGCGCTGTGACTCTGAAAAAGAGAAGCGTAACGAGCAGGATGATGAGGTTCTTGGTGTGCATAATTCCATATAAACCATTTGATTGCATTTGATGTGGAGAGGGGGCAGTTATGATTGATCCAGATGAGTACGGTTTCTCAACCAAAGCCATTCGAGCTGGTCACCAGCGAACCAATGAGGGTGAACATGGTGAGGCAATCTTTCCCACCTCCAGCTATGTCTTTGACTCTGCCGAACAGGCAGCAGCCAGGTTTTCTGGGGGTGAGTCAGGGAATATCTACTCTCGTTTCACCAACCCAACGGTAAGAACATTTGAGCAGCGCCTAGCTGCCCTGGAAGGGGGGGAGCGTTGTGTGGCAACCGCATCCGGTATGTCGGCAATTCTCTCAACCTGTATGGGGCTCTTGAAGGGTGGCGATCATGTAGTGGTATCTCGCAGTGTTTTTGGAACCACAGTTGTTCTCTTTAACCAGTTTATGGCCAAGTTTGGAGTAGAGGTAACGTTTGTCTCTCTAACCGATCTGTCAGAGTGGGAACAGGCAATGCGTCCCAATACCCGCCTCCTCTTTCTTGAGACCCCGGCAAACCCATTGACCCAGGTTGGGGACATATCTGCACTGGCAGTACTGGCGCACCGCAATGATGCGTTCTTGGCAGTAGACAATGTCTTCTGTACGCCGGCACTGCAGCAGCCACTGGCGTTGGGGGCAGATATTGTGATCCACTCAGCAACAAAATATCTTGATGGACAGGGGCGCGCAATGGGTGGTGCCATAGTTGGTTCCGAAGAGGTAGTGGGAACTGATGTATACAGCTTTTTGCGTACGGCAGGCCCCTCAATGAGTCCATTCAATGCGTGGATTTTCCTCAAGGGGCTGGAGACATTGAAGATAAGAATGGATGCCCATACCAAGAATGCAACTCTGCTTGCAGAGTGGTTGGAGCAGCAAACAGCGGTCTCATCGGTTCACTATCCTGGGCTCCAGAGTCATCCGCAACATGATCTTGCGTCTGCTCAACAGAGTGGTGCAGGTGGAATTCTCTCGTTTGAGCTGAGTGGCGGAAAAGAGGCTGCCTGGAGGATGATTAATGCCACCGAGATGGTCTCTATCACTGCAAATCTTGGTGATACAAAAACAACCATAACTCACCCTGCAACAACTACCCATGGTCGCCTTACTCCAGAGGAGAAGGAGCAGGCAGGTATAAGTGATGGCTTGATACGTGTGGCAGTAGGTCTGGAGGAGATCGAGGATCTGAAGATGGATCTCAGCCGTGGCCTCGAGTGATACCCTAAATCTATTTGATGAGACGGGGGTAACCCTTCAGCTGTCTGATCTGGAGGAGAAGCTGGAATCGACAGAACGGCTTTACAAGCTATGGAAGAGTAGCAGCCTCGCTTGTGACTCCCTGAACCAACCTGACCCAATCAGGCAGGCAGGTCATCCACAAAAACCGGAACTGGTGCCGCCCAGAAAACTCAAACGGAGAAGGCTTGGAACTCCGGAAGGGCATGCATCCATGCTTCATGCTATTGCCCATATTGAGTTCAATGCGATTAATCTTGCACTTGATGCAGTCTACCGTTTTCGTGAAATGCCAACAGCCTACTATGATGACTGGTTGCGGATTGCTGATGAGGAGCGCTATCACTTTCAGTTGGTCAGAGAGAGACTCAACCAGTTGGGATATGAATATGGTGATTTCCCTGCCCACAATGGTCTCTGGGAGACTGCAGAGAAGACTGCCTCTGATCCACTGTTGAGAATGGCATTAGTACCAAGAATTCTTGAGGCTCGTGGTCTGGATGTTAACCCCGGGATCATGGAGAAACTTGCATCAATTGGTGATCAGCAAAGTGTTGAGACATTGAAGATTATTCTTCGTGATGAGGTTGGTCATGTGAAGGCGGGGACCAGATGGTTCCACCATCTCTGCAGTGAACGTGGTCTGAAATCTGAGGAAACATTTGAGAGTCTGGTGCGTGAACATATGGTCCATGCCATACGTGGACCATTCTATCTACCAGGAAGGGTTGAGGCCGGGTTCAGTGATTCAGAGATTGGATTTCTACAGCAGCTGGATCTTGATAACCGGGCAACCATAACGTAGCAACTAGAGTATTAGTGGTCATCATCTGGTAACAGATGGGCGGTAAAATCACTCCTGATATTTTCTATATTTGCACTTCTTGCTATTCATCCCATTATTATCTTGGGGATATCACTGTAGTTAAGAAATTTCTCAACAGGTAGTCTCTATCCTAAATAGTCTGTAGCGGTTTTTATTGGTTGTGGTAACAGTCTGGTAATAAACAATAATTACTATTGTTCTCAGATTTTTTGAGATAAATCCGAAACTATTTCAGAACTTGCCTGAAATATATCAATATTCAATTAAATCTTTACATACGGTTGCAGTGAACTACCCTTACGGGAGGAGATCATCGAAGCGCAGGATGTGCTTGAGGGAGGATGGGGATGGATAAAAAAATACTTATTGTTGAGGATGATTGTGGTCTGGCAGGAGCGGTAACGGTACTGCTTGAAGAGAATGAGTTCAGGGTAATTGCGACCGAACATGGTGCAGATGTAGAGAAGATCATATTCAATGAAAGTCCTGCACTGATTCTACTTGATGTGATGTTGCCAGATGGTAGTGGACTGGACATTGCCAGTCGCATCCGTAAATCTGGTAACACCATACCAATTCTATTTATGTCTGCACTTACAAGGACAGATGATGTATGGGACGCAGAGCTTCTGGCAGCTGCACCTGAGTACAAGGGTAAGACCCTTTATGATGTGCTCTATGCAAATGGTCAGGTGGATCAGTTCCCTGCCCAGGAAGTGAAGGACCCTGAGGGCAATCTCTACAGTAATGATGAGATGGATCACTTTGGCTACTACGTACAGAAGGGGCTATTCGAAGAGTATCGCCGCTTCCAGTATGAAGGTCCTAAGAAGGGGCATGAGATGGCACCATATGAGGCCTACCATGCAGCTCGTGGTATTCGCTGGCCTGTAATTGATGGCAAGGAGACTCTCTGGAGATATCGTGAGGGTTATGATGCGCATGTGCCCAAGGGGGCTGGCGTCAAGTTCTATGGTAAGCCTGATGGCAAGGCCAACATTATTACTGCACCTTATGAACCACCTGCTGAGAGTCCTGATAAAGAGTACGATCTATGGTTGTCTACAGGGCGTGTTCTTGAACACTGGCACTCTGGTTCCATGACTCGTCGTGTACCTGAACTCTACAAGGCTATGCCTGATGCAGTAATATATATGCATCCAAAAGATGCGAAGAAGCGCAAGCTGCGTCGAGGCAAATATGCCAAGGTGGTTAGTCGCCGAGGAGAGATTATGGCCAGGGTAGAGACCCGTGGCCGTAACAGACCTCCTAAGGGGTTGATCTTTGTTCCATGGTTTGATGCTGGACGACTGATCAATAAGGTAACACTGGATGCCACTGATCCACTCTCGAAAGAGACGGATTACAAGAAGTGCGCAGTTAAAGTGGTCAAGGCATAACAGGGAGAGGACAATGAAAAAATCAATTCAACTAATTGCTGGCGTTGCACTCTCCTGTTTTGTGGTGGGTGTGGCTGGTGCTGATGTAAGTTCACTTCGCGGCGGAAATGCGCTGGATGCAGGTGCAGAGAAGACCAAGAAGGCAAAGATAGAGAAGGTTTCTGGTGGTATTGCCCGAACCTGGGCAGAACAACCTCCAATGATCCCTCATGATGTGGATAAATATCGGATCAGTATCAAGAATAATGGCTGTTTGAAATGCCATAGTGCTGCAACCTACGTAAAAGAGAAATCTCCAAAAGTTGGTGACAGTCACTTCTTGACTCGTGAGGATAAAGCACTCGAGAAGGTGTCTAGTAGACGCTGGTTCTGTAGCCAGTGTCATGCAACACAGAAAGGACTTGATCCACTGGTTGCCAACACTTTTGAGACCGTTAATCGCTCTGACTAAGGTGTAGCAGGTAACAGCCGGTGGACCGAGATAGATATCATCTTGGTTCACCGGTTTTTTTCAGCAAACAAATTACCAATAAAAATTAAGGAATATCAGTCTATGAACAAGTCTTCAAAATTATTACTGACTGGGGGTGTGCTGGGTGTAATCTTCTGGGGTGGTTTTAATACCGCTATGGAGGCAACCAACACTGAGGCTTTCTGTATCTCCTGTCATGAGATGGAGGAGAATGTGTATCAGGAGTATCAGGATACTATCCACTACTCAAACCGTACTGGTGTTCGTGCTACCTGTCCGGACTGCCATGTGCCAAAAGAGTGGATTCATAAGGTGGTACGCAAGATTAAGGCATCCAACGAGCTCTACCATAAAATGATGGGGACCATAGATACCCCGGAAAAGTTTGAGGAGAAACGTATGGAGCTGGCCCAGAATGTATGGAGTACCATGCAAGAGACTGACTCAAGAGAGTGCCGAAACTGTCATGGTTTTGACTATATGGACTTTGATCGTCAGGAAGAGCGCAGTGCCGATCGTCATGATGAGGCTATAGAGAGTCGAGATCCAGATAATGAGGAGACTCATGGCGATGGCAAGACCTGTATTGACTGTCATAAGGGTATCGCCCATCGACTGCCTGAAGGCTATGATCCTGCGGAGGATGAGTCTTGATTAAAAGCTTTTTTGGATAAAGGCACCATCCTGGTAGCAGACAACATTATTATCTGACTCCCAGTCCCCCAAGACAATTCGTTGTACACGCCCTCCATCAACCGTAAGGTGGTGGATGGCGGGTCTGTGGGTGTGGCCATGGATGAGATATTGCACTTGATTGTCATGCATTACCTTCTCTACCTCAGACTGAGTTACATCCATGATCTCGCTCCGCTTGTTGGCCTTATCGTAATTGCTGCGGCTGCGTAACTTCTCTCCTATCTTTATGCGTATGGAGGTTGGGAGATGGGTAAGGACCCACTGCACCAAAGGGTTGCGGATGAATTTCCGGTAGTTTTGGTATCTTGTGTCGTCGATGCAGAGCTGGTCACCATGCATTAACAGTATGTGCAGGCCATCAAGATCAATCTGGTACGGGTCTGAAATTAGCCTGCAGCCGCTCTTTTGCTCAAACTCTCTGCCCAGCAGGAAATCCCGATTCCCATGCTGTACCAAAACAGTTGTTCCCTGGGTGGTAAGAGTGCGCAGGGCCTGCAGAATGGGTTTGGAGTTCTGGGGCGGAAGAGTGTCACCCAGCCAGATCTCAAAGAGGTCACCCAGAATATATATAGAGCGGTGTTGATTGGCCTCCTCAGTGAGGAAGCGAAGAAAACGCTCCACCGTCTCCGGCTGTTCAGCAGAGAGGTGGAGGTCGGCAATAAAGCAGGTGGACACTACTCCTCTACAGTCACCTTCTCAATGATCACATCCTCTTTGGGGACATCATCATGGAAGCCATGGCTGCCAGTCTCTACCTTTTCAATCTCACGGACTATATCCATTCCCTCGGTAACCTTGCCGAATACACAGTAACCCCAGCCGTCTTGACCAGGGTTGTTGAGGAAGCTGTTGCTGTTGGTGTTGATGAAGAACTGTGCGGTTGCAGAGTGGGGGTCCATGGTGCGAGCCATGGCAAGGGTGCCGACATCATTGGCAAGTCCGTTCGCGGCCTCATTCTCAACGGGCTCTTTGGTTGTTTTCTCAGTTAGGCCCGGTTCCATGCCGCCACCCTGAACCATAAAGCCCGGAATTACACGGTGAAAAATTGTGCCATCATAGAAGCCGTCACGACAGTAGCCGAGAAAGTTGTCTACAGTCTTGGGGGCCTTGTCGCCGTCCAGCTCTATGGTGATCTCCCCGAGGGAGGTTTTCATGTTGACGTTCATTTGATTTTCCTCTGTTTTATGCAAACCTTGTTTGCGCGGATTTTATTCGTAAAAAAATTATTTGGATATTATCTGAATGGACTCGATAACAACCATCTGTTGTGGCGCATCAGTCTGGAAAGGGCCGCCGGAACCGGTCTCAACCTGCTCAATCTTGCGTACCGCATCTATTCCATCTGCCACTCTGCCAAATACTGTATAGCCCCAACCACGTTGAGATTTTCTGGTGTGGTTCAGAAAACGGTTGTTGGCGGTATTGATAAAGAACTGTGCAGTTGCTGAGTGGGGGTCACTGGTGCGTGCCATGGCTATGGTACCAGGCAGATTCTTAAGACCATTGTCTGCCTCATTTGGGATCATGTCATCGGTTGGCTTCTTCTTGTAGTCAGTCGTAAAACCGCCGCCCTGGATCATGAAACTGGGGATGACACGGTGAAATATGGTGTTGTTGTAGTGTCCCTTCTTCACGTAGTGCAAGAAGTTGGTCACGGTAAAAGGCGCGCGTTCTGCATCCAGCTCTACCTTGATGACTCCATGGTTTGTCTTGATCTCGACAACAGGGGCGTTAGCTGCAATTTCAGGATTTTTCTCATTTGCAACTGCAGGGGCTGTAGGTACTACGGTAAAAAGGATTGCACCAACAACAGCAGCTACTGCTCCCAGTTTGATTATATTTTTCTTCATCTGATTCCTGTCTCTATTGAAAACTTGGCGCGAATAATAACACTATGAGTGATTTTGATCACTTACACCGATATAATCCCACGCCATGTTACAGATCTACAATACCCAGAGCCGCTCCAAAGAGACCTTTAAGCCAATCCATGATGGAAAGGTCAATATGTATGTCTGCGGGATGACAGTCTATGACTTCTGTCATGTCGGTCATGCCCGGGTCATGGTCTTCTTTGATGTGGTGGTGCGCTACCTGCGTTCCCGGGGCTATGATGTTAACTACGTGCGTAATATCACCGATATTGATGACAAGATTATCAATCGGGCCAATGAGAATGGCGAGGACTTCAATGACCTGGTAGACCGTTTTGTGGTTGCTCTGCATGAGGATGCTGCAGCACTGGGAATTGAGCCACCAACTCAGGAGCCACGTGCAACTCATTCGATGGATGAGATTATCGCCATGATTGAGAAGTTGATTGTCAACGCTAAGGCGTACGTGGTGGAGAATGGTGATGTCTATTGCGAGGTCTCGGAGATTGAGGAGTATGGCAAGCTCTCCGGTAAGAACCTGGAGGATCTGCAGGCTGGCGCGCGTGTGGAGATAGGAGATCTCAAGAGAGATCCGGTGGACTTTGCGCTCTGGAAATCAGCCAAACCGAATGAGCCAAGTTGGGACTCTCCATGGGGCAAGGGGCGTCCGGGCTGGCATATAGAGTGTTCAGCCATGTCGACTCAGTGTCTTGGCAACCACTTTGATATTCATGGCGGGGGAATGGATCTGATTTTCCCGCACCATGAGAATGAGATTGCCCAGGCAGAGGGGGCGACCTGCGAGAGCTTTGTCAACTACTGGATGCATGCCGGATTTGTGCGGGTTGATGACGAGAAGATGTCAAAATCACTGGGGAACTTCTTTACCATCCGTGAGGTGTTGCAGAAGTATCCGGCTGAGGTGGTTCGCTACTTCCTGCTCACCAGCCACTACCGTAGTCCACTCAACTACACCGAAGAGAACCTACAGAATGCTCAGGCGGCACTAACCCGTTTCTACACCGCACTGCGCGGAATCGAGACAGTTGGGGCAGAGGCAATTGAGAGCAGTGAGTGGGAACAGCGCTTCAATGCGGCCATGGATGATGACTTCAATACCCCAGAGGCTCTGTCTGTGCTGTTTGATCTGGTGCGTGAGATAAACCGTCTGGCGAGTGATCAACCGGAAGCGGCAGCCTCTCATGCGGCTCTGTTGAGACGACTGTCGGATATTCTTGGGCTGTTGCAGCAGGATCCAGAGCAGTTTCTGCAGGGGGGTGGTTCCTCGGATGGCGGGCTCAGTGATGAGGAGATTGAACAGTTAATTGAGGCTCGTGCAACCGCACGTGCCAACAAGGACTGGGCAGAGTCAGACCGTATTCGTGATCTCTTTGTTGAGCAAGGGATTGTGCTGGAGGATGGTGCTGAGGGTACTACCTGGCGTCGGGGATAATTCGATATCAGTGGTTCCGAAAAGTATTGGAAGTTCTCTCCATGAGGTGCGCTCAAGCACATCCATGTGACGCTCGATTGCGGACATCCATGTCCGCAAACGGCCCCCTGTAGAAAACTGCCAATACTTTCGTAAGGACTCCCTAGGTGCCGTGGAAAACCTCAGCCGCCTTTAACGTATTCTGTAGCAGGGTAGCAATAGTCATGGGCCCAACACCACCTGGAACAGGTGTTATCCATGATGCTCGCTCACTGGCTCCAGCAAAATCAACATCACCAGTCAGGGTTCCATCATCCAGGCGGTTGATACCAACATCGATAACCACAGCTTCCTCACTGACCCATTCGCCAGGGATAAAGTTGGGAATTCCGACACCGACGACCAGAATTTCAGCGCGGCGTACATGAGTCTCCAGATCCTCTGTCTTGCTGTGGCATGTAGTTGTGGTGCAGCGAGCAGAGAGTAGCTCCAGGGTCATTGGGCGTCCCACAATATTTGAGGCCCCCACAATAACAGCCTCCTTGCCCTCCAACGGGATTCCGGTACGTTCCAGCAGGGTCATTACCCCTTTTGGTGTGCAGGGGCGAAGTACCGGCATCTTCAAAGCCAGACGCCCCATATTGTAGGGGTGGAAGCCATCCACATCCTTATCAGGATGAATCTCCTCGATAACTGTCTCGGGATCAATGTGTGAGGGGAGTGGAAGCTGGACCAGAATTCCGTCAACAGTTGGATCACTATTTAGTTGATCAACAATTGTCAGCAGCTCCTCTTCTGTGGTCTCTTTGGGCAGGTCATGCTCAATAGAGAGGATGCCAGCAGCCCCGCAGCTGTTACGCTTGTTACGAACATAGACGCTAGAGGCGGGATCACTACCTACCTGGATTACGGCCAGGCCTGGCTGACGATGCCCTTTGGCGAGCAGGGAGTCTACCTCTCTACGCACATCCTCCTTGATCTCTGTTGCGATTCCCTTTCCGTCGAGGATATTTGCACTCATCTAGCTGACTCCATAACACCGTGGATGGTAAAAAAGTTGCAACATTATAGCACTCGATCTTGACCTGCAGATCGTTGATGGTATTATTCGCGCTCGCTGATTTTGTAATCAGTGTTCGGGGTGTAGCGCAGCCTGGTAGCGCGTCTGCTTTGGGAGCAGAATGTCGGGGGTTCGAATCCCTCCACCCCGACCAAATTTAGTTTTGCGCCCGTAGCTCATCAGGATAGAGCATCGGCCTTCAACGCGTGCTTTGGCACGAACTAGGGGCCTTCACAGGGAAAGAGAACCTGTGGAGTGGATCGCACCGTATCGGGGAAACCTTAACAGGTCGCGCTGATGGCAATCCCGAGGAAACCTTTGGTTGACCCATCCAATGGTTGATGTATATTTAACATATGCATCATACAAAGGAGAAGGGAGATCACGGTGTTTTGAAGGCTCAGCTCGATTTATTCGAGCAAGGATTCATGGTTTTGAATCCGGTAACTGAGCATGCACCATTTGATTTGGTTGCATATAAGGATAAGGAATTTAGGCGGGTACAGGTTAAGTACAAGTCGGTGGATAAAACGGGCGCATTGACCGTTCACTTCAGGTCCTGTTGGGCTGATAAAAGTGGAACACACATGCAACCGATAGATAAAAGTGAGATTGATCTCTACTGTGTCTATTGTCCTGATACTGATGAGTGTTATTATCTGGATCCAAAAAAATTCAAGCGTTCAGTTACTTTGAGGGTAGAAGCGCCGAAGAATAATCAGAGTACAAATGTACGTTTGGCCTCTGATTATCGAAGGGCTCCGTAGAGACTATACGTGCGACACCTGAAATGGTGAAGAGATAGTCCAGACCATCAAACCTGTGTATTGCAGGGTAGCGAAAGCTATAGTGGTAAGCTAAGCCGAGGGTAGCAGGTTCGAATCCTGCCGGGCGCGCCATACACGGTAGAACGAAGTAAAGAAGCAGTAGTAAGTAGTACAGAATAATGGTGACTGTAGCTCAGTTGGTAGAGCCCTGGATTGTGATTCCGGTGGTCGTGGGTTCGAGCCCCATCAGTCACCCCATATTTTGGGACATTAGCTCAGTTGGTAGAGCAGGAGACTCTTAATCTCTTGGTCGAAGGTTCGAATCCTTCATGTCCCACCAATACAAGCAGTTTGTCAGTTAAGGCAAGCTGCTTTTTTTTTCCAGCTTATGTGGGGATTCTCACCTTCGGTGGACGTCCTGCGGCCGCCTCGGCTGTGCCGATCGAATCCTTCATGTCCCACCAATACAAGCAGTTTGTCAGTTAAGGCAAGCTGCTTTTTTTTTCCAGCTTATGTGGGGATTCTCACCTTCGGTTACCGCCCTGTGGGCGTTCCAAAAGGGATGACGTCCTGCGGCCGCCTCGGCTTCGCCGATCGAATCCTTCATGTCCCACCAACTATATAAGCAGCTTGTCACTAATGTGGCAGGCTGTTTTTTTGTGGTTTTCTTGTTGTTACATAAGCAACACAATTGCCAATATGGTTCCTAATACAAGTATCGCCTCTATCATGGGGTTATTGATAATGGTGCTTAATATAGTTTCTACTACCTTCTTCATTGTTAAGCCATATCTCAAATTGATCTATGATGTTGCAAAAAAAAGCCGGTACACAGCTTCGCAATGTGTACCGGCTTAGGGGGAGGACAACTTTAGTTTAAAGGGCTAACAGAGTAAATATGAGCATTGATCCCATAACAATGAATCCTTCACCCAGAGGATCCATTACAAAATTGATAATATTTTTAGTCATATTTTTCATGGCATTATTCTCATTCTTGGTAATCAGCTATAAATAATCTGAACAGACACTGGAGGGCATTGAAGAGGAGGGAGCAGTCTCCAGTGTCTATTCATGGCTTCCATAATAGTGAGCAACCATTTCTCCGGTATTTCACTGTTATTTCAGATTGTTTCAAGCTGTTAATGGTTAAAAGTTAAAGCCACTATCTTCAAGAAAATCGTCGAAAGTGTAGCTAACTTCTTGGAAGTTGCTGCTTAGATTCTCTGATGACCAGTTAAAACCATTGTCATTCAGCTCTCTATTTGTGAGAGGAGTTCCAGAATAGCTAACCTGCTCACCAGTATAGTTCTCACTCATGTTCTCTGATGACCATCCAGCCTCTGGATAATTGTCAGTCATAGAGGCCATAGCAGCCCCAGAGATCAATAGCGTTCCTGCAACTGTTGTGATAATTTTGTTCGAATATTTCATAATATAATTCCTTATTTCGTTTAAGTTGTGGACTATTATATGGGCCAGCTGTTACAGTAAAATTTCCTACTATTTCAGTATGTTTCTATGGGGGGATTATAGGTAACTTGTTGATTAAAAGGGGGTATTGTGGGAGAAAAAAAGAGAATACTGGTCGTTGATGATGACCAAAAGCTAAGAGAATTGCTCTCCAGATATCTTCAGGAGCATGGATATGAGGTAGATCTGGCGGAGGATGGTGAGGAGATGGACAGGATTCTCCCCAGCTCTTCTCCCAATCTGATAGTGCTGGATCTGATGATGCCGGGGGAGGATGGACTCTCGATTGCACGTAGACTGCGTGCAGATAGCAATATTCCAATCATTATTCTCAGTGCCAAGGGTGAGGAGATTGACAAGGTTGTAGGGTTGGAGATGGGGGCGGATGACTACCTGGCAAAACCATTCAACCCAAGAGAGCTATTAGCTCGAATTCAGGCTGTATTGCGACGACTGGATAGGCCTGATGAGGATTCAAAAGATCAAAATATCCTCTCATTTGGGGATTACCAGATTGACCTTAATGGCTATTCATTGACCAAAAATGGAGAGGCTGTCGAGTTGACCAGTGGGGAATTTGAGCTCTTGAAACATCTGGTGGAACATCCTAACCATGTTCTGAGCAGAGATCATCTGCTTGACCTGCTCGATGGAGGATCAGAGGAGGCCTTTGATCGCAGTATTGATGTCAGGATAACGCGTCTTCGCAAGAAGATTGAGGAAGACCCCCATCATCCGCTCTTTATAAAGACGGTACGTGGTGTTGGTTATATATTCTCTACTAAATAGTTGATCTGTGTACTTTCCACTAAAACTGCCAAAGAGTCTCTATAGTCGCACCATGGTTTTGGTAGGGCTAGGGATCTTCTTCCTGCAACTTATTACATTTATTATCTTTTTCAAGCAGATGGTGATGCCCAATGTGGAGACCAGGGTTAACTACTTTGTTGATGCGCTGGAGAGGATAAGAGAAAACCCATCTCTGCTACGTCTTGCGGGTGAGTTTGATGGTACAGAGAAAGAGAATGAGTTTACCGGTTTCATACTGGGGGCTTCAGATCTGAAGATCAGACCAGCAGAGTGGCGTATTCCATTTTGGCATTTTGTTGATGATGAGATAGAGAAGCGCTTTGGGGATCCCGTAACCATGTGGGCGACAGATGATGATCCATATGGACATGATCATGACCACTACTGGGTTGATCTGCCGGTAATTTGGGGGGGGTACAAAACAGATCAAACAGTACGTATAGGGTTCTCGCAAGAGCGCAAAGGGTGCCTCAACCCATCTGTGCTGGTGTTGGTGTTTGTATCAGTAGTTATGCTCTCTATGGTACTGGTATATTTTCTTACTCGCTGGTTGGTGCTGCCAATTAATAAGTTGCGTGGTGCGGTTGGGGAGATGGCTATGGGGTCATATCCCAAGCCTCTACCAGAGAAGGGGCCTGCAGAGTTTTCATCACTTGTGCATAGGTTTAACTGGATGGTGAAGAGTGTTCAAAATCTGACCGAAAATCGCTCTACCATGCTAGTGGGGATATCGCATGACCTCAAGACCCCGCTTGCCAGGATGCGCCTCAGTATAGAGATGCTCTCCAGAGAGCAGAGTCCAGAGCTGGTAGAGGGCATTATCGATGATCTGGATGTGATGGATCTGATGATAAGTGATGCCATGGAGTTTGCTCGGGGGGGTAAGCAGGGGAAACTGGAGATTGTTGATCTGAACAAGGTGATATCTGAGGTTGTTGAGAGAAAGATACGTGGAGGTATGCATGTGGAGTGGCAGGTGAGCAACGAACAGTGCAATAGAGAGATAGACTCCTCTGCCCTGCATAGAATTCTCTCAAACTATCTCGATAATGGAGATCGTTACGGGGATGGCAAAAGTCTGGAGGTGAGGTTGGATTGCTCATCAGAGCATACAGTCATCCGTGTCCTTGACCGCGGTAGAGGGATTCCTGAAAAAGATATGGATAAGGTTTTTCGCCCCTTCTATCGGGTTGATGAGTCTCGTTCAGACAAGAATGGTGGGAGTGGTCTTGGATTGGCAATTGTAAAAAATCTTGCTGATGTCAATGGTTGGAAAGTTGCGTTGAAAAACCGTCTTCATGGGGGAGTAGAGGCAGATTTGTGGATTAGCTGATTTAACGCAATTTAATGTCTGCTAGTTGATATAAATAATTAGGATCAACGGACATTTAAACTCCCACAACTTAAAACTATTGTTACAATCAATCAGCAATTATGGCTCTTGAATTGTTTCAGTTTTATTTCAATTTGATCTAGGTCACGTAGCTATAGTTGGTTAAAGAGTATAAATTGCTGGCCTAACCTGCGGTATATCTGTATCCGCTTTGTGGCGGGCAGATAGATCAAATTAATCAGTTAATATTTTTTATAACATCAGAGGGAGTCAACTAGTGGAAGAACAGACTAAAGAAGAAGAGAGAGTACCTGCAATGCAGCGCTTGCTCGATAACCCATTCTTGCTGCTATTTCTTGGAATAGCCGTACCAACCGTTTTCTATACCTTGTGGGGAATCATGGAGATCATCTCTATCCCCATAGCCCCATAATTCAGGAGGAGAGTCTGTTATGAGTTCAATACTACCCCCAACAGAAACCATCTGGTGGAAAACTCCGGTAGATCGGTCCGAGGGACTATGGGTTGCGATCGCACTTATCTGGTGTCTGTTTATGTTTGCGATGATGCCTATCTGGCACATCTATGGAAACCAGAATCTTTCCAATGAGGCATATAAAACTACCCCTGAGAAGTTTCAGGCAAAGGTTGATGCCATGGTTGCAGCACACGAAGTGCGTAGAGAGACCGCGTGGAATGTTCCGGTTGTTAAACCACCTGTTGGCAGTGATGTCTACATGCTTGGCAAGAAGTGGCAGTGGTACCCAGCACTGGAGCTAAAGAAGGACGAGTCATATCGTCTGCATCTCTCCTCAATTGACTGGCAGCACGGCTTCTCTGTACAGCCAATCAATGTAAATACCCAGGTTTTGCCAGGTTATGAGTCAGTAATAACAATTACGCCAAACCAGACTGGTGAGTTCACAATAATCTGTAATGAGTATTGTGGTGTAGGTCATCATTTCATGACCAGTAAAATTTACGTTACAGAATAAGGGGTAATTAATAATGAGTTTTGCAAAACCACTATTCCGTACAGAGACAGGCACAGGGCTTGTCTTTCACAAGAATGCGGAAAATCTAATGAAGGCCAATGCTATTGCTGCTACGGTATTCCTCCTTATTGGTGGAATCCTTGCTGCGCTGGTAACGGCTACACGTATGCCAACATTGCATATACTTCCAGCCGGTCAGTTCTATCAGGCACTGACTGGTCACGGTATCGATATGTTGATTATCTATATCATCTTCTTTGAGATGGCAGTACTCTACTTTGCCTCATCGACGCTACTGCGTTCGAGATTGGCAACCCCAATGTGGGGATGGGTTCAGTTTGGATTGATGCTTGTTGGTGCGTTGATTACTAACTACGCCATCATTATGGGTAACTCCAGCGTGATGATGACCTCTTATGTACCAATGCCAGCAGATCCTCTGTTCTATCTGGGACTTATTCTGTTTGCTGTTGGTGCTCTGATCGGTTGTTTCATCTTCTTCGGTACGCTTGTAATTGCCAAAGAGGAGAAGACTTATGAGGGATCAGTTCCTCTGGTTGTATTTGGTGCAACTGTTGCAGCAATTATTGCTGTCTTTACCATCGCATCTGGTGCAATCATCCTGATTCCTACATTCCTCTGGTCTCTTGGGCTGATTTCAAATATTGATCCATTGATGTATCGAGTTATCTGGTGGGCATTGGGTCACTCTTCACAGCAGATCAACGTTGCCGCTCATATCTCAATCTGGTACATGGTTGCAGCACTACTGTTCGGTGCAAAACCAATGTCCGAGAAGATCAGTCGTTCAGCATTCCTGTTGTACATCCTCTTCCTGCAGCTCGCTTCTGCTCACCATATTTTGGTTGACCCAGGTGTGAGTTCTGTCTGGAAGGTATTCAACACCAGTTATGCAATGTACCTCGCTGTACTGGCTAGTATGATTCACGGACTGACTGTTCCAGGATCAATTGAGGTTGCTCAGCGTATGAAAGGGCTCAATCGTGGCCTCTTCCAGTGGCTGAAGAAAGCACCTTGGGGTAATCCTGTATTCTCCTCAATGTTTATCTCCTTGATCGGTTTTGGATTCCTGGGTGGTATCTCAGGTGTGGTCATGGGTGTGGAGCAGATCAACCTGATCATCCATAATACCATCTACGTACCAGGTCACTTCCACGCAACGGTGGTACTGGGTACAACAATGGCGTTCATGTCTGTTACCTACTTCCTGTTACCAACCCTGTTTGGTCGTGAGATTATCTTCCCATCAATTGCCAAACTGCAACCATACCTGTTTGGTCTTGGAATGGCGGGTGTCTCCCTCTTCCTGATGGGAGCAGGTACCATGGGTGTTGCCCGTAGACATTGGGACATGGCATTTACTGGTGCTCCTTATGCCTATGAGTACCCAGCAATTGCCTACACCATCATGGGTCTGGCCGGTATCTTTGCGATTCTTGCGGTCCTTGGTGGAGCCATATTCTGTCTGCTGACAGTAGGTACACTGCTCTTCGGCAAGAAGACAGATAGCAAGGTTAGGTTCATGGGATTCCGTGGTCTTGACAGCTACACTACAGAGAGACCAGCAATGCTGATGCGTGCCCCTGCTGATGAGGGACATGCAAATATCGGTATGGGATGGTTCATTGCTCCAGGAACATTCGTTCTGGCACTGGCCTTCCTTGTTACCTTTGTTCTCTACTACTTCGTTAACTGGAAGTACCTGGCATCTGTCTGGGGACTTGCGTAAGCGAACCAAAACTCAGGGGCAGGCATTCGAGCCTGCCCCTGTTTTTTATTGTGTATTAGGTTGCTCTGTTATAATGGGAGCATAGTACAAGTTCTGAATTAACGAGGTAATAGAGTCGTGGTGCTTGGATTTAAGCAAATTGCAAATATCTTTAAGTTACGTATTGGCGTCACAATTGCGCTTACAGCACTTGTCGGACTAGCCGTTACTCCAGGGCCATCTGTCCCGCTACCACAGATCTTAACGTTATTGGTGGTTGTTCTACTCTCATCAGCAAGTGCAGGTGGGTTTAACCAGTATCTTGAGCGTAATTATGATGGTCGAATGGAGAGAACACGCAATCGTCCATTTGTAACAGGAGAGATCAAGGCTGGCATTGGTTGGCCACTGTTTCTCTATGCTCTATTGTTTGTATCTGTTCTTGGTGCTGCCTATATACTGAATGGTGTGGCCGCATTCTATGTTTTTCTTGGTGCTTTTTTCTACGCGTTTGTCTATACATGGTGGTTGAAACGTAGAACCTGGCTCAATATTGTTATTGGCGGACTTGCCGGTAGCTTTGCTGTACTGGCTGGTGCTGCAACAGTAAACCCAACTGGACTGGATACATTTCCACTGATTCTTGCTGTTGTCCTCTTCTTGTGGACACCATCACATTTCTGGAGTTTGGCGATAACCCTGCATGACGATTATGCTCGTGGCGGGATTCCGATGCTTCCTGTTGTTGTGGGTGATCATAAAGCGGCATGGGCAATCTTTGGTAACTCAATACTTCTTGTGGGTGCCTCATTCACCCCATTTTTCTTTGATCTGGGTCTTGGGTTTGTCTATTTTGCAGGTGCAGCTGTTGGTGGTTTCTACTTCCTATATAAAAACATTGTACTTATCCGTGATACCAACCGGGATACGGCAATGTCTAGTTTCTACGCATCACTTGTTCAGTTGACACTGCTGTTGATTGCAGCTGTTGTTGATATTCAGCTGGTCTGATCAGACAATACCGAGAGGGTCTCTCTGTGTATAAATGGCTAGATGTCAGTCTGTGGTTCTCTACGGCAGCTCTGTTTTTTCTGCTTTTGGGTATTTCCCAGATATCGTTCTCTGCAGATGTAGAGGAGGGTGTTTTTGACCATGCCTCAGCACTTGAAAAGAGCAGAGGGGCAGTTGGTAACATACTATCAGACTATACATTCACTGATATTAATGGGATGCCAGTTCACCTGGAAAGTTTTCGCAATAAGCCGTTAATAGTTAATTTGGTATACACCAGTTGTTACCATATCTGTCAGATGACTACCGAACATCTTAAAAAGATGGTCGAGATAGCCACTGAATCACTCGGTTCTGACAAATTTAATGTCATCACTCTCGGTTTTGACACCATGATTGATAGTCCAGAGATGATGGAGGATTATGCAAAATTAAGAAGAATTGATCTGGATAACTGGTATTTTTTGAGCGGGGATGCCAGCAGTGTCGAAAGGTTTATGAATGATGTTGGTTTTACCTATATCAGAACAACCAAGGGTTTTGACCATATTCTGCAGGCCACTGTTGTTGATCAAAAAGGCAAAATATATACCCAGGTATATGGGGAATCATACGATGCGCCACTGATTATGGAGCCACTCAAGGAGTTGGTCTACAAGCGGCCCACTAATAGAGGAATTGTTGCAAACATAGAGGATCGTGTTCGCTTTTTCTGTACGGTATATGACCCTGCCAGCGGGGGTTATAGGTTTGATTACTCGATTTTTGTCAGTATGTTTATTGGTTTCATGATTATTTCCATTGGAGTCTATTTCCTGATCAAGGAGTTTGTAATCAATCGACGCAAATAACTTTATGGAAATATTTTAGAAACATTTACGCAGTAGTGTGTCACGCGCAATATAATAAAAAACTTAGTAAGGTAAAAAGTTCTCACCTATGAATAATCACATACAAAAAGTTAGAGAGTCCGTAGTCTCTACGATGGAGGGATGGTTCAATATATTTTTCACCAAAGAGCTGAACCCCATCTACCACCTTGGAGCCCTGACCGTATATCTATTCTGGATCGTTCTGGTAAGTGGGATATATGTTTTTGTACTTTACGAGTCCAGTATATTTGGGGCTTGGTCATCACTGGAATACATGAGTAATGAGCTGTGGTGGTCTGCCGGGATTATGCGCAGCCTCCATCGATATGCATCTGATGCCGCAATCATTACCATCATCCTTCACCTGAGCCGTGAGTTTGTGTTGGATAGGTTCCGCAGCTTTCGCTGGTTCTCCTGGTTTTCCGGGGTACCACTGTTGTGGATGACAGCACTGCTTGGTATCTCTGGGTACTGGATGGTATGGGATACCATGGCTCAGTATGTTGCAATCGCATCATCAGAGATGATGGACTGGCTGCCAATCTTTACTGAGCCGATGGCCAGGAACTTCCTGACCAGTGATGATATGAATGACCGCTTCTTTACCCTGATTGCGTTCATCCACGTTATCGGTCTGCCAATATTCCTGCTCTTCGGGATCTGGATACACCTGCTACGGATAAGTCGTTCGGTTATTAATCCGCCACGTGGTCTGGCTATTGGAACGCTTGTTGCCCTTGTTGCACTCTCACTATACAAGCCGGCGGTGAGCCACGAACAGGCAAATCTTGATACGGTACCAACCGATATAAATCTTGACTGGTTCTATCTTAATATCTATCCACTAGCTGATAGCTGGCCAATGTGGGCGGTATGGTCTCTGGTCTGGGCAGTTAGTGCCCTGTTGATTATTCTTCCATGGTTCCCCAAGAAGAAGCAGCCGCCGGTTGCCGTGATCTTCCCGGAGGAGTGTAACGGTTGTGGTCAGTGCGTTGATGATTGCCCATATAGCGCAATCACTATGGAGCCAAGAACGGATGATCTCCCATATGATGAGGTTGCAGTAGTACATGATAGCTACTGTGCCAGTTGTGGAATCTGTGCTGGTTCCTGCCCATCATCAACTCCATTCAGAAAGATGGAGCCACTGGTGACCGGTATTGATATGCCTCATGAGTCAGTCAATATGTTGCGTGAGGAGTGCAACACCAAACTTGGAGCATTGGATGGTGAGACCCGTATTATCATCTTTGGTTGTGATCACGCAGCTGAATTGGATAGATACAAGGGTGGTGATACAGCAGTAGTTACCCTTCCGTGCACAGGAATGTTGCCAGCCTCATTCATTGATTATGCATTCAGACGTGGTAATGCAGACGGTGTATTTATTACCGGTTGTCTGGAGAATAATTGCCACTATCGTCTTGGAAATCACTGGCTTGATGAGAGGATTCATAAGGACAGAAAGCCTGCACTGCGCTCACGAGTTGATCGTAACCGTATCCGTATTTTCCGTGCCGAGAGTCCCGACCAAAAACAACTTGATTCACAGATCAAAGAGTTCCGTGACTACCTGCATGGTTATAGCGGTGAGCAGGATAGTGGAGAGGGTAGTGAAGAGGAGGTAAAACAGTGAGCAAGGTTATGCAGATAATCGGTCAGGTTGTGCTTTATGGACTGTTCATGGCGGTAGTTGGTTACCTCTCTACATCACCATCATATAATCACATGGGGGCGGATACAGCATTGATCAAGATTAGTCTGGCACATACCAGTGAACCAGCTGGGGAGTGTGTGAAACAGACTCCGGAACAGTTAGCAAAGCTACCACCAAATATGCGGATGCCTGTTGTATGTCCAAGAGAGCGTTCCCCCATTTTTCTTGAGTTGGAGCTTGATGGAGAGGTAGTACACTCTGAGACCATCATACCTTCAGGGCTGCACAATGATGCTGCAGGATATACTTATCAGAAGATAACAGTGCCATCAGGCAAACACAGGCTTGGGGTGAAAATGCGTGATAGCGTAGATAGTGATGAATTTGATTATATTGCTGAGGAAGATGTTGATATGGCCCCAGCAGAGATCATAGTGGTGGATTTTGATGCAAAACATGGAGAATTTATCTTTGAATAATATATATCTGCATTTTCCGGAGGGGATAGTATGGGGATACTGAGTAATTTTTTTGGGAAGAGACGCTGCCCTATGTATGCGTACAAGGCAGTTGTCGATATATTTAAGGATGAGGACTACTGTGATACGGACTGCAAGGGTGGCTTCTACTCTGATATGACCATCCACTACTATGCAGATACCCTATGTAGTCTTGGGCGATTGATAAGGGTACGTGAGCCTGATCCAGCCAAAGTGACCATTTTTGAGATCAAGAAGAGTGGTGAGGTAGAGGTTCCTAAAACAAGCTATACCCAGGAGGATGGTAGCTGGCGCTCCAAGAACTCACTGTGCGAGAGCAACAAGCGTTATGGGGTGAAGGTAAAGCCCCGATAATCTGATCAGAGGCAATAGAGCATCCCTCTGTTTTTCTAAGCTATTTTGCTGGTAGTTGGTAGGAGCCGTTGTTCAATAGCGCGCCACTCTCAGGTTTCATGAGACTCTCCATGACACTGAAAACAGAGACAGCAAGTATCAGGATAATCACAAAGAATATAACACTTCTGTATGGAAGTACTTTTCCATACATTGACTCCAGATAACTCAGAATTCTATCTGATACCAGATAGAGAACAACGGCAATTACCGTATAAAGAACCATTTCCATACTGACTGTCTCCTATTTCAAAGCCGTATTTTAACGCCAACTAACCTTTTTTGGCACGAATTGATTTCCAGCAGACCACCAGAAATAGTATCCCGCCAACTACGGCCAGCAGGCCGCCAATACGGGTGAAGCCGACACTCAATGTGCCATAAAAATCATCTACTCCAAGTGAGCCCCCGACACTCTTACGAGCTGCTCCGTGACCACCAGACATTGCGAGTCCTGCAACATGCATGAGCTGACCCACTGCATACACATAGGGCTGCAGTATAGCCATGCGCCCGGTTGGGGCCACAAAACCAACCCTTGGTAACAAGATATAGACCAGCCCCATAAATGCTAATGTGACTCCGACAATAGAGCCATGGTAATGAGCAGGAATAATGGTGTTGATCCCGGAGATCATGAAGCCAATGACACCTCCAGCCGCAAACAGGATAAATGATGCAACCAGTGATGCGTGCAGAGGGCGCTGTTCATCAGTCATTGCCCTGGAGCGAAGCACTCCTGCCAGAATCACAACAGAGACAAGTACTGGTGCCAGGCTGTTGCCATAGCGCATTAGCCAGGTAAACCATCCCCTGTATTCTGCCGAGAGGACACCAAAGGATGAGAGAATCCAGGGGACAATAATTAGAGGTATAAATCCGATAACCAGCATGATTGCAGTCATACCTGGAGATGGGGCAGGGTTGATCCTCAGTGCAGAACCCAATGCCAACCAAGCAACAACCAGTAGAGTCGTATAGGTGAATTGTAGAATATGTCCATCAGACCAGAACAGAATCTCGTAATAGGTAACAGCAGCCCTCTCCGGGTCAACAGGAATGGATAACCAGGTGTGAATAAAGGCCATTGCTGCAATAACTGTTGCCAACATCGCAAGCCATCCACCAAGTTGTATTAGCTCCTCTCCAGTCTCTGGTAAGAGCCTGGGTGATCGACCCATGATGGAGGGAGCTAGAAGAAGTATCCCAACTGCAAAGAGACCCAGACCAAGATGAAAAATTGGATGGTCAAGCACTGGAATATAGTTGTTCATTACCGGTGTGGTTGCACCCAGTAGTGGAGCAACAGATATGATGACTGTTCCGCTTACGGCCAGGCGGAGAGACCATTTGGCAGCCGTGGTTGGTGATGATAGCATGCTGGTCCACAGCGCCCCTCCGATAGCAAGAAACCAGACAAATACAGAAAGGTCGACATGTACCACCAGTGCAGTACGGAACAGATCGGTCCATGATGCCGAATCAACTACCAATGTGCGTAGCAATACAAGAAGTACCGCTGTCAGCCCGGGGACGATGAGTGAGGCCAGTGCCAGATAGATCCACCCTCGGATCAATGGCTGGACGGAGTCAGGGACAGAGGGCTGGTAATCTGGTTGTCTGTTCATTTGGGTAATTCTTCGAGTTTACTCTGCTACAACAGTTTGTGATCCAATGCGGCCGGTAAGAGTTTTGTTATTTATTGTTATTTTTGTCTTTTGTTTGTCTCTCTGGACGTTCCATTATCTTGAAGAGCCAGACAAATGCGGCAATAACAACTCCCAGATTTAAAATGATACCGATAATCCAGAACGTACTTAACTCTCTCATCTTTTTCTCTATCTTTTGGTTGCAGTTAAACGGCCCCTAATTGTACATACCTTCAGCTCTTGGACGATAGAATGTTTTGATCGATCAACCGGTTTTAGATGGGGTTGGAGGTATCTCAGGATCTGGAAAAATAGTATACTCTCAGCCACATATTCAGGTCGCAACAGGCGATATCTGACCACCAAAATAGATCACTAGGAAATTCATCGATTATGAAGAAAGTAATAGGCTTGATCCTGTTCCCACTATTTTTGATGGGGTGCGAAGGGCTCACGGACGAGGATAGAAAGATCCGTGAGGAGAATTTTGTCAGGGTTACTGCAGATGGCTCGGTATACAGCGGTAGCGGCAATTATGCAGATGCCCCCTGGGAGTGTGTATATGACAAGTCAACAGGTCTCCACTGGGAGGTAAAGAAGCCTGAGCCGGCCGTGCTACGTTCTGCCGACAACACTTATACCTGGTATGACCCGGAGATGAGAGAGAATTTTATAGGTGTACCTAATGGAGGCAGCTGTGCAGGGAGTGATTGTGATGCGATCTCCTATGTGACAGAGGTTAACAAGGAGGGAATCTGTGGGCTTAAGGATTGGCATCTGCCAGAGAATATAGAGATGGGATCAATTGCCTTCATCAGCAAGGACAGGAGTATTGACCCAATCTTTCGTAATTTCTTCCCTAATGGACACTCTGCCGACTACTGGACATCATCAACTTACGCATTCCAGGGAGGAAGTGCATGGGCCTGGGACTTCAAGTTGGGCTACGACCATGTGGATTGGCAGAAGAATCCCAAACACATTCGCCTGGTTGCTGGAAAGGTGGATGACGCATATATTCAGGACAACAAAAATGAGCTCTTTGGTGAGAGGCCAGAGCGAAGAGAGCAGTAACAGATGGGGCTTAATATCCGCTATCTGGTTGTAATAACTGTTCTGCTGGTGGTTACCCTTAATTTCACCAGCTCATATATCAGACATGTAAAGTCCGGACTGGAGTGTGTGGAACGGCCACTCTGTTATGGTGAGGTTGGAGTCACTGGTGAGGCCAAGGGTTTTGCCGGTGTTGCTGAGGGTGAATATCACTTTGCAACCATTGCCCACCGTACCCTGGCTGGTGTTATTGCCATACTTGTATTGTTGGTAAATATTGTACTGATTCGTGCTGGAGAGGGTGCTGCAAGATTAAGGCAGTACGCTGTGGTCATGGGTGGTGCCGTATTGTGGCTAGCCGGACTTGGGATAGCAGCAGGTGGATCACTTGAGTTGTGGGTTGTTATGGGTAATCTTCTGGGTGGAATGGTTCTGTTAGGTGCATCTGCCCTGCTTATGGCTAGAGTTTTTGGTTGGGAGCAGCGGTTTTCACTACAGAGGGCGGTAATGCTAGCCGGTGCCATGCTGCTGCTTACCATGTTAATGCAGGGTGGGATGGTTTCTGCCAAATTTGCAGGGATGGCCTGTACAACACTGCCTGACTGCAATGGATATTGGTGGTCAGAAAACCCTCTAATACAGATGCATATGATGCACAGGTTCTCAGCTCTTGTTGCACTGCTCTACTTTTCTGTAATGCTGCTTCGTGCCTTCAGGAGAGGGGATGCTGGTCAGAGAAACTTTCTATTGATCTTGCTGTTGTTGCTGTTTGTACAGACCAAGCTTGGTGGCTTCATGGTTGAGGGGCAACTTCCACTGGTTGCTACATCGCTCCACTCTACATTCTCCCAACTGCTGATAACGGCTCTGCTGATCTACTTTTCCCTGACCGGTGACAGGAAAGCTGTGGAGACAGATAGCAGTGTATAGCTCTCTTTCAGAATATAGTCACAATCGCCAGATCGGGATCTGGCTCCTTGCTGTTTGTCTTCTTATCTATGCAATGGTGGTGCTTGGTGGAGTTACCCGTCTGACCGGCTCTGGCCTCTCAATGGTGGATTGGGATCCGCTAATGGGTTGGATTCCGCCACTGACCCAGCTGGAGTGGGAACGTGTTTTTGAGCTCTATCGCCAATCCCCCGAGTACCAGAAAATCAATATGGGGATGGATCTGGCAGGTTTTCAATCAATTTTCCTGCTGGAGTATCTGCACAGGGTTTTGGGCCGCCTGATCGGCCTTGCCTTCCTGTTGCCATTCATCTACTTTTGGGTCTCTGGCAAGATTCAGCGTTCGGCCATTCCACGGTTTATTCTGATGTTTATTCTTGGTGGTCTTCAGGGGGTGTTGGGTTGGTATATGGTCAAGAGCGGGTTGATTGATAATCCTCATGTCAGCCAGTACCGTCTGACTGCGCATCTTGCAGCAGCATTCCTTATCTATGCATACCTGTTCTGGACCGCGCTTGGCTATCTGTTTCCCAATGCCAAATTTAGAATGGAGAGAGAGGTCTCGGCCAACCTATACAGGACGTCACGCTGGCTGACTCTTCTGATTGTAATCACTATCCTTTCGGGTGGGTTTGTTGCAGGTCTCAAGGCAGGGTATGGCTACAATACCTTCCCCGATATGAATGGAATGTATATTCCTGATGGACTATTCAGGGAGAGCCCATTCTGGATCAACATCTTTGAAAACAGAACTACAGTACAGTTTGACCACCGCCTGTTGGCAATTACCGTATTGATAGCAACCATAATTATCTGGTTCCGATATCGACAGGTAGAGCTGTCAAAATATGCCCGCAGCGGAATGAATGCACTGATGGTAATGGTTCTGATACAGGTCGCTCTTGGAATTAGTACACTGTTGTTGGTTGTTCCAATTCATCTGGCATCAACTCATCAGGCAGGTGCCGTGGCACTCTTTACTATAACCCTGTTTGTAACCTATGCTGCTCGTCGCGGGATGAGATAGAGTTCCTTAATGGCTGGTACCTTCAGATTTTGTGATCTTATTGTAGACGTTATATTTACCCACTGGTTTTTTCATTGGGATCCGTTTGACCTCCTCCAGGGTGTCTCCATCATAGACAATTAGGGCACCATCTTCCTCCCAGATACTGAGCAGGGCATAACGTCCATCACGGGTAAACTCGATATGGGCAGCGGTCTTACCAGCGGCTGGACGAACTGTTTTTATGATCTCGAGCGTCTCCTTGTCTATGATATGGACCAGGTCACGATTGGGGCCAAAGAAGACATCAGCCCATGCATAACGGCTATTCTCATGGCTACGCATAAAGAAGCCAGGCCCCTTGGTTTTGATCTCTTCAACAGTTTTCCAGTTGTTGACATCAATAACAGTGAGGGCACTTTTGCGTAGATTTGGGGAGGCCATGACGGTCTGACTGCCACGTCTCCAGCTGATCCCTGATCCAAGGTGGGGCATTCCTTCAAGGGCAATATCGGCAATCTTCTTGCCTAGATCAAGGTCAATGACCTGTCCCTGACTTTTCCTGGATGCCCCAATTAGATGACGATATTGCTGGTCAAAGAAAAAATCATCCAGGGTCTCTTTTAGCCTGATTTTTCGAATTGCAGGTTCTGGTTGAGAAGATGTGGGGAAGGGGATCTCCCATACCTCCGGTAGATCCTTAAGTGCCAAGATAAAACTATTACGAGGTGTAGCATCATATACTGCGCTAACCCTCGAGCTCTCTCTGCCAGAGGTCACCTGAATTACACTCTTTAGAGAGAGGTCTGTGGCATTTAACAGCACCAGGTTATGTGGAAGGTAGTTGCCAACAGCAACAGTTTTGCCATCACTGGAGACGGCAATGTTACGGGTGTTGATGCCGGCTCTTATCTCGGCAACCATCTGCATGCTATGGAGATCAAACAGGGTTACCCATCCATCACGTGAGGCAAAGTAGACAAAACGTCCATCTGGCGAATATTTGGCGCCACCATGGAGTGCGAATCTGGTCTTGAAGCGGTGGATAGGTTCAAGTTTGTCACCATCCAGAATAGTAGCGTGGTGGTCACCTGCCTCAACCACAAAAAAGAGGTTTAGTGGGTCAGCACCATGTTGTGGTTCTGTTGGCAGTTCAGTGAGCGAGGTGTGACTTATATAGCTTTTTCTGATCTCACTCTCTCCCCAATCAGGAATATCAATTAGCGGGGTGTAGATATGAGATACAAGGGCACTGATCTGTTCACCACTTAGCTTCTCTCCAAAAGGGGGCATCTGAGTGGCAGGACGTCCATTGGTGACAGTCTCAATGGCCGCTTTCTTGCGTAGTCGTTTCAGGTTCTCTGGAAGCAGGGCAGGACCTACAAGCCCAAGTCGATCGGCACCATGGCAGGCGGCACAGTTCTGCTGGTAGAGATCCTCATTGGCAAGAGTCGTTGTCTGCTCTGCAGCCTGCAGGGGCGCTAGTGGAAGTAGTAGAGAGACTAGTAATATTAATCGTTGCGAAAGTTTTGGAGCTACCGATATGTGGCCTGTTATTTTCATGAAATCCCTATCTCCTCATCAGTAAGGTAACAGCCGGGGTCCTCGGCCCATACGTCACCAGAGAGTTGCTGGGCTCGTACTCTGGTATTGCCACCACATATTTTGAGGTATGCACACTCTCCGCAGCGACCCTTGACAGCACGTGGTTGCTGTTTAAGGCCAGCCATAAGTGGGTCACTGGTATCCTCCCAGATCTCAGAAAAAGGTCTATCCCTGACATTGCCAAGATTATAGTCCCACCACATCGTATCTGGATGCACATTTCCAAGGTTATCAATATTCGAGATATTCACCCCAGACTGATTGCCTCCCCACTGCAGCAGTTTTTGTTCAATATGGTCAGCATGTTCAGGATAATTTTTTCTTGCCCAGTGTAGTAGGTAGACACCATCTGCATCATTATTGCCGGTCACATACTCTCGTTTGATCCCGTGCTGTACAGACTGCATGGCTGCCTCAAACAGCAAATCCATCGCCCGTCTTGTGGTCTGGTGATAGGTGTCATCCTTACGATTTTTGTTGCCACGTCCTGCATAGTTGAGGTGTGACAGATAAAACTTCTCAATATTTTTAATCTCCAGCATCTTCAACATCTGTGAAAGTTCATTCTCATTATCCTGGGTAAGGGTAAATCGCAGACCAACCTTTATCTGATGTTGCATACATAGCTGGATCCCTCTCATGGACTCCTCAAAGGCCCCGTCCTTGCGACGAAACTGATCGTGGGTCTCTTGCATTCCATCAATACTGATCCCTACATAGTCGTAGCCAGCACCTGCAATCTGATCTATGTTGTCATAATCTATCAATGTTCCATTGGTGGAGAGACCAACATAAAACCCCATCTCCTTGGCGTGGTGAGAGATCTCGAATATATCTGGCCGCATCAATGGCTCTCCGCCAGAGAGTATCAATACCTTTACCCCATACTGTTTAAGGTTATCCATGGTCGTGAAGACCTCTTGGGTTGATAGTTCACCCTTGAAATCGGTATCAGCAGAGATGGAGTAGCAGTGTTTACAGGTTAAATTACAGCGTCTGATCAGGTTCCAGATCACCACAGGTCCAGACGGGGAGTGGGTTGGCTGGATAGGAGTGGGAGTACGCAACTCCTTCATGTATTGACTAATTCGAAACATTGGAAAAGATCTATTCTGCTTTGGTGTTATGTGCCTGTAGTAGGCGCAGACCTGTCTTTTTCAGGATAGCATCACTAAAGAGGATATCGTGAGCGCGAACTGAATTTCCCATGATCTCACTGATCTGTTCAGCTTTGTTCAATACCTCATTTCTGGTTTTACCATGCACCATGGCAAACAGGTTGTAGCTCCAGTCTGGCAGGTGACGCGGTCTCTGGTAACAGTGACTAACGAAATCAAGTTTTCCTATAGCCATGCCAAGCTCGTCAATCTCATCATCAGGAACATCCCATACCGTCATGCCGTTTGATTTGTATCCCAGTTTATAGTGGTTTGGGATTATGCCAATCCTGCGAATAATCCCGCTCTGTACCATGGATTGCATTCTCTCCATTACAGTGTCTGCAGATAACCCCAGCGATTCTGCCACCTCATGATAGGGGTGATTAACCAGAGGTAATCCAGATTGAGTTGCTGCAATAATTTTACGATCTATCTCATCCATACCTACATCTCAGACAAAGAGTTTGAGTTCCAGAAAATACTCTTTCTGTTTAGGCATGTTGTATACCTTGAGCCCGGTCTCCTGCTCTATTTTATCTAGCACAGATTGTATCTCCTCTCTGCTCTCGGTTGAGACCACAAACCACATATTGAGAGGGGAGGGTGATCGCCTGTAGTTATGGGCAACCTCATCGTGAGCATTAACCAGTTCAGTTACCCGTTCGAAATCATCTTCCGGAACCTTGAGTGCAGCCAGGGTGACTGCTCCTCCAAGAGCCTCTGCGTTATATAACGGACCAAAACGGGAGTAGACCTGGTCTGTTTTCATCACCTCAAGACGCCACAATAAATCATCTTCGGAGATCCCTATTTTAATCGCAATATCTCGATATGGAGATTCTGTGACAGGAAATCCACCCTGTAGATTATTTATGATTCTACGATTAATGGCATCCAGAATAGGGGGTGCTTCAACCTGTCTCATTCTGACGATTTCAGCTCCAGTGCTGAGTCTGATGACCCCTGTTTCTCCTCAGTGTCTCTATTCTCTGCTGCGTTGCTAGGCGAAAAATATTGGGCACCCTGTTGTTTAAAGCGACGACTGCTGAACAGAATCTGATGATCCATGTCTTCAATTGGTGATAGTGACAGTAGAGTATTAACCCTCTCCATTACACTCTCACGATCCTTGCCATGAATCATGGTATAGAGGTTGTATGGCCATGCCTCAGGATCAGTTTTACGTTGATAGCATAGGGTGACAAACTCAAGCTTGGAAACCTTTTTGCCAAACTCACCAACAAGATCAGTTGGCAGATTCCACACAACCATGGCATTGGCGTTGTAGCCCAGAGGACGATGGTGAACGATAATTCCCATACGTCTGATAATGCCATCAAGCTGTAGTTTATGGACTCGCTCAATCACCTCATCCTCACTCATCCCAACCATTTTTCCAATATCATTATATGGTCGAGGGGTTAGAGGAAGCCCACTCTGGATTGCAGCCAATACCATCTTGTCAGCCTCAGTAATTTCAGTGGTGACTATGTTTTTATTGCTTATCATGAGAATGCTGCCGGATGTACAGAACTGGACTGTCTGCTGAGTGGATGTTTCCAGTCAAGCTTGAATCCAAGGTCGATATGGAAGTCTTGTACCATTGGAAACGAGTACACTGAGTAACCGGTCTCTCTTTCAATTCTTTGCAGAATACGCTTGAGGTCATGCTCATCCTCAGCAGTCACCACAAACCAGATGTTCATCTCATTTTCTCGTTCGTAATTGTGGTTAACCTGTGGGAGCTGATTGATAAAGTTGACAACATCATCAATTTTTTCAGCAGGAATGCTCATTGCGGCCAGCGTGCTGTAACCAATGGTGTGAGGTTGAATTACTGCTCCCACACGACTGATTAATCCATCACCCTGGAGTCGTTTTATCTGCCCAAGTATCTCGTCCTCACTGGTACCTAGTCGCTTTGCCAGTTCTGCATAGGGACGAGGAGAGAGGGGAAAGTGGTGCTGAAATTCATTCAGCAGACGACGATCCTGTATTGAGAGAGGTTGACCCATATAGCGGATATTATCTACCTATTTAGAGGGGGCGGATTTGTTCTGGATCAATTCAAAATCAAGATTGATTGGCACTATCAAAGCCCGATCTGTCCGGCCCTGTTGGTAAAGAAGATGCCGCTGGGGGTTTCCATTGGCAGGCTCTTCAGGAGTGCAAATGTCTCTGTGTCATAGATCTCTACAAGATTTTTGTCGCGTATCGAGACCCAGACCTCCTCGCCACGGGGTGTAAACTCCATATGCAGTACACCTTTCCCGGGTTGTATCTGGTGGATTATCTTTAGACTCTCTGCGTCAATAATTTGCAGGGTATCATTGTGTGGGAACGCAAAATTTACCCAGATCTGTCGTCCATCAGGGCGGCTTATGGCAAATACTGGCTGGCTATGTACCTGAATACGCCCGCTCTCTTGCCAGCTTCCGCTATTTACCACCAGTAGTTCGTGGCGACCTACAGCCGGCAGAAATGTTTTATCCCCGGCCTCTGCCCACCCCTCAAGATGGGGCATCTTGTAGACAGGGAGTTTCTGTTCACCACGTCCATAGTGGTCAAGAATTCGTTGCACCCCATTTTCCGGGTGCCAGAGATCAAGCAGGGCGAGCCCATCCTCACCAAACAGCCCGGCAATGTAGGTACGTCCATCCGGGGTGATTAAGCCATCATATGGTTGTCTGCCGATATCGGTGAACTTTTTGATGGATGATGAGCCGTCATCACTCATCTTGATAATCCAGATCTCACCACTGTCAAACAGACTGAATACAAAATGGTTTCCGGGGGCATCTACTAGACCAACTGTTCGTGATCTCTTCTGCTCTGATAGTGCGGTTGCTTCGATATCGGCCACCAGCTCAAGGGTTCTGCTGTTAAAAATACGGACACCACCAGGCTCATAGTTTGAGACAGCAACCCATTTTCCATCCTGAGAAATTGCCCCACCAATACTGTTGCCGCCCTGGATAATACGTTTTTCTATCTTTTTGCAGAGAATATCAATCTTGGTGAGGCCGCCATCCCTGCCAAAGATAAAGGCATAACGGGCGTCGCGTGAGTAGACGGCAGAGGCGTGAGAGAGGTCACCAAGCCCCTCTATGCGTCCTAGTGAGGCACGTTCTGTAGTGTCGATAATCTGAATGGATCCGCTGGCACGCTCGATTACTATGCCCAGATCACCAGTTCCTCTGGTCTCACAGGCAGATAGTGAGGTATGAACAGTTCCCAGTAGAATAACAATGGAAATCAATAAGTTACTTTTCATACCAGCTACCTTTCAATAATTGAGTGGCAATGTAGCTAATCTCACTACCAGTTAAAATAGGGGCCCATGGTGGCATTGGGGTTCCGGGGCGGCCATGAAATATAGTGGTCTCCAAAAAACCTTCAGGATAGAGGTTGAGTCGTACCGGATCGAGGCTTGGGCCTAACCCTCCCTTAAGGGTTAGCCCATGACAAGAGCCACAATCCTGTTTAACCATGTGAGTAATCTCGCCTTTTCTCTGCTCAGTGAGCGGCTCTTCGCCCGCTGCATTAGAGAGCAGTGGAGTAAAAGATAGTAGTGGTATCAGCAGGATAGATAAAAATTTCATTCACAATTATGAGGCATTCAGGGCTACAGCATCAATTGTCGCAGACTCTTCCGCAACCTTATCAAACCATTCCAGCTCATCACTGAGTGCAACAACCTTACCTACAATGATAAGCGCAGGGGATGATAGCCCTTTATCTCTGGTAGCATCCTCGATAGTGGAGAGTGTGGCGATTGCTTTGCGCTGTTTTCTGGTTGTGCCATTCTCAACTACTGCCGCTGGTGTCTCGGGGGAGAGTCCATGACTAATTAGATTATCCCTTATCATCGGAAGATTATGCAGTCCCATGTAGATGACCAGAGTCAACTCTGGGTTAGCCATTCCACTCCAATCCAGCTCCACTGCCTCATCATTCTTGAAGTGCCCGGTAACGAACAGAACTCCTCTGGAGAGTGATCTGTGAGTAACAGGGATTCCGGCATATGCTGTGGCGGCAATTCCAGAGGTAATTCCTGGAATAATCTCAAATTTTATCTCTGCTCTATGCAAAACCAGAGCCTCTTCACTGCCACGACCAAAGACAAATGGGTCACCTCCCTTGAGCCGCACAACACTACGCCCATTCCTGGCAAGATTAACCAGAGTCTGATTTATCTCATCCTGGGTCATGGAGTGTTTGCCGCAACTCTTGCCGGCATAGATACGTGGCACCCCCTGAGGGATAAGAGCCAGTATCTCCTCACTCACCAAACGGTCATGAACCACAACCTCAGCCTGCTCAATACGTCGCAATGCCTTGATTGTTAACAAGTCAGGATCTCCTGGACCTGCTCCAATCAGTGAAACAACAGGTTCTTTTTCAGTACTCTTTTTCATGGGTATACAATTTAGTGGAAAACAGATTATGCGTAATTGATTCATATCAATAATAACGCCTCATTATCTACGTAGAATTTGAACCATTGCAGCACTCGGTAGGGTTAATTTATATTAGTAAGTTGTAGTTTGACCTAGGTCAATGAACTGCAGGTGGCTTTTGGTAGATCCTTCCCCCGTGTAAAAAAAACCTGACAACAGGAACGGGAATTACATCTGTTTTTCCACCTGCTGTTTTATCTTCTGTAAATAGTAAAGAGGGATATCCAAGATGATCGATGGTAAGAAGAGGAGTTTCAAGAAGGGTGCAACCCTGAGTCTGGCAATAGTCATGACTCTGGGATTATCAGGGTGTGGTGACTCTGGTGATTCAGGTGCATCAAAAACTGCAGCACCAGCACCAGCACCAGCACCAGCTCCAGCAGCGGCACCAGCCCCTGCTCCAGCCCCAGCAGCACCAGCCAAGGTGGCTGCATCCGGACCATCACTATCAGAGGCGGATTTTGAGCACTCCAAGAAGCTCTATTTCCAACGCTGTGCAGGTTGTCACGGTGTACTGAGAAAGGGAGCGACAGGCAAGAGCCTGGAGCCAAAAAATACTCGTGAACTAGGTCAGGAGCGTCTAGAGAAGATCCTGACTTACGGAACAGACGGTGGAATGAACAACTTTGATGATATTTTCAGTAAAGAAGAGATCTCAATGATGGCCACCTACATCCAGTTGGAGCCACCAGTTCCACCAGAGATGTCACTGGCTATGATGAAGGAGCGCACAGAGGTATTTGTCGATCCTAAGGACTATCCAACCAAGCCACTGCATGGCCGCAATTGGGAGAACTTCTTCGTAGTAATCGAGCGTGATGCCGGTAAGGCAGCAGTAATCGATGGTGATACCAAAGAGATTATCGACCATATTGATACTGGTTATGCAGTACACGTAATCAAGGCCACTGAGCATCATGAGACTGAGCACCCAGAGAATGGTGTTGCCGGACGTTTCTGGTACACAATGGGTCGTGATGGTGTAATGAGTAAGATCGATCTATGGCAACAGCCAGGAAGCATGCTGGTTGCCAAGACCCAGATTGCATACGATGCACGTGATGTTGCAATCTCTGGTGACGGTAAATATGTAATTGGTGGAGGCTACTGGCCACCACACTTCGTAATTGCTGATGCCAAGACCATGGAGCCGCTGAAGGTAGTATCCACTCGCGGGGTAAATGTTGATGGTGAATATGTAAATGAGTCACGCGTAGCTGCGGTCTACACCACTCCAAACGAGCCAACCTTCCTGGTTGCGGTCAAGGAGCTGGGACAGATGTGGCAGGTTGACTACACTGATATCGAGAATCTTCGAATCACCAAGATTGATTCAGCTAAATATCTTCATGATGGATTCTTTGATCCAACCGGACGTTACTTCCAGATTGCGGCAAATGCATCCAACAAGATGGTTGTAGTTGATACCAAGACCCGCAAGCTTGAGGCGATGATTGATACCACTGGCAAGAAGCCACACCCTGGTCCTGGTGCAAACTGGGATGATCCAAAGCATGGTCCTGTAGGTGCTACAGTCCATCTGGGAACAGGCATGGTAACCGTATGGGGTAATGATCCAGCTGGTACACCAAGCAAGGCGTGGAAGATCGTACGTGAGATCGAGACTGATGGAGCAGGTGCGTTTATCCGTACTCATCCAAACTCCAAGTACGTATGGGCAGATCAGGTCAAGAATCCTGAGCCTGAGATCCAGCAGTCTGTACAGGTTATCTCCAAGGAGACCGGTGAGATCGTTAAGACCATCCGTGTAACTGAAGAGAAGGGTAAGGCGGCACTCCATATTGAGTTTAACAAGGATGGAAGTGAGGCCTGGGTCTCTGTCTGGAACCGTACTGATAACGGTAACCCAACTGGTGAGATCGTAGTCTATGATGCGGACACTCTTGAAGAGAAGGCTCGTATCAAGGGACTGACCACACCAACTGGTAAGTTCAACGTTTACAGTAGAACTAACCACGTAACTTGATAAAAGAGACCCCTTTAACCTGATTGGCTAAAGGGGTTTTTTACAAGAGGAGGTTTTTTGTTTTGTTTAGGAGAACTATGAATATGAAGAAATTATCATTGACTGCGTTAAGTCTTGCAGTGGGTGTTGCAATGGGCGGGGTCGGTACTACAGTAAGTGCTGAGCCATCACTATCAGAGGCGGATTTTGAGCACTCCAAGAAGCTCTATTTCCAACGCTGTGCAGGTTGTCACGGTGTACTGAGAAAGGGAGCGACAGGCAAGAGCCTGGAGCCAAAAAATACTCGTGAACTAGGTCAGGAGCGTCTAGAGAAGATCCTGACTTACGGAACAGACGGTGGAATGAACAACTTTGATGATATTTTCAGTAAAGAAGAGATCTCAATGATGGCCACCTACATCCAGTTGGAGCCACCAGTTCCACCAGAGATGTCACTGGCTATGATGAAGGAGCGCACAGAGGTATTTGTCGATCCTAAGGACTATCCAACCAAGCCACTGCATGGCCGCAATTGGGAGAACTTCTTCGTAGTAATCGAGCGTGATGCCGGTAAGGCAGCAGTAATCGATGGTGATACCAAAGAGATTATCGACCATATTGATACTGGTTATGCAGTACACGTAATCAAGGCCACTGAGCATCATGAGACTGAGCACCCAGAGAATGGTGTTGCCGGACGTTTCTGGTACACAATGGGTCGTGATGGTGTAATGAGTAAGATCGATCTATGGCAACAGCCAGGAAGCATGCTGGTTGCCAAGACCCAGATTGCATACGATGCACGTGATGTTGCAATCTCTGGTGACGGTAAATATGTAATTGGTGGAGGCTACTGGCCACCACACTTCGTAATTGCTGATGCCAAGACCATGGAGCCGCTGAAGGTAGTATCCACTCGCGGGGTAAATGTTGATGGTGAATATGTAAATGAGTCACGCGTAGCTGCGGTCTACACCACTCCAAACGAGCCAACCTTCCTGGTTGCGGTCAAGGAGCTGGGACAGATGTGGCAGGTTGACTACACTGATATCGAGAATCTTCGAATCACCAAGATTGATTCAGCTAAATATCTTCATGATGGATTCTTTGATCCAACCGGACGTTACTTCCAGATTGCGGCAAATGCATCCAACAAGATGGTTGTAGTTGATACCAAGACCCGCAAGCTTGAGGCGATGATTGATACCACTGGCAAGAAGCCACACCCTGGTCCTGGTGCAAACTGGGATGATCCAAAGCATGGTCCTGTAGGTGCTACAGTCCATCTGGGAACAGGCATGGTAACCGTATGGGGTAATGATCCAGCTGGTACACCAAGCAAGGCGTGGAAGATCGTACGTGAGATCGAGACTGATGGAGCAGGTGCGTTTATCCGTACTCATCCAAACTCCAAGTACGTATGGGCAGATCAGGTCAAGAATCCTGAGCCTGAGATCCAGCAGTCTGTACAGGTTATCTCCAAGGAGACCGGTGAGATCGTTAAGACCATCCGTGTAACTGAAGAGAAGGGTAAGGCGGCACTCCATATTGAGTTTAACAAGGATGGAAGTGAGGCCTGGGTCTCTGTCTGGAACCGTACTGATAACGGTAACCCAACTGGTGAGATCGTAGTCTATGATGCGGACACTCTTGAAGAGAAGGCTCGTATCAAGGGACTGACCACACCAACTGGTAAGTTCAACGTTTACAGTAGAACTAACCACGTAACCTAAGTAGAGTAGTGGCCGGCACCTGCATATCAGGTGCCGGCTTTTTTATATAACTTATTTGTATTGCCTGGGGAGCTATCCATGCCAATTCCTGAGAGACCAAGTTTCAAAGAGAGAATGAAGTTGATGTTCTCACGTCGTTTGATCCTCAATACGACACTTGGAGGAGGCCTGGTTTTTGCCCTGTTTGGAATTATCTTCTGGGGTGGATTCAATACGGCAATGGAGGTTACCAATACTCTTGAGTTCTGTATCTCATGTCATGAGATGGAGGACAATGTTTACAAGGAGTACCAGAAGACTATCCACTATGCGAATCGTACTGGAGTACGGGCAACCTGTTCGGATTGTCATGTACCTGATCCATGGGTACATAAGGTAGCCAGAAAGATTCAGGCCAGTAACGAGGTGTTGCATAAAGTGCTGGGGACTATTGATACCCCTGAAAAGTTTGATGCGAAACGTCTGCAGTTGGCAAAAAATGTATGGCGTTCGATGAAGAGTACCGATTCCAGAGAGTGTCGGAACTGCCACAATTTTGAGGCTATGAATGGAGACATGCAGAAACCTCGTGCTATGAATCAACATACCAATGCTCTTAGATCGGGACAGACCTGTATTGACTGTCATAAGGGTGTTGCGCACAAAGGGGTTCATAAGCTGTTGAGTGATGAGGAGAAGGAGGCTATGGAGGCCCCTGACGAGTCACTGGCGAAACCTGGGGCAAAACTGTTCCAGCTTGCTGATCTTGATCCAGTGGCGGCGGCAGCAGCCAAAGCCGCAGCAGAGAAGGCGGCAGCTGAGGCAGCAGCCAAGGCGGCAGCATCAGCCAAGGCTGGTGATTGGTCATCTATTGTAGGGAGAGAGATCTATGTTATCTATCCTGGACAGACATCCATAGAGTGGGTGCTTAATGGAACAGATCATGGTGGGGCAAATGCCTTTAAAAAGGGTGGAGATAGATGCTTTACCTGTCATGATAAAGAGGCCAAGGTTATGGGTGACCGTATTGTTGGTGGAAAGCATGAGAAGGCGATGGAGCCCACTCCAATTCCTGGCAAGCGAGGTGGAATCCCGGTGATGGTGAAGGCCGCACATGATGGTGAGAATCTATATATGCGGTTTATCTGGCATGATGTTGCCCACCATAATGAAGCAACAGAGTATAAGCCAGTTGCAGATTCTGAGCGGATGGATCCTGAGAACCCTGTCAAGCTGGCAATGATGTTTGCTACAGATGAGGTTGAGTTTGCGGATAGAGCAGGTTGTTGGGGAACTTGTCACCATGATGCCAACGGTATGCCTCATCAGCCAGAGGGTACAGATGTAACCAAATACACCAAGGAGTCACGTACCAAGATTGAGGTGAAGGGGCGTCGTGGCAAGAAGCGTGGTGGCTGGGACAAGCTGAGAAAGCCTGAAGAGATTAAGGCGGCACTGGATCAGAAAAAGATCATGGATCTTGTGCGCTACAAGTCGGGTAGTAAGCAGGCTGAGGATGGAATGATACTTGCTGATCGTGATATGAGTGGTAATAGTGGTGACCTTGAGTTTGAGGGCAAGAGAGATGATCAGGGTAACTGGGTGGTAGATATGAAGCGCAAGCTCAGTTCTGGTGATGTAGATGACCTAACTCTGGTACTGGACCAGGTCTATAACTTTGGTTTCGCCATCCACGATGACTATACAAATGGACGCTTCCACCATGTCTCATTTGGTTACAAGCTCGGATTTGACAATCCAAAAGCGGAGATCAATGCTGTAAAATGGTGAGATGACAATGATTAATAACAGGCCTCTCATGCTTCTGCTGGGAGGCCTTTTTTTTGTGTCAGGATGTTCGAATGATATACCTCAACCAAGGGTGGTTGAGGTTGAGATTATTGATTACAGATACCAACCGCAAACTGTGACGATCAATCCTGGTGATACAGTACGCTGGGTCAACCATGAGAAGAGGCAGTATCATTCAGTAAAACTGAATGGTTATGGTGGAGGTGATCTGGTTGGGTCAGAGTATCTCTTTCCCGGGGAGAGCTGGGAACATACTTTCACCCAAGAGGGGGTCTATAGTTATCTATGTGGCCCACATCCTGAGATGGTTGGGAACATTAGTGTGGTATCAATCAACTAGAGCGCTGCGCATCATTTTAGCATCGAGGATATGAACCTCGTTGCCATTAACATCAATCATCTTTCTCTTTTTCAGTTTTCCAAGAATGCGCGAGAAGGTCTCTCTCTGAATTGAGAGTCTGGACGCAATGACGCTTTTTTGGGTTGGTAATTGAAAGGTTCCCTCATTGTCCTCGGCAGGAATAAAGGTAAGCAGGTAACTCATTAGTCTGTGGGTGGCATTATGCAGGCAGAGCTGCTCGATCTCCTGCACGTAGTTCTGTAGTCGCATACTAAGATCGGCCATGATCGAGAAGGTTGTTTCAGGATCTGTGCGCATGATATTTTTGTATACCTTACTGTTGAAGGAGAATATCTCTCCGTCCTCTAGAAACTGGCTGTTGACTGGGTATTTGCCGCCATCCATAAACACCATTGCCTCAGCAAAAGAGTTGCCGGCCTGCAGGATATTTACGGTTTTTTCATCGCCATCTGGAGTAAGCAGGTAGAGTCTAATGGTGCCGGTCCGTACAACATAGAAATGGGTAGCGGCATCTCCCTGCAGAAACAGAACCTCATTAGGTTTTTTTCTGATAAGTTCGGATGAGTCTATAATATCTTCCATGGCCTCTTTGGATAGAGAGGAAAATAGTGGGGAGCGGCGAAGCTCGCGCTCAAAAACAGTGGATATAGACATGGGTGGTTTGGTAGTTCTAGTTCTTATAATGTGTGTGAAGTTTATAGGTATTGTTCTGGTTTGTTAAGGGTTTGATACACATCAAATCATTCATAATGGTATCTTAGGTATGCTACCTTTAGTTGTGTTTAACTCTCGCGAGGAATCTGTTTTATGAAAAAAAGTTACTCGATGTTCGCACTGTTCTCACTGATCATCGTTGCGTTAGTGGTCGTCTTTCTGGGGTTTGTTACATCTGAGGCTGGTCTGGCCAATCCTGTTCCGTGGGTAATATTGGTTATTCTGGCATTGATTCCATATCTTCATGAACGCAGTGTGCGTAAGGAGTATATAGATTGGAATAGCCAGTATGAGGTTGGGGTGGAGTTAATTGATCATGATCACCAAAAGCTGGTTGGACTGTTGAATCAGGTTGTTAGTGCCTCCCATTACAATATGGGTGAGGGGTATGTGAAGGGTGTTATTGATGAATTGATCGAATATACCAAATACCATTTCGAGCGCGAGGAGGGGTTGATGAGAGATAACAACTGGCCAGATATAGATGCGCACATGAAGCAGCATAGGGATATGGTGGAGAAGGTAGAGACCTTTAGTGGTCAACATACAGGTAATCTGGATGACCAGGAGGATCTCAGCACAGAGATTCACCACTTCCTGAAGGAGTGGCTACTTGACCATATCGTACGCACTGATAAGGAGCTGGGTCAGTTCCTGATATCCAACGGGGTAAAGTAGAGTTATATGAGAGAGTTGGGTAGGTTATTTGGGGTTGGTGCTGTACTCCTCTCTTTTGTGGTCTCAGCCGATGCGCCACTCGATGATGAGCTTGCCATTGCAATGGCAGCCACTCCAAATGTGGAGTCAGGTAAGCAGGTTTTCAGGCTCTGTGTTGTTTGTCACCAAACCAATTCATGGGGAACTGTTGATGGCAGTTATCCTCAGCTCGCAGGACAGCACAGTAGTGTCATAATCAAGCAGATTGCCGATATCAGAGCTGGCAATCGGGATAATCCATCCATGTTGGTAATCGCCCAGGAGAAGGTGATGGGTGGCCCTCAGGCAATTGCTGATGTCACTGCCTATATTCAGACGCTACCTATGACCTCAACCCCAGGTATTGGCCCTGGGCATAAACTGGGCAAGGCGGAACGTACATATTTTAGAAAATGTGCCGAATGTCATGGTGGTGATGGTGGAGGAGATCCTGTTAGATATTTTCCTCGCGTCCAAGGCCAGCACTATGCCTATCTGTTAAGGCAGTTGAGGTGGATTCGTGACGGCAAGAGACGTAATGCCAATAGCGAGATGATGCGCAGGGTTAGCAAGATGAAGGATGCTGAGCTTTCGATCCTGGCGGACTATATTTCCAGAATTAAGCCACCTGCAGAGGATGTGGCACCAGAAGGGTGGAAGAACCCGGACTTTTAATCTGCCCCCTCAGGAGATGCAGATTGGTCTGCTCTTCAGTATCTCTTCGCTATTTTCAACAGGATTATCAGGTGCGGTTATGGTGATCAGAAAATCACCATCAGACGCTGTTTCTGGGTGAATGGTAAACCCAAGTTCATTGAGGTGCTCATAGAGTGGCTGTGGTTCAACAGAGATGTGGAGTTGGAATGACCCCCCTGGTGGTAGTGCCATAGCTGTTGATGTAGCCTGCCTGAAAGGTTCGGGACACTTTAGTCCACGCACATCGACAATGGCTATGGGTTGGTTGCTGCTCATTGAATAGCATTATTCTACTGTTGCCTTTCATAGTAAATACCTATCGGTAGTTCTATTGTTTTGACAGGACATCTCTGATGCGGGCAGCCATATCATCAGCTGATATTCCGTGAGCTAATTTAGTTATGAACTCTCCACTGGGCGCCATCACAAAAACCCCTGATGAGTGATCCATGATGTATTGATCAGGGTCTCTTGATTCGTCAATAACCTTCTCATACTTCACATGATACATTCGGGCAACCCGGTCAATCATGGACTGAGTGCCAGTTAGTCCAATCAGGGTCGGGTGAAAATAGTTAACATAGGTATTTAGCGCCTCTGGTCTGTCTCTGGCTGGGTCAACCGTTATGAAGTATGGCTGGATCTGTTTGGCATCATCCCCAAGTTTGTTCAGTGCTGAGGAGATGGTGAGTAGTGAGGTGGGGCAGACATCAGGACAGAAGGTATATCCAAAGTAGACCAGATGGAATGCCCCCAGCATATCCTGGTCGGTAAATAGTTTACCGTGATGATCACGTAACATGAACTTGCCACCAATATAGCTGGTTGTGGTGGAATTACTGGTGCTGTTTTGGATGACCTCTTTTGCTACCTCCTCTGCAATTGAATCATCCACGTACTTTAAGCACTGTTTGATAGTAGCTGTATTCTGCTCCATCAATTTGAAGTAGTGATCTTCTCCAGCATCTATTTTTGATCCAAAACTGTCCAAAAGACCAATATTGAGTGTGATCTCATTGGTAAGCAGAGATAAGTCATCAGGATCGATCTGCTGTTCAGTCAACAGACAGCTATAGTCACCACTTTTGAGTTTGGCCCTGCTCTGTAGAAAAGAGAGTCCACTAACTGGTGTTGTTGGTGACTCTGCAACCACCCCCCTGATTTTTAGTGCATATGCCTGTTCAAAATACTGCAAGGTATCGTAGTAGGCCATGCCAATACCGCTCTTCAGCCCTCTGTATCCATACTCCAGGCGGCGGTCAAGTTCTGCCAGTCTGCTTAACAGGTTGCGTCGGTTATTTTCATATAGAGATCTGCGCTCTGGATCAAGCTTGATTAGTGCTCTGAAAAGCTCATCAGTAAGGATAAGTATGTTGCGGCTATCAAGCCATAAGAATGGATCACGTTTCCCCTTGTTCCAGCGTGACTGAAGAACCTTGATCTCTTCATTATCAAGCAGGGTAAAGAGGGTTGTCTTCGGGCCAAGCTGTTCTATCTGCTTAACCATAAACTGCTCCAGTTCTGGCCCCACCCATACGACCATATCAGCATCCCTGATGGTATGTTGCTTGGATCTTGAGAGAGTTACTGTATATGGTGATTGCTGATTATCTACAAGTAGTTCGGGAGGCCGTGTCCCTGCCAGTAGACCAGAGAGGATTGAATGAATTGGTTTTATGGTGGTAACAATCCTGAGAGGCTCGCCACTCCATGTGGTTGAGGAGAAGATGAGCAGTACAAATAGGGAGAGCAGCCTCAAAATAGTTTCTCCTGATGATTCATAAATACTGTTTCCAACTGCTCAATACTGCTGTCAACCTGTTGGCTAAGTGACTTCTCTGTAGGACATGAATTTCCCGATTTGATTGTTGAGAGAAAGGAGCTGTTAGTTGCCTCATCAAAAGCTATCCCAATAACCCTGATCTTGGGGACAGTTGATACCATAGCTCGTTTCATTCTGCGGGTCTCATCAATATATCCACAATTAAGAGCAATCCCGTTGAGCTCCCCCAACTGTTTTACCTTCTCAAGTTGATGGTCACTGACAGCGTGAACTGGTGCTGTTAGTAGTGCAAAACAGAGTATAAGGTAGCTTTTTTTCATAGAGGTAAATTGTAGATTATTATGAAGGTGTTACTTGCGGACAATCTTACCAAATGCGAGACTGAGACGGTGTTGATTCAGATCAAGAGCAGCTGTTTATGAACTCCCCATGGTTACATGCCGTACGTCCAAAAACCCTCTCAATGGCGGTAATTCCGGTACTTCTGGGAGCAGTTATAGCTCATACAGAGAGTGCCCTGTTTAAACCTCTGCTACTCACCCTTATTCTTCTGGCGGCTCTTCTGATTCAGGTTGGGACAAATCTATACAATGATGCTGGGGATGCGCTACGTGGAGCTGATGGTCCAGATCGTCTTGGTCCAAAGCGGATGGTTTCGGAAGGGTTGTTGAGTGCGAATGGTGTTAAAAAGGCTGCAATTGGATCTTTTTCAGCAGCTTTTATAATAGGGATATCCCTGGTTGTGGTTGGTGGGCTACCAATCTTGTTGATTGGGCTGTCATCAATTGCTGCGGGGCTTGCCTATACTGGAGGCCGCATCCCCATTGCCTATACATTTATGGGAGAGCTATTTGTCTTTCTCTTTTTTGGTGTTGCTGCAGTTATGGGTACTACCTACCTGGTTACTCTGCAGTGGAGCTCTACAGCTCTATTGGCAGGGTCCGCGATAGGGCTGTTGGCTGCAGCAGTTCTAGTTGTAAACAACTATCGAGATATTGATACTGATCGTGTTGTTGGAAAAAACACCCTGGCAGTTGGTTTAGGAATGTCGCTTACCAGAGTTCTCTATCTCACACTTTTATTAACCCCATTCCTGATACTTCTGATTTTGTCTGAACAACTTCAGAAGCCGTTATTGATATGGGTTATGATGCCGGCACTACCGGTTTCACTCTACCTGGGGAGAAAAATCTATCTTTTACCTCATGGTAGAGGATTAAATAAACTGTTGGCACAGACGGCTCAGCTCCAGCTTCTGTTTGGAATCTTGATGATATTTGGACTTTACCTATGAATATAAAAAATATCGCTTTTATTGCAGTCACACTCTTTCTGTCACCACTTTGCAGTGCTGATACGCAGAGTTATGAACAGGAGATGTCAGTTCAGCTACCACCAACATCCATCGCTCAGTGGTACAAACCACAAAATAAGAGGCAGGTATGGCTCCATACCATGTTCCGTCTGCGCCGTTCCATGCTGGCAATTCAGGAGTATACGGCCCTGCAGAATGAGAAGCTGCTGGATAAGTGGGGTTCACAATTTATCAAGGACTATAGAAGCATTACCGAGATGGTGCCTGAGTGGAGTAACGAGATTGAACCAAAATGGATAAATCGACTTGAGCAGGTGATAAAAGATAGAGATTGGGAGGCCATGGGCGGCGCCCTCAGAAAAGTGGGTATGACCTGTGGTTCATGCCATGATGATTATCGGGCAGTGACTGCGGCGTTATACAGAACCCCAAATTTTGAGAAGGTAATGGTTGAGGATAGTGAAACCATGGAGGAGCTATCCTACAAAGATACAATGAATAACCTTTCAACCTCAATGAACCGTTTCAAGATTGCAGTTGAGGACGGACGCATAACTGCCGCAACAGATTATCTTGATCTGTTCTCAACTAGGGTGATTGATCTGGGTGAGAGCTGTAGTGGCTGTCACCGTGACGAATATCCTCGAGAACGTATCCTTGGTGAGGAGACAGAATTTCTGTTGGAAGAGCTATCTGTTCTGCTTACTAAAAACTCCAGCGGGGTTGGTCGAAAATTGGGTGAGGTTGGGGTTGCGGTCTGTGCACGATGCCACGGGGTGCACCGTACGCTCTATGATCTTGGTGGGGCAATTAGATAATGGACAAGCTGTCACAGACTTTTGGTTTTTCAAAGGTAGGCGAGCAGGAGCGCGAGGAGAAGATCCGCGCGGTTTTTCAGGCAGTAGCACCCCGCTATGATCTTATGAACGATATGATGAGTTTCGGTATCCACCGTCTCTGGAAGCGTCATCTGGTAAAGATGGTTAGTCCAGAGAATAACGAGTTGATAGTTGACCTTGCTGGAGGTACTGGTGATATAGCAGAAAAGATGGCAGCAGGTGAGAGAACAGTTATTGTTATAGACCCCAGTGAGGCGATGATGGCTGAGGGTGAGAGGAGAGGAATAGAGGGGGTGGAGTTTCGTGTGGGAGCAGGGGAGTCAATTCCATTGGATGACAACTCGGTTGACCGTCTTACCATCTCTTTTGGTATCCGTAATATGACAAACATGGAGCAGGCTCTGCGCGAGATAAATCGCGTGCTAAAGCCTGGTGGGAAAATGTATTGTCTTGAGTTCTCCAGACCCCACTGGTTGATCAAGCCATTTTATGATCTCCACTCCTTCTATGTGATCCCACGACTCGGTGCATGGATAGCCAAGGCACCAATTGCCTACAATTATCTGGTGGAATCTATCCGCCGCTTTCCTGACCAGGAAGAGATGAAGAGGTTGATGGAGCAGGCTGGATTCACAAATGTTAGCTACAGCAATCTAACCTTCGGAATTGCCGCTATCCATATTGGTGAGAAATGAGTGCCGATGGAGCAGGCCTCATTCTGGAGACCAGTGGTACTGAAGGTATTTCAAAAAAGGTTCTCCTCTCCGTAGATACCCTTCGTGCTAGTGCTCGTATGGGGCAGCAGTATGAGAGACTTCAGAAAGGGGATTGCTGGCTAAACTGTCTTCCCCTAAATCATGTTGGCGGACTCTCTATCAAATATCGTTGTGAAGAGGCAGGGGCCACCATGCTGCTTCATGAGGGTTTTTATCCAGAAAGAATTTATGGTGATCTAGGGCGTTACACTATCACCCATATCTCGCTTGTACCTGTAATGCTCTCAAAACTGCTGGATTACTTCGGAGATAAGCCTGCCCCTGAATCACTGAAGACGGTACTGATTGGTGGAGACCGTCTGCCAAAGCCACTGGCCCAGCGTGCAGTAGAGAGCGGGTGGCCCATTGTTGTCTCCTATGGGATGACCGAGACCGCATCCAGAATCACCATGTTGCGACTTGGTAGAGAAAATATAGATCAGTGGGATGATAGTGATGTAGGAGCCCCTCTGTCTGGAGTCTCTATTGCTATAGGAGAGCAGGGTGAGATAAGGATAAGGAGTAATCTGTTACTGGGTGAGGATGAGGTTGTAACAGCTGACCATGGGGCTATGGATAAGGACGGACATCTCCATATTTATGGAAGGCTGGATGATCGGATTATCTCTGGAGGGGAGACCATTGATCCTGTCGTAATAGAGCAGTTGATGGTCTCTGCACCAGGGGTGAGAGATGTGGCGGTAGGGTCTATTCCTGATAAGGAGTGGGGTGAGCGTATTGTTGCAGTTATAGATGGTGAGAGAGATCAGGAGGAGATCGTAAGCAGATGGATGAGAGCTAATATTTCATCAAGTCTGCGTCCACGAGAACTGCTGTTTGTATCTGGATTAAAACGAAACAGTATGGGGAAATTGGATCGAGAGTGGTTGAGGGCTCAGTTATTGAATATATCCTCATCAGTTTGAACTTCACCACTTTCAAGTTCAACATCAATAGCCTCACGTACATCAACTATAACCAGATCAACATTGATATCAGCACCAGCTAGTGGGTGGTTTCCATCAATGGTTATTTGCTGATCATTTATAGTAGTAATTGTGACAGGAATATCATGTCCATTTTTATGGGTATAGAATTGCATGCCAACATGAAGGTCACCATCCATATTGAACTGGCTCTTTGGTATTACTTTAACTTTTGACTCATCTCTCTCTCCGTAACTATCTGTTGGTTTAAGAGCAAAAGTAAGGCGATCTCCTGTGTGGTGTCCTTCAATCTGTTTCTCAATTGCAGGAATTACTGATCCATATCCTTGAATGAATGAGAGTGCATCACTGTTGTCAGTGCTATCAATAATCTCTCCTTTATGATTTACCATCTTGTACTCAATGGTTATGACTCGGTCTTTTGTAACTTTCATTGGTGTGTTCAGCTGATTAATAGTAGAGAAGATGCTAATGCTAATCGCTCATCTGTTACAACAGTAAATAGGAGGTATAGCAGGAGAGGTATTGACTGGGTGAGTGGAGCTATGCAGACTGTTGCCTATAATGATTGAGAGGTATTAATAATGTTGTGGAATTTTATGATGCATGCCCTTATGGGGTGGTTGGGTGCTCACTATTTTCTGCCTACGCAGGAGCGCATAGGCGTGGCTATTCTGGTGGTATGTCTTACTCAGGCCGTTGACCAGGTCAGGATACGCAAGGAGAAGTGGGCAGCAGTAGATGCGTTGCCAGACAAGGAAAGACCGCAGGCTGCAAAGGATCTGGAGCAGAATATCAACCGCATTATGATGATTACATTTATTCAGAATGTGATGATCTTTACGGTGGTGTTATTGTTGATAGCACATGCAGCAAGATTAAATGGTTGGTTGTAGGAGCAGTTTATGACTGATGAACTGGAAATTGATAAGGGGAACTTTTTTTATCGTAATAATGCCTATACGAAATTGACTGGAGGAGATGGAGAGGTTGCGCTTGTTGATAAGAGAAACCCCAAAGAGACAGTTAAGATGGAACCATGGCTGGCAACAGTGTTTGTGTTAGCAGATGGGCAGCATACTGTTGAGGAGTTGCTTAGTTATCTACGAGTCCATTATGGAGACTCTCCCCCAGATGATCTGGAGCGTACGGTTCTCTCTGTTATGGAAAGGCTGGTAGAGTCAGGGACAGTTCAGCTAAGTAAAGAGCAGCACGAACTACCTTATCATATTGCTCGTCCCGTAGAGGAGCTTGACCCTGAGGAGGCAAAACGTTTTCTGCAGGAGGATGGTTATTATCAGTTACTGCATTAGGTAGATTTAGGGTGTTTACAGATGGGAGGAGTGATGATGCATGGAATGAGTAATCGAGAGGCCGCTTTCTCTGTTGTTGGAGCTTTTCTGGCAACACTGATGGCATCTTTTCTGAGCTATACAATTTTGCAGGAGGATAATATTCCAATGATTCTCGCATCTACCGGTGCGTCTGCAATGCTTATATTTGCACTTCCACATAGCCCAGTATCACAGCCATGGAATCTTGTTGGTGGTCATCTGATTTCTGCTTTTGTTGGGGTTAGCTGTCTGCTACTGATCGAGAGTCCACTACTATCCTCATCAGCGGCTATTGCTGTTGCGATGATTTTGATGCATTCACTACGATGTATGCATCCACCAGGTGGGGCAACAGCGGTAACAGCAGCTATTGGTAGCCAACAGATAGAGAGCCTTGGTTATGCTTTTATGATTGTTCCGGTATTTCTGAATGCCATAATTCTGCTCTCAATTGCTATGGCAGTGGCTACTGTGAGAGAGAAAAATCCGTTTTATCAGAAGGCAACAGCTATTGAGCATCCAGGTTTTTGATTGCCCATACTGCAGCTTCTACTCTGGTTTTTAGTTGCAGTTTTTTCAATATGTGTTTCATATGAACCTTAACGGTACCATCAGAAATATCTAGTTCTCTAGCAACAAGTTTGTTGCTCAACCCGTCCATTACAAGGCGTAGAATTTCTATTTCACGACTAGTTAAATTGGCCTCTTTTGAGGATTGAGGTAACTGATGTTCATTACGGATTGATTTAGCCAAAAGAGTTGTCAGAGCCTCACTAATAACTGTATGACCTTCTGAAGCTTGTTTAAGCTTGTCCAGGATGTCTTCTGGTTCCATATCTTTCAGAAGGTATCCATCAGCTCCTGCTCGAAGTGCTTGTAGTACATTCTCCTCGTGAGAGGACACTGTTAACATAACTACTTTGGATGGAAGATTCTCCTTTTTGAGAAGAGCTAATGTCTCAATACCATTAAGACCCTTCATATCAATATCAAGCAATATCAGATCAGGTCTTAGTCTTACTGCCTCCATAATTCCATCTCTACCATTATCAACTTCTCCTGTCACTGAGAATTGTGGGTTCATGGAAAGAAGATTTCTGACTCCCTTACGGAACAGTGGATGGTCATCAATGATTAATATGGTTGTCGTGGTCATAGTTGACTGATCCATGATTCTATATTGCCATTTGTTGAGTGGTTACGGTGCTGAACTGGAGTAAAGCTTACCTCTATTGAGGTTCCTCCACCAGGACGTAAACTGACACCATATGTTCCATTAATTAGGCTGGCTCGTTCTTGCATGATAGAGAGCCCATGATGACCATGTTTTTTTGCATCAGAACTTAGGCCATCACCATTGTCCTGAACTGTTAGAGTAATTTGGTGTGATGGTGCACATCTGAGTTCAACCCAAACATGGCTTGCATTCGCATGTTTGTATATATTGTTAAGAGATTCACGCAGAATATATATAAGATGCATAGCCTCACTTGGGTTCATTTCACATCCTGTAGCACGAACGTCAACAGTCATATCTACATCCTTAAGTTGCTTGAAATCTTCTATGGCATTATTTATGGTGTTCTCAAGGTTTGTGCTATCTACTGTAAGTCGGAATGTGGTAATTAATTTTCTTAGTTGTTGGTAGGCGTTACTGATCTCATCTCTAATATCAGATATTATCGGGGTTATAACAGTGCTATCCATATTTTTATTCATATGATCCTGAACCCGGCTGACCTCAATTTTAAGATAGCTGAGTGATTGGGCAAGTGAATCATGAAGATCCCTGGCGATCATACTTCTTTCTCTAATTAATGCTTGGTCTCTATCCTTTATACTATTGCCAACTATATTTATGGCAGAGGCAATCTGCTCTGATATTATTTTAAGAGTTGACGTTTGCCATTCATCCAGATCATCTTGTGATCTTTCAATAATTAAAAGACCATATGATCTATTTATATCCTCAATTGGAAAAATAAGATCATGTCCTCCTCTGTTAGTGTGACATTTTTTGCAGTTACTACTGCACTCATAATTTTCCAGGCTGGAGGAAAGAAGATGCCCGGCGGCGCTGTCTGGCTTCGATAAACAAATAATTACAGAACGTATATTAAATTTTTGTTTGATTTCTGTGATTATTTTTTCATAACTTTTGGAGTTTGCTGGAGATGAGCTTAATATCTCAGCTGTATGATATAGCAATTCCATCTCATCTTTTTTCTGTTTAAGGTCATTAGTTTTGCGAGATATTTCTTCTGCTTGGCTGATGTATGTCTCCGAGAGCTCAGTTGACATGGCGTTGAAGGTATTAGCAAGTCTGGAGAGTTCATTGTTGCCATTTACTATGGCCTTATAACTAAAATCTCCCTCCCTGATTTTTTCAGTGGCCATCATCAAGGATTGGAGGGGAGAGATGATTCTTGATTGAAGAACAATCATGGTTATTAGCACAATTATTATTGCCAGGAATAGACTGATTAATTCAATCACGTTCAACAGCTTTATCTTTTTCTCAGTCTCAAGTTCAAGCTCTACTACCATTCTGTCTATTTTGTTTACGAAATGTTCCACTAAGTCCATATAGCGCTGACGAATAAGTCTTCTGGATGTGTCGGTGAAGGTATCCCAGTATTTCTCATCATATTTGTAGTCAATAATAGACTGTTGGTTACCCATCTTCTCGTAGACATATAGCAAGGGTTTAATCTTGTATTCCCATGTATCTAACACATCTACGTATCTTTTATAGATTGCAGAATCATGGTTGCTAGGTATTACATTTTTTAGTTTTTGATTACGTATACGTGCATCAAAGTCATGCACATAGTTGGCATAGCGATGACCTTCTTCATTGTCAATTCTGTTGTCATGCAGTTGATAGACAAGATCAGTTGCAATACGAAATGACTGCATGCGTAGGGAACCTGCGTGATTAATAGCGCTTCCCATACCAGTTATTGATTCTGATATAAAAATAGAGCTGAGCATGCTTATGAATCCCAGAAGGATAATGCCACCAAGCGTAAGCCCAAAACGCAGTATCAGAGATTGTTTTTTGTTGTTGGTTGTCATGGCTCTATAGGTAATTGTGAGGCAGCAGTATTGCAGAGAAAAATGGGGGTATGTTTTGAGAGAGCTCTACTTAACCGGATTGTTATCTATCGTATAGCGTTTACAAAATATATCAATAGTTACAAAGAGATAAATGAATACCTATTTGTACCACCATGGTGGTACAGAGAGAATTCTATTGAATTGTTAAAGAGAGCAAATGGCTTGCAAGTGTGTCTTCTGATAGCTAAGTTCCATCATCAGTGATTTTTGCTGGTTTGGTGAAACAGTACTTTTAGGGAGAGCTTTGAGGGAGAGGATATATGCCTAGTTTTAGAGCCAAACAACTGTCGGTATTGACCATGAATACCTTTGCCTTTACTGCATGCTTTGCAGTTTGGGTGATGTTCTCGATTATCGGTATTCCGATTAAGGACCTACTGTTGCTGAATGAGACCCAGTTTGGGATTCTGATTGCAACCCCTATCCTTACAGGTTCTGTTGTTCGTCTACCAGTTGGAATGTGGACGGATCGGTTTGGTGGACGAATTGTCTACTTTATTCTGATGCTGGTCACAATTATCCCACTCTGGTTTATCAGTGAGGCTACTGAGTACTGGCAATTTATTGTACTTGGCCTTTTTGTGGGAATTGCTGGAGCCTCTTTTTCGGTGGGGATCGCCTATACCGCGCGTTGGTTTACCAAAGAGAAGCAGGGCTTTGCTATGGGGATTTTTGGTGCCGGTAATGCGGGTGCCGCCCTCACCAAGTTTGTCGCCCCCTCACTGGTAGTCGCTTATGGCTGGCAGATGGTACCCAAGGTTTATGCGGTGGCAATGTTTGTTACTGTCGTAATCTACTGGATGTTTACATATGAGGACCCTGACCATAAGGTGGGCGCCCATATTACAGTTGGGGATCAGCTCAAGATGTTGAAGGACCCAAACATCTGGAAGTATATGCAGTACTACTCTCTGGTGTTTGGCGGGTTTGTCGGCCTCTCTCTATGGATGACTAAGTACTATATAGCTGAGTATGGTTTGGATCTTACTACGGCAGCACTATTGGCAGCTACATTTGTGCTCCCATCTGGTGTTATTCGTGCATTGGGTGGTTGGTTCTCTGATAAATATGGTGCCTATAAGGTGACCTGGTGGGTCATGTGGATCTCTTGGGTCTGCCTATTCCTGATGTCATACCCACAAACTGAGATGGTAATCAAGACTACTACTGGTAGTGTGGCTGTTGGGATTGGCCTGAATGTCTGGGTATTTACCTCCCTATTGTTTGTTGTTGGTATCGCCTGGGGATTTGGTAAAGCATCGGTCTTTAAGTTTCTCTCCGATGAGTACCCTGAAAACATAGGTGTGGCCTCAGGAATTGTGGGGCTTGCTGGTGGTATGGGCGGATTTTTTTTACCGATCATGTTTGGCGCATTAATTGACCTCACTGGTGTTAATAGTGTGGTCTTTATGTTGCTTTATGGAGCTACCTCGGTCTCCCTAGTCTGGATGCACTACACCTTCGCACGGGATAAGCAGCGACAGGATGCGCAGATTGCAAGAGATCATGTGATGTATGAATACGAGCAGGCACATGAGGATTTGGATGCCTATGTATCTGCCAGAGCGGCTGTGGATCAGGCGGATCTGTTGGAGGAGTTCTACGAGCGTTATGTATCTTCTCGCGAATGTGCTAGGACTGATGCGGAACGGATGAAGAGAGAGCGTATTGATGGCCTCCCCCCTAGCGAGTCACTTGAGTAACTTTGTTATACCCCTATCTTGTGTGAGATAGGGGTATTGTTTTTTATGTTTTTATTTTTTTGTTCAACGATAAGGAGACAGTAATGTCGGATATCACCAAGTGGGACCCAGAGAATGAACAGTTCTGGGAGTCGGAAGGAAAGAAGGTTGCAAGTCGAAACTTGTGGATCTCTATTCCTAGTCTGTTAAACGGTTTTGCGATTTGGCTTTATTGGGGCATCATCACCGTACAGATGCTCAACTTGGGCTTTCCCTTTGCAAAAACAGAACTCTTTACCCTTATGGCAATTGCTGGACTGACGGGCGCCACACTGCGTATCCCCAGTAGTTTCTTTATCCGTATTGCGGGTGGTCGAAACACCATCTTCTTTACTACCGCACTGCTGATGATTCCTGCTGTAGGGGCAGGATTCGCACTGCAGGATATGAATACACCACTGTGGCAATTCCAGATTTTGGCATTCCTCTCTGGTTTTGGTGGCGGTAACTTCGCCTCTTCAATGTCAAATATCAGCTTCTTTTATCCCAAAAAGCAGCAAGGGTTGGCGCTTGGTCTGAATGCCGGTCTTGGTAATGCTGGTGTAACAACTATGCAGATACTGGTTCCACTGGTTATGACCTTTGGTATTTTCGGTGGCGATCCAATGCAGTTGGTGAATACATCAGGCACATTGATTGGCAAGATTCCAGCTGGATCTGATACCTATATTCATAATGCTGGGTTTATTTGGCTGTTGTTTCTGATACCTCTAGCAATTGCTGGATGGTTTGGGATGAATAATCTAAAGGTAGATCATGTGACACCTGATCTACCATCCCCAGTTGGCGCTTTCTCGATGATTAGTATGATGTTGATCATTGGTTTTATCACTGCTGCAGCTGGTCTCTATGTGATTCTTCCTGATCCTACTGGTATCGGTGCTCCTGGATGGGCTAAGTGGCCTGTAATTGCAGGTATTCTCTTTATGACTGTTCAGTTACTGAAGATGTTACCAGGTAATATTAGTAACAACCTAAAGCGTCAGTATAAGATATTTGGTAACAAACATACTTGGGTTATGAGTGTTATCTATACCATGACTTTCGGCAGCTTTATTGGTTACTCCGCAGGTTTTGCATTGGCGATCAAGGTTATCTTTGGCTTTACCCATGTGATGGGTGCGGACGGTGTAATGTTACATGATGCGGCAAATCCAAATGGTCCATCAGCACTTATGTATGCATGGATGGGTCCATTTATTGGTGCACTAATCCGTCCAATTGGTGGCTGGATGGCTGACAAGATTGGTGGTGCCAAGGTGACTCAATATGTATCGCTAACAATGATTGGTAGTGCCTTGGGTGTCGCATACTTTATGGCTGCAGCTTATCAGTCTGCAACTCCAGAAGAGTTCTTCTTCCCGTTCTTTATACTCTTCCTGATTCTATTTGCAGCAACAGGGATTGGCAATGGTTCCACCTTTCGTACCATTGCGATGGTATTTAACAGGGAACAAGCTGGACCAGTACTTGGATGGACATCTGCAGTGGCAGCCTATGGTGCATTTATTATCCCGAAGGTGTTCGGCGAGCAGATCAAGGCAGCAACGCCAGAGAATGCACTATATGGATTTGCAATCTTCTATACGGTCTGTCTGGTATTGAACTGGTGGTATTACCTAGGGCCGAAGAGAGAGTTCGATAACCCATAGCTGTTAGACAAAATACAGGGCAACCCTTTGTGTTGTACTCGTACACCCTGCAGATTACCAAACCCATCACAAATCTGCATAGGGGTTGCCCTGACCTTACTATCTATATTGAACTCCAATTAATTTTTAAGGAGAGTTGTTTATGAGTCATTTTCTTGATCGTTTGAGATATTTTGGCAAAGTCAAAGATACCTTCTCAAAGGGGCACGGCATTGTGACCCAAGAGGATCGTCAGTGGGAAGATACATACCGTAACCGTTGGCGCCATGACAAAATGGTGCGTTCAACACATGGTGTGAACTGTACTGGTGGTTGTTCCTGGAAGATTTATGTCAAGAATGGGTTGGTTGCATATGAGATGCAGCAGACTGATTACCCTAGAACCAGGGATGATCTCCCTAACCATGAGCCCAGAGGGTGTCAGCGTGGCGCCTCTTTCTCTTGGTACCTCTATAGTCCTCACCGTATTAAATATCCGCTGGTGCGTGGTCGCTTGGTGGATCTCTATCGTGCGGAGCGTGACTCGGGAAAAGATCCTGTCGATGCCTGGGCAGCGATTCAGAATGATTCAGCAAAACGTGAAAGTTATGTGGGTGTTCGTGGTCTGGGTGGATTTGTCCGCGCAGAGTGGGATGAGATGGTTGAGATGATTGCTGCAGCTAATATTCATACCATCAAGAAGTGGGGACCAGACCGTATCTATGGTTTCTCGCCAATCCCTGCGATGTCGATGATCTCTTATGCGGCTGGTTCCAGGTACCTATCCCTAATTGGTGCTGGAGTTGGCTCTTTCTATGATTGGTATTGTGATCTGCCACCTGCTTCGCCTCAGGTTTGGGGTGAGCAGACTGATGTGCCAGAGTCTGCGGATTGGTATAACTCCAAGTACATTATTGTCTGTGGTGCAAATCTGCCAATGACCCGTACACCGGACGCTCACTTTGCAGTGGAATCTCGTTATAACGGAACCAAGATTGTATCGATGGCACCAGACTATGCAGAGTATGTGAAGTTTGCTGATCTCTGGATGCCTGTGAAACAGGGTACAGACTCCGCTGCATTTCTTGCAATGGGCCATGTGGCATTGAAAGAGTTTCATGTCAATCAGCAAGATCCATACTTCACTGAGTATGCGCGTAGTTTTACAGATTTCCCAATGCAGGTCATTCTGGAGAAGCAGGGAGATAAACTGATTACTGGTCGTTTCCTCCGCGCTTCTGATTTTGATAACAACATGGGAGAGAGCAATAATCCTGAATGGAAGACAATTGTACGTGACTCTAGGAGTAACTCATTTGTTGTACCAAATGGTTCTGTTGGATTCCGTTGGGGTGAGGAGGGTAAGTGGAATATCCTTGAACAGGCCAATGGTAATGAGATCGAGGCTGAGCTTAGCTGTATAGATAATAGGGATGAGGTTATAGATGTAACCTTCCCTCACTTTACCCCAGAGGATGGTGATTCACTGGTTCGCAAGATTCCAGCACGTAAGCTTATTCTAGCCTCTGGTGAAGAGGTTCATGTAACTTCGGTATTTGATCTTCAGGTAGCACAGTACGGTATTGACCGTGGACTGGGCGATAACCTGGCAAAAGATTATTCCGATGAATCTGTACCTTATACCCCAGCATGGGCATCAATGGTAACAGGTGTTCCTGCTGCTGATCTGGAGCGTACTGGCCGTGAGTTTGCTGACAATGCCTCGAAGACTCGTGGTAAATCGATGGTGATTCTGGGTGCTGCAATTAACCACTGGTACCACAATGATATGAACTATCGTGGCATCATGAATCTGCTCCATATCTGTGGTTGCGTAGGTCAATCTGGTGGTGGTTGGGCACATTATGTGGGTCAGGAGAAACTTCGCCCACAGGCTGGTTGGGCACCAATCGCATTTGGTTTGGATTGGCACCGTCCACCTCGTCACACAGCTTCCACTACCTACTGGTATTTCCATACGGATCAATGGCGTTATGAGCGTGTAGAGGCAGATGGCCTGCTCGCGTCTACTGCCAAGGGACGTTATAAAGGGTATCAGTTGGGAGACTATAATGTGGTTGCACAGCGTCTGGGATGGACCCCATCCATGCCGCATTTTGACAAGAATCCGCTTGAGATTGTGAAGGAGGCAGAGGCGGCCGGCGCAACAGATGAGGCTGGCGTTTCCAGTTATCTTGCTGAGAAACTGAAGTCTGGTGATATAAATTTTGCCTACGAGGATATTGATGCGGAAGAGAATCATCCACGTAACCTCTTCGTCTGGCGCTCGAACCTGATTGGTTGTTCTTCCAAGGGACATGAGTACTTCCTCAAACATCTGCTCGGCGCACAGAATGGTGTTATGAGTGAGGGAACTGAGGGAGCAGCCTGTAGAGAGATTAAGTGGAGAGAAAAATCCCCAACTGGAAAGCTGGATCTGATGGTCGATATCAACTTCCGTCTAAACTCAACAGGGGCCTATTCCGATATGGTTCTGCCAACGGCCACCTGGTATGAGAAGGCAGATCTGAATACCACCGATATGCATCCGTTTATCCATCCACTATCTAAGGCGGTCGATCCTGCTTGGGAGTCAAAATCGGATTGGCAGATCTTTAAGACCATTGCCAAAAAGTTCTCTGAGCTCTCTGAGACTCATCTGGGAACTCAGAAGGATGTGGTTGCACTACCGATGCAACATGATACTCCGATGGCATTGGCGCAGCCTTTTGGCGAGGTCAAGGATTGGAAGAAGGGTGATTGTGATCTGATTCCAGGGAAGACGGCCCCGATCTTTAAGGTGGTAGAGCGTGATTATCCAAGTACATACTCCAAGTATATTGCCCTCGGCCCTCTGATGAACAAACTGGGTAACACCATCAAAGGAATTGATTGGAATACAGACAAGGAGATTGAGGAGCTTGCTTCTCTCAATGGTGTGATCAAAGAAGAGGGTATCAGTAAGGGAATGCCTTCACTCTCTGAGGATGTTCATGTCTGTGATGCAGTGATGCGTATGGCGCCGGAGACTAATGGTGAGGTCGCCCACAAGTCATGGAGTGCACAGAGCAAGAAGACGGGTGTAGATCATAGTCACCTCTATAAGGGACGTCAGGATGAGAAGATCACTTATCATGATATTGTCTCTCAACCCCGTAAGATCATCACCGCACCTACCTGGTCGGGCATTGAATCTGAAGAGGTCAGTTATAACGCCTGTTATACCAACCTCCATGAGCATATTCCGCTACGTACATTGACTGGACGTGCGCAGTTCTATCAGGATCATGAGTGGATGCTCGACTTTGGTGAAGGCTTCTGTGCCTATAAGCCAGCAGTGGATCTACAGGCGCATAAGAATGTTCCTGCAGCCATCAAGGGTAAGCCACACTTGGTGCTGAACTGGATTACGCCGCACTCCAAGTGGGGAATTCACTCCACCTATCAGGATAACCTGAGAATGTTGACCCTGTTCCGTGGCGGGCCTTACTTCTGGGTTTCTGAAGAGGATGCGCGTTCTATCGGTCTGAAAGATAACGACTGGGTGGAGGCAATGAATGACAATGGTGCCACGGTTGCCCGCGTTGTTGTCTCACAGCGTGTTCCAAATGGCATGGCGATTATGTATCACGCACAGGAGAAGAACGTTAATGTTCCCGGTTCCAATACCACTGGGAAGCGTGGCGGAATTCTCAATAGTGTGACCCGTACCGTACCGAAGCCAACCCATATGATTGGTGGTTATGCGCAGTTGTCTTATGCATTTAACTACTATGGAACGGTGGGTTCGAATCGTGATGAACATGTCATTGTCCACAAGATCGATGATCAGGATGTTGATTGGCTGGAGCGTCCATTGACGCCAGAGCGAGAGGCGAAGAAGAACCCTCCCGGTATCAACAACTAATTGAGTCAGGACACAGGAGAAAATAAAGATGAAAATACGTGCACAAATTGCAATGGTACTAAACCTGGACAAGTGTATTGGTTGTCATACCTGTTCGGTGACGTGTAAAAATATTTGGACCAATCGTAAGGGTGTTGAGTATGCCTGGTTTAATAATGTTGAGTCCAAGCCGGGTGTTGGTTACCCCAAGATGTGGGAAGATCAGGAGCAGTGGCGTGGTGGTTGGGTTAGCAAGAATGGTAAGTTGGAACTAAAAGCAGGAGGACGAGCCAGCAAGCTTCTCAATATCTTTGCTAATCCAGATATGCCGGAGGTGGATGATTATTACGAGCCATTTGATTATGACTATCCCAAGCTGCAGAACAAGCCACTCTCTGAAGCAGCACCTACGGCACGTCCAGTCTCCCAGATCACTGGTGAGACCATGGACAAGATTACTTGGGGACCAAATTGGGAAGATGATCTGGCCGGGGAATTTGAGCACCGTTCCAAAGATAAGAACTTTGATGGTATACAAAAACAGATGTACTCAGAGTTTGAGAACACATTCCACATGTATCTTCCTCGTTTATGTAATCACTGTCTGAATCCAGCTTGTGTGGCAAGTTGCCCATCTGGTGCAATCTATAAGAGAGATGAGGATGGTGTGGTGCTTATTGATCAGGACCGTTGCCGTGGATGGCGTATGTGTGTCAGTGCCTGTCCATACAAGAAAATCTACTATAACTGGGAATCTGGAAAGTCTGAGAAATGTATTCTCTGTTATCCACGTCTTGAATCAGGAATGCCTTCTGCATGTGCAGAATCATGTGTCGGACGCATCCGTTATATGGGTGTAATGCTTTACGATGCAGATCGGATTAGCGATGCTGCAGGAACTAATAATGAAACTGATCTCTATCAGCAACATCTGGATACTTATATGGACCCAAATGATCCTGAGGTGATCAAGCAGGCTCTGGCCGATGGTGTACCTCAATCATGGATTGATGCAGCACAGGAGTCCCCTGTATACAAGATGGCTGTTGAGTGGAAGATAGCATTCCCGCTACATCCTGAGTATCGTACTTTGCCAAGTATGTGGTATGTACCACCTATGTCTCCAGTACAGGGTCAGATTGACCAGGGTAACCTGCCTACTGAGGCAGATGGAGTTATCCCAACTGTTGATGCACTTCGTTTCCCAACCAAATTTCTTGCCAACCTATTGACTGCAGGAGATGAGGTTCCAGTGATGGATGCAATTCGTCGCCTGCTTGCGATGCGCAGTCATCAGCGCATGAAAGCTGTTGAGGGTGGTACTGGTGAGGATGCTCTAGATACTGTTGGTTTGACGGTAGAGCAGGCTGAAGAGATGTATCGCTATCTTGGAATTGCCAACTATGAAGATAGGTTTGTGATCCCAACCTCTCACGAGGAATTGCATCTTGAGGACCCTTATGGATTCCAGGGGCAGAATGGTTTCTCTGGTGGAAATATGAGTTCTCATGGTGGGGATTCTGGTAAGGGAGTTAGTCTATTCCCAGTTCCCAGAAAGAAGACAGTGACCCCAATGGCCATTGTTGCTCCACCCAAAAGCAGAAGATCTTGATAAGGAGTGTTAGATATGAAACTTTATACTGTACTAGCCCGATTGCTAGATTATCCAACTACTGCTTTGATGGAACATCTGACAGAGATCACAGAGGTGATTGACTGTGATCCTCAGATCAAGCAGGGTGAACGCAAAGAGGTGGCTGACTTTATCAGTTGGCTTCAGCTTCATGACCTGACCGGGGCCCAGCAAATTTATGTACAGACCTTTGATATGGTTCCTGAGCATGATTTGCATATGACTCACCATATTCATGGTGATAGCCGTGATCGTGGCCCTGCATTGATTGATCTGACAGAACACTTCAAGGCGAATGGTTTGGAGATTAAGGATGGAGAGATTCCTGATTATCTCCCTCTGTTGTTGGAGTACGTTTCCACTCTGGGGGAGGAGGAGAGTCGTTTCTTCCTGGCAGATGTTGGGAAGATTCTTGCAATCCTTGGAGATAATCTTGAGAAAGCCAATAGCCCATATGCAAAGTTGGTTCGGATGATTGAAAACCGTGGCCAATTGGTCAAGGCGGCTTAAAGGAGTCAATAATGACATTACATGATTTTATTTTTGGTGTTTATCCATATCTGGCTGGAACAATCTTTATTCTAGGTAGCTGGATTCGTTTTGACCGAGAACAGTACACTTGGAAGGCTGATTCCAGTCAATTGCTAAGTAACAAGGGTATGTGGTTGGGTAGTAATCTGTTCCATGTTGGAATCCTTGGTATCTTCTTTGGCCATGCGGCAGGTATGTTGTTGCCACACAGTTGGTGGCAGATGGTAGCTACGGATGTTCAGCATCAATATATTGCAATCTATGCAGGCGCTGTCTTTGGCGGGATGGCTCTTGTTGGTGCGTTAATACTGTTTGTTCGTAGAATGACCAATCCTAGAGTGAAGGCTATTAGCCGTACACGGGACAATTTCATTATCTTTTGGTTATTGGTTACTGCTGCATTAGGACTAAATACAATTTCAGGCTCAATGCATCATGCAGCTGAAGGTGATGTTACAACCATGTTGATTCTTGCTGAATACGTCAAAAGTATCGCAACCCTAAGTGTTGATCCAAGTCTGATTGCAAATGTTTCTGGTACGTACAAGATTCATATGTTTTTTGGTATGACTATCTTCCTGGTATTTCCATTTACCCGTCTGGTTCATGTCTGGAGTGTTCCTGTAACCTACCTGGGGCGTGCTTATCAGATCGTTAGGGTCAAGTACATCAGCGTAAACTAAAACTCTGGTGGTATTTGGGCTAGCCTGGGAAATCATAAATTCTCGGGTTAGCCTTTTTTTAAGGAGAGCTTTAATGGGAATTAATACCAATCCATCTGCTATACGCATAGAGCATGTTGAGGTTGATGGTAAGATGATTGCAACAGATCAAGAGGGTTATATACAGGATCTTGATCAATGGTCAGAAGGGTTTGCTGTTGCACAGGCAAAAAAAGAGGGGATAGATGAATTAACTGACGAGCACTGGGATGTGATAAAACTGATACGTGATCATCATGAAAATCATGGTGTGCAAATAGAAGTGAGAAAGATGATCAAACATTTTACAAAAAAATGGGGGAAAGAACATGGTAATAACCGTTATCTCCATGATCTCTTTCCTATGGGTGGACCACAGAAACAAGGTAACCGTATTGCAGGTATTCGTAAAACTAAGGGTGAGCACTAAATATCTATATCAGGCTGAAAGTGCGTTTAGCATACCTTGAATCTTTAGGCTTATCTCCGATATCTCATCCTCGACAATTGAACCATCAACAATGCCGGCACCGGCGTAGAGGATGGCTTTTGTGCCCTCAACCATTGCGCAGCGTAGTAGTACGTGGATCTCTCCATCTCCATGGGGATCAATCCATCCTGCCCCCCCGCAGTATCCACCACGATAGCTATTGTTGTGTTTAGTTAGCCACTGGAGCGCTTCTGCTTTTGGATCACCGCAGATTGCAGGGCTCTGGTGAAGTGCCTCAATCAATTCAAAGATGGAGGTGTTGTTGTTATCTTCCGTCTGTAGCTGCCCCTTAATCGCTGTCAACAGGTGTTGGATATTCTCCAGTTTATGAACAGTTGGCATAGCTGGAATATCTACAGTCTTGCACAGTGGTGACAGCGCGTTACCAATGGCATCAACCACTAGCTGGTGTTCATGACGTAGTTTTGGATCATGGAGCAGGGTCTGTTCCTGTGTAATATCCTCTTCATTATTGTTGCCTCTGGGCAGGGTTCCTGCCAGGGCGTCAGATTCCACGTTATCACCTTGCTTTGAGAATAGACGTTCAGGAGGTGCGGCAATGAAATGTTTGTCCTCTATGGAGAATAAAAACTGTGTGCTTGATGGGCTACTCCGTTCCAGTGTTTTCAGTGTCCGTTCTGTATTGACTGGATTGGAGAAGTGGAATGATTGTTGTTGCCCGATCACCAACTTTTTGATTGAGGTGGAGTGGATGCTCTCAATTGCATCTCTAAAAATTGGTTTTGCTGAATTAAGGCTGTTGTCAGGTGTGGTTGTAGCTGGTGATCCTTGGGGAGGGTGGTTATCTAGAATCTCCCTAAGCTGGTTGAGATCTGTCTGCCAGTTTTCCAGAATCACCTCTTGGGTTGTTTGGTCTGTTTTATGTGAGAAAATTATGCTCTGTCTTCCGCGCTGGTTGATGAGCTGAACTCGCGGCAGCATAAGCAGGGTGTTGGGAAAGCCCTGCCACTCACTCCCCATCGGATCATTCTCATGGAAGGCGTAATGAAAGAGTGTTTTTGGTGAGGCCCCTGTCTCTTCCGGGTCAAATATGGACCATGAATTTGTGAGTTGCAGGAACTCTTTCCTGGCCTCAGTGAAACGCTCTCTCCCCTTTAGTTCTCTCTGCCACCCACTCTGCAGGGCTAGCAGTCTCGTCTCTTCACGTGGACTTCTCCAGTAGATACCACTATTTAGAGGTGGCGGGGCAGTGAATGGACGCTCATTGAATGAGAGAATGATGCTGATAACCTGATTAAGCGAACTGCTCTGATCGCTATAAATTAGATCAAGTTCATTCTTTAACTTATTGAACATCAATTATTATTTATGTTCTTCTGTTGAACTTTGTGAAGTCTGGAGGACGTTTTTCATTAAAAGCATTGCGCCCCTCCTGTCCCTCGTCTGACATATAGAATAGAGCAGTTGCATTGCCGGCGAGCTCCTGAATGCCGGCAAGCCCATCGGTATCTGCATTGAACCCAGCCTTGAGAAGCCGTAGTGCAGTTGGGCTGTGCTGCAACATCTCCTGGCACCAACTCACTGTCTCCTCCTCAAGTTGGTCATGGGGGACAACACTATTTACCAACCCCATCTCCAGTGCTTCCGTAGCACTGTACTGACGACAGAGAAACCAGATCTCCTTTGCTTTTTTCATCCCCACGGTACGTGCTAACAGCCCCGCGCCGAGACCTGCATCAAAACTTCCAACCTTGGGTCCGGTCTGCCCAAAGATGGCGTTATCAGATGCGATGGAGAGATCACAGATCAGATGCAGAACATGTCCACCACCTATGGCAAAGCCGTTTACCATGGCCACAACTGGTTTGGGGAGGGTGCGAATCTGTCTCTGCAGATCCAGTACATTTAGATGTTGTCCACCTCTCTCATCCCTGTATCCCTCTTCGCCACGTATTTTCTGGTCACCACCAGAGCAGAATGCCTTGTCACCAGCCCCAGTCAGGATGATGGCACCAATCTCTGGATCCATATGGGCATTGTGGAAAGCCTCCATCATCTCCCTGATAGTCTCCGGTCTAAAGGCATTACGCACCTGAGGGCGGTTGATGGTTATCTTGGCGATACCATCTGCATGGTCATAGAGTATGTCCTGGTAGTTACCGTCCTGTGATCGTTCGGGGCGATTGGAGCTCTCTTCTCTTGTCCACTCAATCAATGTAGTGACTCCCAGTATTGGTGATGGTTATGGTTGCTGATGTTGCGATCGATGGTTAATTCTATCAGTTTGGGGTGGGGCTGTTGGAGTAGCTCATCTATGCATAGTGCGAGCTCTTTTCCATCTGTTATCTCTCTGTAGGGGATATCGTAGAGGGTAGCAGCTCTTTTGAAGTTTACTGTGGTCGGGGTTAGCCATAACTTCTCAAACTCAGGTAGCTGGTCTGGGGGGAGGTGGCTAAAGATATTACCACCACCATTATTGATTACCATGATGGTCAGATTCATTCCCAGCTCTTTTGCCAGATAGAGAGCATTCAGGTTATGGAAGAGGGTAAGGTCTCCCAAAAGTGCCACAACAGGAGTGTTGGGGTCTGTAACTGCACGGATACCGCAGACGGTAGCAAGGTTTCCATCAATCCCACTGGCGCCACGGTTGGCAAATAGTTTTAGGTTCCTGCCTCTGCAACTCATCCAGCCATCTATATCTCTGATAACCATGGAGTTGCCGCTAAACAGGATGGTGCCACCAGGCAGTTGTCGATGTAGCACTTTAATAACCTGATCATCGCTTAGGTTATCATCGTTGCTGTTCCACTCTGTTGCCAACTGCTCCTTCTCTTGCAACATCTTGAGATGGTTGTTGTCTATGGGGCTGGAACCTGTATGTTGTAGCAGTTGTTGGCAGAAGTTTGATGGAGGGGTGGAGATTTTCGAAGTGGAGAGTGATAGTGGATCACTCCAGATGGTTTTGTGATGAACGGTTATGTATTTTGCTGGCTTGCTCTCTTGTAGCAGAGTGGCTACCGATTTTGAGAGTGGGAAGCGCCCAAACTGGATCACCCAATCGGGACGATACAATTTACGATTATCTTCATCATGAAGGATCCCATCGTAGTGGGTAAAGATATGTTGGGTGCTGTTATCTCCCCAGCGCAGGTTGGAGAGTGGATCGGCAAAAATTGGAGCCTCCAGATTCTCTGCAAGCTGGGTTACCAATTCATTAAAGTTATCAGGATAGCCAGACTCCCCACACAGGATAATCCCAGGCCTGCCATTGATCTCCCGTGATATAGCCTGGTAGTCAACAGCAGCTGTGGAGTGGTTGGTATGGGCTCGGTTTTTATATTGCAGGCCACTATTGTGCCATTTGATCTGTTCACAGTTATTGGCAATAAGTGGCTCCCTAAACGGGATGTTCAGATGGACAGGTCCAGGAATTGGATTCTTCATTGACTCCATGATCTGTGGCACCAGCTCAGTTAGTTGGCTGACAGAGTCATCGATCTCATCAGGAGGGAGGGTGGTGTAGGAGGCTCTAACCTGTTCTCCAAAGATATTGTTTTGGGCAATTGTCTGATTGGCTCCACAGTTGTGGAGCTCTGGTGGGCGGTCTGCAGAGAGCAGCAAAACAGGAGTGGCTGAGTGGTATGCCTCAACAACCGCAGGAAGCCAATTGGCAACAGCGGTTCCAGAGGTGCAGATTAGAGCAGTTGGAACCCCTCTCTGCTTGCTCTGTCCAAGGGCCATGAAGGCTGCATCACGTTCATCTATGATAACCCAATGTTTGGTGTCTGGATGGCGAGCGACAGCCAGTGCCAGGGGGGTGGATCTGGAGCCTGGTGAGATGACAAAGTGGTTTATGCCACCATCAACCAGAGTCTGTATCAGTATGGCGGACCACTGCAGATTCGTGGTGCCGATATCACTCATATCTCAGCAGGATCTCTCTGAGAACATCAGGGACTATTATCTTTTTCCCGCTATCGATAGAGGTGGTTACATGAGTAGTTGTAACGGTAGCTTTATGTTGTGGCTCACTATTGTTATCAAAGCCATCTACGGTGGTTTTCAGGGTAAAGGAGTGGTCGCCAATGGATGCCACCTTCATGTTTAGATTAAGAGTTTCACCAAGTTTAATTTGCCGATAATAATCAGCCTCAGTGTGGACCAGAGGAATCGCCTCCCTGCGCTCATGAATTATCTTATGAAGAGGAAGGTTGTTGCTGAATAACATCTCCTCATAGGCATTATGGATAATCCTGAATATCTCTCCATAGAAGAGCACTCCTGCGCCATCAATCTCGTGGAGTTGAACTCTATGGGTGTAGGAGAAAATATTGTTCATGGCAGGGTCAGTATCCCGTTTTTTATTGGTAGAGCCAACATAAGATCTTCTGCCAGTAATGATGCAGTTGCAAGTCCGTGTGCATATTTCTGTTCCGGGTCAATGGCCCCGGCACAGTGTGCGGCAGAGATGATTCCCACGCTACTCTCAAGTGCCGAGGTTATGATGACATCAACCCCTCGTTGTTTGAACTGGCTGGCAATCTTGAACGTAGTGTATGGCCCTCCCATTAGAGTAGGTTTAAGGACGACACGCTGGAGCTTTTCATCATCTAGTAGTCTCTTAATCCCAAAGTTAGATACTGATTCATCCAGTGCCAGAGGGAAGGGGGCCTCTTTCTGTAGCCTGTGTATGGCCTCAAGGGTGGGGTTTGTTAGTGGCTCTTCCAGTGACTCTATCTTTATGGAGAGTGACTTGGTGGCAGAGATGAATTGAGAAGCCTCTCTCATGCTCCATGCCTGATTTGCATCAAGCCTTACCGTGATATCCTCTGGAAGAGTTGCAGATAACTTGTGAAGCTGTTCAATCTCTTCATTAACAGGTGATAGACCAACCTTTATCTTTATAACTGATTCACCATCAACGGGTGCTGTTGCGCTGTTCAAACTACCTGCAGAGTAGTTAACCCTGATTTTGTTGCTGGCGTTGGGTGAGATCCATCTGCCTGGAGTCAGGTTGCATCTCTTTGCCAAGATCGTAATCAGGGCAGATTCTACCCCGCAGCAGGCTGCAGGAGAGATTTCTCGCAGGGGGGAGAGTCTGTCCAGCATATCATCAACAGAGATATTGCTTGCCTCCTCTTTTAGTAACTCCAGAGTGGTGCGGCACTGCTCCAACGATTCACCGCCCATATTGGGTAGGGGGGCCGCATCACCTATACCTGTAGAGCCATCTTGCTCACTGATCTCTACAAGAAAACCATCACGGTTGTTAGTTGTCCCGTAGTTGGTTATCCATGGACGTTTTAGTGGTAGGTGGTAAGGGAGGATAAAGAGTGAGTCAATCATCATCCAGGATAGATAGATAGGCTAGCAGGTTGTGAAGATCTTCCTCGCTATATTCGTTGAAGAGAGATTCATTTGGCTCCTCATTGTCATGAACTCTGTTGCCATCTCTGTAGGCGCTGATCTGTTTCAGTAGGTATGAGCTATATTGTCCAGTCAGCAGTGGAATACTCTTTTTAAGTTTTCCCTCTCCACGACGTCCGTGACAGCTTGCACACTCTTGGTTGTATAATTTTTCTCCTGCACTCACGTCACCTTCAAATCTGGGTATGGTGATAAGTTTTTTACTAAGCAGAAGGCGTTCGTAGGCATCAAAGTTTTCTTTGTCTATTGGCGGGAGTTTTGAATAGAGTTGTATGGTTGGGAGGTATGCAGATACATCCAGAAGATCCTCCTCTGGTAGCTCCCGCTCCTTGGTGTATGGAACCATAGGGTGGTTTAGACGCTCATGACTTTTGAAACGGCGCAGCTCTTCGGCAATGTATTTCTCTGGCAGTCCTGCGAGACGAGGATATTCCCCTTCTTTACCCCCTTCGGCATATTCACCATGACATCCAGCACATACCTCATTGATCTCTTCACCAATCTCCAGGTTTGCAGCAGATGAGACGCTGGATATAAGGACAATAGTGATTGCCGTTAATGTCTGTTTGATTCTTTCCATGGCAGGGATTAAGAATAATAGGGTTGAGCTTCTACAGTTGATCACCACGGCGAAACAGCATATATCCGATGGATGCGGTAACAGTACCAAGCACAAGAGGATATGCCATAGCCCATATCAGATACCAGAACTCTCCAAAATGGTCGAGAATCAGATAGGCTGAGGGGCCAAGCAGAACCAGCTGGGGATCAAACAGCAGCATTGATGCAGTGCGAAACACCTGTAGTGGATTACTAAGCGCGATGGCAACAATGGTATCCGAGGGGATCTGTTGCTGAATCATTATGCCAAGCAGAATAAGATCCAGAAACAGTAGCAGGAAGAGCCAGATCATAAAGGCGCTACCCTGAGCCACATCTGGTGATCGTGCAATGGTGGAGATCAGCATCCCAATACCGAGGAAACACCATGACAGAGAGAAGAGCAGGGCTGTGTAGAAGAGGAAGATGGACCATGGGATCTCCATTCCCTGAATGACTCCCCACACAATTGCCCCTGCCATGGCGAGGAAAACCGGAAGAAAGACAACAGTGAAGCGACCAAACATTTTGCCCCAGAACCATGAGGAGAGGGATATTGGGAGTGAGAGCAGGTACTCAAATATTCCTGCATCACGATCACCAGCAACAGAGCGCACTGTGGTGATTAGAATAAATATCGGGAGGATTGCCATTGATAGCTGAATATATGTAATCAACAGGCGTGATAGACCGACAAACCCCATGATCCTGGATTCAGTCAATCCAAAGGCAAAGAGCAGAGCAATTATTCCCCCAAAGACAATTGAATATATCAGGAACCACTTGCTTCGCAGTGATTCAGAGATATCTGCCTTGGCTGTCATCCAGGTGTGTTTCATGGTTTGTTCCCGTTTACAGCCTCTGTGGCGCGATGGGCAAGACGAGCCTTTAGTGAGGCGTGGTAGGTATCCTCCTGGCGGAAAACAGAACTTTTCATCTCTTTAAAGTCGACTGACTCATCGGTGGCTTTTGGTTGTGCACTAAAGCCGTAATTCATTGGGGTATGGGTAATTTTCACATACTGTGCCTCTCTGGCATTCAGCCAGCTTCCATCATGGTAGTTGTTTACCCAGATCTCAGTTGCTGGATCATCTTTCCATGACTGTTCTTCAAGCCATAGCAGGGCACAACCTATGTCATCAAAAGTGTATGGGGTGTGCTGTTTGCCACCACGAACCTGGGCAGAGTGGTTGCGATCACTAAGTGCCATCATGCAGCGGTCACAGTTATCTCGATCCCAGGTGACATCAACAGGACCTGTTGCGGGATCACCGCTACAGCCAGCCAGAAACAGCAGTGAGGTCAGGTATATAACCTTCAGTAGATTCATGGTTGACCATCTCATCAACTACTCTCCTCAATATTGACCTGTGCCAACAAGGCGGCATAGCGTGAGAGTACTCCCAGAAAACGGAGGCGATCTGGTCCCGGAATAGTTCCATTCCATTCTGTTTCAGAGTTTTGGTTGCTGAATCCCCATGATTTGATGGCTGCTGAAAATGCAGGTTCGATACGAGTGGTTTTGATAGTGCAGCTCAGTAGACTGGAGAGCTCTACACTATCATCAACTCGATCATCCAGAATCACCTTGCCTCGATCCAGCTCAATCACCCGATTTACCAGTGAGGCCACCTCATCAAGACGATGGCTGGAGATTAACATGGCAGTCTCTTTTCTCTTTTTCTCAAGCATGGAGAAGAGAATGTGTCTGGCCTCAGGATCAAGGTTGGCGGCAGGTTCATCCATTATAAGTAGATTGGTGGCGCGCCCTAGTGCGATGGCGATCAGTAGTTTCTGTTTCTGTCCGCCAGAGAGTTTTACAAATGCTCTTTTTCTTATGGTCTCAAGTTCAAGCCCCAGCTGTTCAGCTACTGATACCATCTCCTCTGTAGAGCACCCGCAGACGCTGGCGGAAAAATCCAGTAATTGTTGAACAGGCATTTTGAGCGGGGGAGGGAGTTGAGGTACAAATCCTATACGTGATAGAACCTCCTTTCTCTCCCTGCGCGGGTTCTTGCCATCAAGGGTGATCTCTCCATCAAAGCTGTATTCACCGAGCAAGCAGCGGATCAGGGTTGTTTTACCGGCACCATTGGAGCCAATCAGGGCAACCCTGTCGCCCGTCTTGATTTCCAGATCAAGCTCTTGCAGAACGGTGGTACGTTTGAAGGTCTTGGATACCTTCTTTAAAAGGATCATTTTTTCTTGCTTAGGCCTTTGAAGTGATAGCTTAGAGAATCTGTTGGGCAGACATCTACACACATGCCGCATCTGGTACAGTCCGGACCGATCCCCACATTAATATCCGGTGCCCGCCCCTTGATTGTCCATTCCAACACATGTGGAACCAGGCAGACCTTGCGGCAGTCTCCCTCATGGTGACAGGCATCGACATTGTAGTTGATCTTCAGTGGAGAGAAGATACCAACAAAGCCATAGGTCAGGCCAATAGGGCAGGCGTAACGACACCAGGCTCTACGGGAGTAGAAGATCTCTACTGTCAGCAAAAACAGTACCCAAAGTAGCGCAACTGTGGGGCCATAAATCAGTGCTCGGCTCAGAATCCCTGTAGGGGAGATGGCCTCAAAAATTGTATAGCCGGTACCAAGGGCTAGAGCAAGAAAGATAATATAGAGATAGAGGCGTGCCTTACGGTTGAAGAGATGGTTCTTGATAATCTTCTTTTCAACTAGCTTGATATGGATCATCTCGGCAAATTCCGAGAGGAGATGGTATGGACAGACCCAGGAGCAGAAGGTACGTCCACCAAGCAACAACCAGAGGATCAGGATGGTTACAGTTCCAATCAGCAGATTTATCACTACTGTCTTGAAGGCGAGCATTACCTGTAGAGCTGAGTTTAGATCAGCCATATGAAATCCAAGGAAACGGGATGCGGTTAGTGCTCCCTCCAGTACCTGGATATCCAGTGCGTAGGAGACAACAAATAGGAGGTTAACCAGTATCAGGGTGGTCCAGCGTCTCTTGCGCCACTTTTTATTATGAGTTTCACGATATATCTGATGCTCCTCACGTGCCTTGACCTTGTCTACCTCCCCATTTTTTTTCTTGCGCTCATGGAGCTCTTGTGCCTCGGTAGAAATTTTTTCTGGGGGTGTCTTGGTAGGGCTCTTCCCCATCATTATATTGACGCAATATTTTCCGATCCTCATGCGACATCCTCCCAAACTTTTCTTTCATCAATGACGATGGATGGTGCAGTGGTAGGGCATACCATCTCACAGACTCCACAGCCGACACACCCCTCGAGCACAGTAGGACGATACTGTAGGCCACCATCTGCCTTCTTCTCCACGGAGAGCATTATCGCCCTGTTTGGAGGGCATTGGTTCTGGTCACCGGATGGCGGTTTACCTGCATCACACTGGTTGGCTCGTATCTCTATCGGGCAGAGGCGAACACAGAGGTCACAGAGCGGTAGATCAAAATGTTGTTCATTAAGTGGTTGCGGCTCCCAGCGGTCAATCTCATCAAAGCGCAGTTTGCCACTATACTCTAGCCCTCGGGTAACCCCTCGAAACCCCTCTTTTTTCATTGCAAGACATTCATCCGGTAGCTCGAGTCGTGCGATCCCCATTCTGGTTTCATGGGAGTAGTTGATCTCATGAGTCAGGGCACCGGTGGGGCAGGCCAGAACACACTGCAGGCCATCACAGGAGAAGTCACAGGCCTGGTCACGTGCATCAATATAGGCTGCCCCCTGACCTTGCCCATCAAAAATATCTGCCAACTCAATGGCCTCTACCGGACATACCTGAACGCACTGTCCACACTTTATACAGGAGGCCAGGTACTCTTTCTCATCCAGTGCACCAGGTGGGCGCAATCTGGGTGCAGCATTATTAACTGTGGGGATAAGGGTAAGTAGTGAGAATCCGGTAACTCCAGCAACCATGGCTGAGGTTCTCATGAACTCTCGGCGCTCCCTCTCTTTTCTTGATAGACGCTCAGGTCTTTTCTCTGATTCGCTCATTGCAGGCTCTTCTCAAGTAATCTTAGTGATGATGCCCAGTCTTTATTGACAGGATTTGCATCATCATCTTTGGTTTCCTTTCCTGAACTGTCACGTTCTGTGGCTGGTGTAATATCCCGGTCTTCACTGTTGAGTATACGGGTATCCAGAGATGCCAATAGTGGTTTTTCATCTCTCAGAAGCAGTGTTGGTTCCGAGAATGGGGCAAGTCGCTCAAGAAAATCGAGGGATGCCAGGAGTGGTGTGCCCATAAAGAAGCGGGCATCAGGACGATCCATCCAGATTCGGTCAGCATAAGCATAGAGCTCATAAGGGGTATCTCCAGTGTCGTCACGATTCTGATCAAAACCTTCGTAGTCGTCCCAGTGATTTCCCTCCCACACATTCTTGGTGGCACCACCATTTCCATCAACAGCCACCTGGGTGATGTTGTCCTTGAATGAGTTGTTGCGGGCAACATTTCCCCACCATGGGGTATGGAAGAGCATGCCGATACCATTAAAGGCTATCAGGTTGTCCTCCATTAGATTGATGGTGTCTGGTTGATATGGTGATACATCACTGTAGATGCCAGTGGCACAGTATAGAATCTTATTGTCGGTGATTTTAACGTCACTGGTCTCTTTGAGGCCTATCCCCATTCCGGTTGTTCCTTGGGAGTGGGCTATATAGTTATTTTTAATTACTGCACCATCACTGTACATCAAAAATATACCTACAGAGTTGTCGGTATACTCATTCTCCTCAACCAGGTTTCCCTGCGAGTACATGAAGTGGAGAGCATAGCGTCCCCCGGATGATTTGTTACGAGCAATGGTGTTGTCTTTCGAGTACCAGACCACCATATCTCGAGAGTTGGTAATGATGTTGTCGGTGATCTGATTATTGAAGCTGTACCAGAGGCGAATAGAGTCTCCTTGTAGACCTAGATCACGATCACTTTTTGAGCTGATATGGTTGCGGCGAATTATGTTGTTTTCGGCCTGTCCAAGATCAACCCCAAACAGACACTCTTTGATGATGTTATCTTTAATTACATTGAAGTTGCCACGAACCTGTACCCCGGAATCTATGTCGTTATGGGATACACCGGAGTTTGTCAGTGTCAGGTTTTGCAGGGTAGCCCCATCTGTATCGACATATACCACGCTTCCCTTGCCGCCAGCATCAATGGTGACCCCGTTTTTTCCATCAATGGTGATAGGGGTCTCAATGATAACTGGACCTGCATAGATTCCTGCAGGTGGTGTCAACACACCGCCCTTTGGGGTGGCATCTACCAGCTCTTGAAAGGAGGGGAGAGCTACAGCCTCAGCCCTTTGCATGAGTGCAGGAAGACTTAGTAATAATGCGGTTAATAGTAACCAGCGTGTAGTGAGCTGTTGTCGGTTCCAGCTCACTACCATCGTCTGTCTCACGCTGATTGACTCCGCTTAAATCAATTCGTTTTATTGCTGTGATGATTTCAGACGAATCAGTGCTACTGCAGCCAGAATCACCGAGTTGAGCATGATTAACCCGAATCCATAGTATGGATATGAGTAGGTGGCAAACTGGGCAACCTTGCCGACACCAAATACTGTTGGCATAAATGGTTTTACAGTAAATGCCCCCATCTCACTCAGATGATGTCCAAACCACCAGAGCCATCCAGCGTAATCCATAATAAAGAATATTGGTAGAGCCATTGGTACAAGGATTAACACCCAGGTAAAGATCTTCTCCATCTTCCATAGGCCAATTATGATCAGCGCCATTGCTGCCAGCAGACCACCAAAGACAATGTTTGTAAGGGTCATCATAAGCTCGGTACGCTCGATATCAGTCATGCCAACCTTGTTTGCCATAACCCCACAACGAGCTATGAATTCACTCTGTTGCTGTTCGGTAGTCATGGATGAATCACTCTGGATCATCTTGTACATATCATGGAAGGTAGACATGACGGCAGGGGTTGCACCAGCATTAACCAGTAGATCATTCAGGTCCTCAAAAGGACGCTCCTGGGTTGCATAAAGATCAACATAGGTCATCTTCTCAGCATAACTGTCACAATCTATCCCAATGGTTGGGAAGTAGCGTGCCAGAGCCTCCTCATAGCTAGCCTTGATTGCCTGAGTTCCACTCCAATTTTCAATCTCCTCTGGTGTGTGTTGCATGGTGCTCATCAGGTCGTCACGGTAGGGAGAAGATTGCATGTTCAATCCCCCTTCAGTGTACAGGGTGGTGTATGCCCAGCTTGCTATTACGATAGAGCCAGCGCCCATCAGGATTATGCGTTGTCGATTGTTGGGTATTGCAAAGGCGATAATCATCAGCCCAAGCAGAACAAATACAAATGGAGATACTGCTCGCTCTACCGGGGCCCCAGCGGCAATTGGATACATACCAACATAGTGGTTGATGGCATCCATCTCATGTTTACAGTTTAGAGCTTCTTCTTCAAATTTCTCTTCAGATTCGATTTTTTCACAGCCATTAAAGACACCATTGACATGGAAGTGGATACGAATTCCCTGAGGAAATGCAGCCTCTGGATATTGTGGTGCCTTTAGTGCTACCCACCAAACAGGGCTGTAGAAGATGGAGATCAGTAGACCGACAGCAACCATTGATAGGGTGCCTATGATGAAATTCTGTTTTGTGCTGGTAGTGCTCATGTTTGAAAAAACCTTGTATCTTTTTTATCTGGTTTTATTGCCCTGTTTTGTTCTATATATCGTTACTCACTCCTCCATGAGAAATTCAAGTTTCACCCTCCCTAAAGAGGAGGGTGAACTGAACATTAATCGTAGTCAGGGTTGATCCAGCCAATAGGACCCAGATCCTCTGCAGGTACAGGGATACGGGATGTATAGTCGATAACCGCCTTCATGTCATCATTACTGAACTCGGCAATTTGCTTGACCATATCTGGGTTGGCATTACGACGCTTGCCGTCACGGATCCACTCGAACTGGCGCAACATGTAGGCATAGTGCTGCCCCTGGATCTTGGGATAGAATTTCTCCTCACTGCCTTCCCCATTGTCACCATGACATTGCGTGCAGTTTTTCTTGTAGAGCTCTTCACCTTGGGCCAGATTGGTGCCATCCCCCTTGCCATTATCCGGATTCATCGGCAACTTGGCGATATAGTCGGTCACATCGGCAATTGCCTGCTCATCACCAATCGATTCAGGAAGTGCAAAAGGGTACATGGTTGGGTTATCACGGTTCAGGGCGCGAATATCTGCCAACTGTTTGATCAGTACATTTTTGTGCTGTCCTGCCAACTGGGGGAATGTTCCATTCTTCATGCCCCAGCCTTCAAGCAGGTGACATGCTGAGCAGACCTCATATACCTCAATTCCGTTTTCGCGATCTGGAGTAAGTGTCATGGCTACACTCTGCTCACCTTCACCAGTGTTCCAGTCCTTTACATCAGTAACCTGTCCGCTGGCTGAGGCTGTACCACCAACACTCATCCCAATCAGTGCAATCCCAGCTGCAATTGCTGTAATTTTCTTCATCAATATCTCTCCACTATGTTCTGTTTATTCAGGCGTTCTATAGATTATGCGATAGAGCTGTTTTTTGCTTTGATCTGTGTCAATGCTCTCTTTTTACTTAAGAGTAGACAGCCACCCGGCAATCTCTGCCATCTCTGCATCATTAACCAGCCCCATTACACCCTGCATTGCAGCTGCACCACCGTTGCTGCGAACCCCTGACTTGATGTCCTTCATCTGATTAAGAGCATACTCTTTACTCTGTCCGGCTAGTTTTGGATATGTTGGAAGCACAGGGGTTTGTGCATCCTTTCCATGACATGCCCAGCATGTCTTGCTTTCGTAGAGTGCGGCACCATCTGCTGATGCTGTGGTAGCCATTGCAGATAGCAGGGCTATGGATGATGCTGCAAGTAGAGTGTTTCTGATTTTCATTATCTGTTCCTTTGTTCAATACATTATCAAATTGCATTAGATCCTATTAAAACTTTATTTCCAAACTATTTCAGAACAGTTTATCAAGGGGTTTTTATGAAAAAAAGGGGAGAGCAACTAGTGCTCTCCCCTTATGGACTAACAGTGTGTTAATCGTGCATTATTTAGCTTGCACAACCGCACCGTGTTCTTCCAGGTAGGTTTTGGCACGCAGACCGATGTCCGCAGCCTTAACCTGATACTGCCACCACTGACCAGCTTGCAGAGTTGCATTCTGGAAGTCACTGGCAGCTGCAGATTCCTCTGCTTTCTTCTGCCATGCTGCAGCAAAGCCTAACTGATCAACGGCATCCTCAACCAGTGCAGTCACGGGTGCGAAGTCCTTGAAGTTAGTACTGGTGATGTACCCTACAACACTGTCGATAATGGCCTGAGTATCCAGATTGGTCTGGTACTGCTTGTCATAATCTCCCTTGGTATAGGTGGTGCCATCAACAATCTCACCTGCCTCAGCCTTGTAGCCTTTAGGTTTGACCAGCAGGTATCCTTCCATCTCAAGGTGGAGTGCTGAACAGAACTCAGTACAGTAGTAAGGGAATACACCCTCTGTGTCTGCCATGAATGTTGCAGAGACTGTCTTACCAGGCTCCAGAGAGAGGTTTACGTTGGTGCCGTTGATTGCGAAACCGTGGGTCTCATCCTCAGCACGCTCCAGGTTGGTAAGGTGAATGATTACCTTGTCACCAACCTCAGCCTCAATAGTCTCTGGCGTGATGTGTGAACGAATCACAGTACCAAATACCTCAACAGTACAGTTGTCACCATCACAGGTACGAGATGTCTTCTCACGACCAGCACGGGTCTTGTATGGAGAGCGCTTGTCAGAGCGGCTATCCCAACCAGACTTGTAGCGGATTACAGGCTTCAGCTTGTCTGCCTTAATCGCAACCGCATAGTGTGGTTCGCCCAATGGTAGAGGCATATCATAGAGTAGCTCCATCTTGTCACCACTGATATCGATCAGCTGGTGATTTTGAGGATGAAGTGGGCCAACAGGATTGAAACGGTCAATCGCCAGTTTGTCCAGTGCTACCAGATATTTACCATCTGGAGATGCAGAGTCACCCTCCATGGTCATCAGGTGACCAATGTTGTAGTGGATGGAGATCTTGTCCAGAATCTCGCCAGTACAGTAATTCCACTTGGTGACCTGTGAATCCACATAGATGGAGGTGTAGACCGTACACTCCTTGGAGTCATACTGCGTGTGCAGTGGTCCAAGACCAACCTGTACCTGTCTTTCCAATGCATCTTCCAGAGAGACAATAGGGATACCGTAGGCATCACGAGCCTCATATTTTCCAGTACTATGTGCAGCCATCATCTTCTCGAAGCTGTATACATATGCATGGCTATCGAGCTTACCGGATACGATCATGAATTTACCGTCTGGAGAGACGTCAACTCCATGAGGGCTCTTAGGCTCAGGAACCAGGAACATGGCATTGTTCTTAACCATGGTATCCATGGAGAGTACATCCATACCATTTACAGAAGTACCTTTGCCAGCCTTGTATAGCTCAGCAGCCTTCTCCCAGTTTACGACGTGGAGGAAGTCAGTATCCTTTTGCGAGCAGCCTGCCTCATAAGGAGGGCGACCCTTCTCGATTCCGCCCACATAACGCTCGGAGCAGAAGGAGTTGGTGAAGGACCAGCCATCACTGCCAAACTTTCCGAAGTCGGAGAGGTCCTGGCTATATGGAGGCATCTCGACGGTGAAGGATTGAGATGGGTCGAGACGACCTGCCTCACGGTTGAACTTCCAGTAGGTGACACCACCACGGTAGCGGTCATTGAACTGCTCCAGGGGTACATACTCATCCTCGAATGGGGCGGGGTACTGTGCCGCCTCGATGACATAGTCAGTATTTGGGGTTACAAATGCACCGCCATGCTCATTGTTGAAGTGTGGGTTGACCACAATCTGCTTGGTCTCGAAGTCATGCAGATCAACAACTGCAATACGTGGATTGTTCTTGTCGTTGATGAAGAGATACTGTCCATCGTACTCGGCATTGGTCTCGGAGATCGCCGGATGGTGGGTATCACCAAAGAGGATATCCTTGCCGTTGATGCGACCCTGAGCCAGTACCGCCTTGGACTCATCATCAAAGCCGTAACCCTGCCATGGCTCTGGGGTGAATACCGCAACATACTTGAGGATACGCATGGAGGGGATTCCATAGACAATCAGCTGTCCGCTCTGTCCACCGGAACTGAAGGCGATATACTCATCACGCCCTCCAGACGGGGTATAGGTTTTTGCTGCCGCTAGCAGATCCTTCTGTGTGAGGCCACGGGCCTTCATCACATCATCCAGCGCCGAACCCCACGCTGCACTCCCGGTTCCTAGCGACATTCCGATGGCCATTGCCATTGTGAGTGTCTTTTTAAGCATAAGTTGTTGACTCCTGATTGTTTTTTTATCACCTCGATTTCCTGGGAGGGAAATCTAGGCGCACGATTTCAAAACTAAGTTGAACTTAGTACCCGTGAGAGTAATACAGTCACACCAAAGCCTGCTTTGACCTAGGTCAATTTGATCATCTAGATCTGTTTTGTATATATCTCCAGTGCTCTGTTATGGAGTGTTTATGTTGCAGGATCCCATCGTTCGGTTATAGTTGATCATTACAGCTTTAAAAACCACCGATGGAGAGAACAATAATGAAAAATGTGATTGGAGCAGTTTTGTTGGCAGGTAGCTTTGGTGTGCATGCGGGCACTCAGCTGAGTTGTGATCTGGATGAGATTGATAGCTATACCGGTGAGGTTACACATAATGCCGATGTGAAGGTTGCTGTGCCTGATAACCATTTTCGTGACAAGCGTGTCAGTGAATATAATGAGGATTATGTAATTTATGAGGAGTGGGTAATCAACCCACAGGCATCCATCTATCGTCTCAGAGGGAAGCTGGATGGTGAGCTTATGACTCTTGAGAAGAGTATGATCGAGGCGGGTACAGGTATTGTACGTGGGGAGATTCGCCACAAGGAGATGGGCAATAGATCAAGAAAGAACACCACATACGAGGGGCGCTGTTATTTAGATGAGTAGTGTGTGAGAGTGTTTTAATTGAAAAAGCCGTCATAAGTTGACGGCTTTTTTGTCTGTATCTGGTTGTTATTCCTATATTTTTGTCACAATTAAGGAGGCTGCTGTGTTAGCCTTTTTTCGTGCCTTTTCTGTGGATTTGTCACGTGACAGCACAACTCCCATTCTGCGTCGTCCACTTACCTCAGGCTTGCCAAACAGTCTGAGCTGAGTATCAGGTTCAGCCATGGCAGATTCAATACATTGGTAGCAGACCTTGTCTGATTCACCCTCTACCAACAGTACGCTTGATGCAGATGGACCGTGTTGATGAATGTTTGGTATGGGAAGGCCAAGTATTGCACGGGCATGGAGGGCAAATTCGGAGAGGTCCTGTGAAATCAGGGTAACAAGTCCGGTATCGTGGGGGCGGGGAGAGACCTCACTAAATATTACCTTATTCCCCTTGATGAATAGCTCAACCCCAAACAGGCCTCTTCCACCAAGTGCATCAGTAACTTTTTTTGCCATCTCTTCGGCAGCCACAATGGCATTGGGAGCCATTTGTTGTGGTTGCCATGACTCTCTGTAGTCTCCATCTTCCTGACGGTGACCTATCGGCAGACAGTATGAGGTTCCGCCATTGTGGCGAATAGTTAGTAGGGTTATCTCATAATCAAAATCGACAAACCCCTCAATGATGATCCCTCCTGCACCGGTACGTCCCCCCTCTTGAGAGTAGTTCCATGATGACTCTATATCATCCTCACACCTTACTGTACTTTGACCTTTGCCGGATGATGACATGATTGGTTTAACAACACAGGGTATTCCAATATCCTTGACTGCCTCAAGATACTCCTCCTTGCTCTCTGCAAAACGGTATGGGGATGTCTCTATCCCCAGCTCTTCGGCAGCAAGACGACGAATTCCCTCGCGGTTCATGGTCAGTTGTGTAGCCCGGGCAGTTGGTATAACGGTAAAACCCTCATCCTCCAGTTCAACCAGAGTGTCAGTTGCTATTGCCTCGATCTCGGGGACAATGAGATCCGGCTTTTCCTGTTCGACAATCTCTCTTAGAGCAGGGCCATCCAGCATGGAGATAACATGAGAGCGGTGGGCGACCTGCATTGCAGGTGCGTTTGGATAGCGGTCAACAGCTATAACCTCAACCCCCAGCCGCTGTAGCTCTATGGCTACCTCCTTGCCAAGTTCTCCGCTTCCACAAAGCAGGACACGGGTTGATGTAGATGAGAGTGGGGTTCCAATAGTAGTCATGGTTGCCATAATACCATCTACCAAAACCCTGGTTCAGAGGATAGAATGCTCCGCATTCAATATTCATGGAGAAGAGATATGTTTAGAACGGTAGTAGCATCAATTTTAGTTTTGGCAATGGCTGGGTGTTCCGATAGTGGTAATGCTGAGGGGGAGATTGCAGTCTCTCCCGGTTTTGAGATGACAACAGTCAAGAATGGTAATGGAGTAGGCGCCAAGCCTGGTGATATTGTCTCTGTCCACTACACAGGCACCCTTACGGATGGAACCAAATTTGATTCAAGCCATGACCGTAACGAGCCTTTCAGTTTTACTCTGGGCGCCGGCAATGTAATCAAGGGGTGGGACCATGGGGTCAAGGGGATGAAGCGTGGAGAGCAACGCAAGCTGGTGATTCCGCCAGAGATGGGGTATGGCAGTCGTTCAATGGGGCCAATTCCTGCCGGTTCTACCCTTCTATTTGATGTGGAGCTGATAGATATCCTTAGCTATACGGATCTCAACAATGAAGAGCTACAGGCGCTGTTGAAAGAGGAGGATATTGTACTGGTAGATATTCGTCGACCAGAGGAGTGGAAGCAGACAGGAATTGTTGAGGGGTCTGAAATGATTACAGCATTTACCAAGCGTGGTAGTCTCCATCCTGAGTTTAATCAGAAATTTCTTAAGCGCTTCAAGCCGGATGATCGAGTTATTATCATCTGCCGCACCGGAAACAGGACGGCCCGTCTGGCTCAGGCACTAGTAGGGGAGATAGGCTGGAAGAATGTATACAATGTAAAAAGAGGTATTACTGACTGGATCAAGAAGGGGTATCCAGTGGTAAAACCATAAAACTGTATGGCCGCTATCCGCTTGATCAGGCAACCGGTTTCAAGTCAGGTGATCTAAGAGGGGCGTTTACCATCTCAAGAAAGATATAATCCCGAAGTACTGTTCACTGACAAAAACGTTGTATTTTACGGGGCTGAGCGTATAAAATGCGCCACTCTTTTGCGAGCGTGGTGGAATTGGTAGACACGCCAGATTTAGGTTCTGGTGCCGCAAGGTGTGAGAGTTCGAGTCTCTCCGCTCGCACCAT
>CAYQBY010000002.1:59880-113987 GCA_964415865.1 uncultured Piscirickettsiaceae bacterium | reverse complement strand
ATTGATGGGGTTCGACCATATTTTTATCAGCCACCACCGCACGGTTTCCTACCGTTTTTAGGTGGGCTCTGGATCGGTTTCTCGGTGACTGCATCAATTGCCATGGGGGCAATGATTCTGCGTTACGGGATGGCTTTATACGGTTTCACCCCCCTCATTTGAGGGCTTTTTCATATACACGTTTTTTGGGGCCGTCCGGACGGTTCTTGTGTTCTGAGCTGAAGCGAAAACGCCCAGCCAGAACACACCCTTTCATCCCTGGATCACATCGCTCCTGCGGGACTTTTTGACAGATCCCGTTGGCCTCGTGTGGACAGCCCCAACCTCCCATCGGTTGTTACTTCTCGTTAGGGAAGTACTTCCGGTAGCGGGACGGACGTTTACGGTCACGCATCTTGAAGTTTTCTGGTAGTAGCCAGCTCTGGTCTCCTACCTGCTCACCAATCTCAAATGGGCTTGGCATGGATATATTTGGTAGCTCCCAGCCACCAGGCATTCTTGGGGCATCCGCAAGGAAGTCCTCTGCCTCATGGAAGGCCTCATCTGGTGGATCAGCGAACTTGTCAGAGTCACCCCATGGTGCGCCTGGCTCCCACGGCTTGTGGTGCCATGGATTACCAGTACCAGGTACTGGCCAGAATCTCATTGGGCTCATGTCCAGGCTCTTGTCATTCCCCCATGGTGGTTCCATGGTTGGTGGGTTGAAAGAGGGGTTAAAGCCTGGGGCATTGTACTGGTTAGGGCCATAATTTGGTGCTCTATAGCCCATTGGGGGACCGTAAGGGTTCATTCCAGGGCCACCGTAAGGGACCATTCCTCGTGGAGCCATTCCCTGTGGGGGCATGCCGTATGGCATAGGTCCTGGCCCATAAGGAGACATGCCCTGTGGCGGCATCATGCCGTAAGGTGGCATACCGCCATAAGGCATTGGTGGACGACCTTGTGGTCGGCTCTGACGAGGAGAGGCCTGTTGTGTTGTTGGAGCAGCCTTTTCTGCACTACCCGCACCGCTCTCTTCTGCAGAGGCAGTAGTTACTGCGCTTCCGGCAACCATTGCGGCGATTACCGTGCTCATAACAAGATTTAATTTTTTCATGAAAACCCCTGAGGTCTTGTAGTTGTAATTAGGTTCACTGTAACATTTGTCATTGTATCATAGAGATAGATGAGAATCAATTCAATTGAGCAATTGAATACTGTTTAAGGGGGTAAAATGTCGCGTCGGCCTGTTATTTATGAGGAGAGCCACTTTGAGGTTGCTCCATCAACAATTCCTGAGTGTGGTCAGGGGCTATTTGCCGGTGTCACCCTGTATCGTGGCGATACTGTTGGCCCCTATATAGGTGAGATTATTACCGATGCCCAGTCAGAGATGGAACCCTATATTGACTCTCACTATCTGCTCTGGGTCTGCCGTGACTGCCTGATTGTGGGGGATAATTATACGCGTTATGTAAACCATTCAGAAAAACCCAATGCCCACTTTGTGGTCTCAACCCGCTGGAAAAAAGCACGAATTGAGGCCTTGAAGAGAGTACGCCCAGGTGAGGAGATATTTATCGATTATGGCAGTGATTTTTGGGAGGCATCAGAGGTGGAGTACACTTCGTTGGATGAGTGGAATTCACCTGAAGATGAGGAGGCATGGAGTGATCTTTGATTTAACTAACCCTACCACGCAGGGTAACTGCATCAGCAACCCTTTTTATCGCAATCATAAATGCAGCAGTTCGGTAGGATAACTCCTCTTTTGAGTGAGCGAGTGCTGCAACCTCATAGAATCCGCTGACCAGTTTTGTCTCAAGTTTGTTGTTGACCAGCTCCTCGTCCCAGTAGTGCTGTTGTAGATTCTGCACCCACTCATAGTAGGAGGCGACAACCCCGCCGCTGTTAGCAAGAATATCGGGGATTACCGGTATGTTTTTGTGCCAGAGGATCTCGTCTGCCGGTGGGGTAGTGGGCCCATTTGCCGCCTCCACCACCACCTTGCAGCGCAGGCCATTGGCATTCATCTTGTGGATTACCCCACCCAGGGCGGCAGGAATGAGGAAGTCACATGGTAGACAGAGGATCGCCTCATTATCGATGGCCTCTGTATTATCAAATCCGTGGATTGTTCCGCTCTCTTTTTTGTACTCCAGCAGGGTTGCAATATCGAGCCCTTCATTGGTTACGATTCCGCCATTGCGATCACTTACGGCTATTATCTTGCATCCAAGTTTCTGTAGGTGGTGTGCAGCCCAGGTTCCGACATTGCCAAACCCCTGGATTACAACAGTGGCCCCTTGTAGATCTATTCCCCGGTGCTGTGCAACCTCACGCAGAATAATTGATACACCATATCCGGTAGCAGCCTCTCTGCCCTGAGAGCCGCCCAGGCTGAGTGGTTTGCCGGTAACAATTCCGGGGGTGTAGCCATGTGTCTCGCTATATTCATCCATAAACCAGGCCATAATCTGGGCGTTGGTGTTTACGTCAGGGGCAGGGATGTCGGTATGAACCCCGATGATAGGTTTGATCGCCCGGACAAATGTTCTGGTTAGTTGCTCAAGTTCACGTGTGCTAAGTTCTTCCGGATCAACCTGGATGCCACCCTTGCCTCCACCAAAAGGGATATCAATAAGGGCTGTCTTGAATGTCATAAGTGCCGAGAGGGCACGCACCTCATCCTTATCGACGCAGGGATGAAAGCGCAGACCTCCCTTGAAAGGACCACGAGCGTTGTTATGTTGAATACGGTAACCGCGCAGTACAGTGAGGGATTGATCGTCTCTAACCAGAGGGAGCTCTACACTGAGTTCGCGATCCGGGTATTTAAGGAGGGTAGCTAGATTTTTATCAAGCTTGAGTTCACTGCTGGCCCGATCAAATTGATCACAGTAGGCCTTGAAATTATTAATCTCCATCAGATTTCCCTCCGCCCCATATGTTGATTTTACAGAATCATTGTTAGTTGATCATACCGTAAAGAAGCTCAATCTCCTCACTCCAGATGTCGCTATTTATTGTCTCCAGCACCATAGGAATCTCATCAATTCTGTCATCATTCATCAGTGCGCGAAACCCCTCCAGACCGATAGTGCCTTTGCCAATGCTGTGGTGACGATCGACCCTGCTCTCAAACTCCGATTTACAGTCATTGATGTGCATGCCACGTAGATAGTTGAATCCGACAATCTCGTCAAAGGCGCCCATGGTTTCACTGTAGGCATCAGCTGTACGCAGATCGTAACCGGCTGCAAAACTGTGGCAGGTGTCAATACAGACACCAACTCTTGCCTTGTCCTCAACCTTGTCAATAATGTGTGCGAGGTGTTCAAAGCGGTACCCCATGTTGGATCCCTGTCCGGCAGTATTTTCAATCACTGCGGTTACACCAGTGGTCTTTTCAAGTGCGTGGTTTATCGATTCAGCAATAAGATCCAGGCACTTCTCCTCATCTATTTTGCGCAGATGGCTACCAGGGTGGAAGTTGAGCAGGGTAAGCCCCAGTTGATGACAACGTTCCAGTTCATCGATAAAGGCATTCAGCGACTTCCTGCGTGCGTCCTCCTCCGGATGGCCCAGATTGATAAGATAGCTATCGTGTGGAAGCACCTGGTTGGCACTATAGCCATACTGCTCCATTGCAGTATGAAAGCCATCAATCTGCTCTACAGTAAGTGGTTTTGCCTTCCACTGTCTCTGGTTTTTAGTGAAGAGGGCAAATGCTTTTGCCCCAATATTGTGAGCATTTTCAGGAGCATTCTGTACACCTCCTGCGGTACTAACGTGTGCACCAATCCATTTCATAGTTAAGTGATTTTGTTGTGGTTGTATAGGCGGTTATTTTGCCATGGTTTGGGTGGGTGTTGGGTAAACTATATGGAATCATTCGATCTGATATTCACCACGCTTATTATTGATTAATGTTGTATTTATGTTACATTATACCCATATTGTGTAATAGGAACATAACATATGGCATCCACACATCGACCACCTCCCGCAATACATCGTTCGTTGAGGCAACTTGGTCAAGATATACGAGAGGCTCGTTTACGCAGACATCTGCCGATGGCTATTATTGCGGAGCGTGCCTCTACATCACGCCAAACACTTGCTCGTGTAGAGAAGGGTGATCCATCTGTCAGTATGGGGATATATGCATCTGCATTACATGCCCTGGGATTGCTGGATGGCTTGGGAAAACTTGCTGATCCATTAAACGATCCAGTAGGGCAGGCACTTGCATCAGCAGAGCTTCCAAAGCGGGCCAGGATTCAGGTTAGACGCGAGTCAGAAACCGAGAATGATCAATTATGAGTTATGTGGAACTGTTTATTGATTGGCAGGGGCAACAGCATTGTGTTGGCCAAATCTTTCGCCAGTCAGGGAGTGGTCGAGAGACTGTAACTTTTCAGTATGATGAAAAGTGGATTGCACACAAGGGTGCTTTTTCAATCGATCCTTCCCTTCCATTGGGGCATGGTATTTTTGTGCCTGGGAGAGATCGTGAGTTATTTGGGGGTGTCGGAGATTCTGCTCCGGATCAGTGGGGAAGACGGTTGATGCGAAGAGCAGAACGACGCAGAGCCAAACTAGAAGGCAGGTCTCTACGTACTTTATTTGAAATAGACTATTTGCTGGGGGTATCTGATGAGACCAGGCTTGGTGCTCTTAGATTCAAGCGCTCGGGAGATACTGAGTTTCAATCTCCGGTTGATCACGGGGTGCCTAGCCTTATTGATCTTGGTAGATTACTGAGAATAACCGAGAGAATAATACGAGACGAAGAGAGTGATGAAGATCTGCAACTGATATTTGCACCTGGTTCATCATTGGGGGGGGCGCGTCCCAAGGCCTCTATTATGGATCAGCACGGCCACCTTTCTTTTGCGAAGTTTCCCAAGGAAAATGATGAATATAGTGTAGAAACATGGGAAGAGGTTGCTTTGCGATTGGCAGAGAAAGCAGATATTCAGACACCAGTCCACTCACTAGTGCAAGTGGCTGGAAAAGCAGCACTACTCTCTCGTCGCTTTGATCGTATTAATGGGCAACGTATTCCTTTTATATCAGCAATGTCCATGACGGAATCTATTGATGGAGAGGGTGGAAGTTATCTGGATATTGTTGATGTGTTAGGTAGGCATGGGTCGCAAGCAAGATTGGACCGCCAGGAATTATTTCGGCGTATGGTGCTTAATATCCTTATATCAAATGTGGATGACCATATGAGAAATCACGCCTTTCTAAGATTTGATTCAGCTGGTTGGAGGCTTTCCCCGGTTTATGATCTTAATCCTGTGCCGCAGGATTTGAAGCCACGCATACTATCCACGACAATCGATTATGAGGATGCTACTTGTTCAATTGAATTGGCACTTGATGTGGCTGAAATGTTTGGACTTACAAAAAGTGAGGCGCTAAAGATTATCGCTAATGTTGCAAAAGTTACCTCTGGATGGAGAAAGGTTGCACGTGATGTAGGGGCAAGTGAGGCGGAGATTAAACGTATGGAGAGTGCCTTTGAGCATTCTGATCTGCAGGATGCACTTAAGCTGTAGTATCCTAGCGCGCCATGCGCAAGAGTGACTTCCAATTTGATCTGCCTGATGAGCTGATTGCACAGACTCCTCCTGTAAACAGGGGTGAGAGCCGTCTGTTGGTTATCGACCAGAGCAAAGGTATTATGGATAGTAATTTCAGTAAGATACTGGAGTTACTTAAATCAGATGATCTTCTTGTTTTTAACGATACCAAGGTTATTCCAGCACGCCTTTTTGGTAAGAAAGAGAGTGGTGGACAGGTTGAATTACTTGTAGAGCGAGTTCTGGATGAACACCGTCTGCTCGCCCATCTACGTTCCAGCAAATCTCCGAAACCTGGGGGGCGTCTATTGTTGGAAGAGAAGATAGAGGCGGAGGTTGTTGGACGTAGTGGAGAGCTGTTTGAGGTACGCTTTTTAGATTCAAGAAGTGTTGTTGAGCTGCTGGAGGAGGTGGGGAGAATACCCCTGCCACCATATATTGAACGAGAGGCAGGTGAGGACGATCGAGAGCGTTATCAGACTGTATATGCCCGTCATCATGGGGCTGTTGCAGCACCAACGGCTGGTCTGCACTTTACCGAGCAGATGCTTCAACAGATATCGAATATAGGGGTGAGGAGTGGATTTGTAACTCTCCATGTAGGGGCCGGAACATTTCAGCCTGTGAGGACGGAGCAGATTGAGGATCATGTTATGCACAGTGAGTGGTTTGAGGTAAGCGAGAATCTATGTGCTCAGGTTCGAGCAACCAAGGCTGCTGGTGGGCGGGTGGTTGCAGTCGGAACTACAGCGGTGCGTAGTCTGGAGAGTGCATCCAGGGGGGGGGAGATAGAACCATATTCTGGAGAGACTGATATCTTTATTACCCCCGGATATAAATTCAAAACTGTTGATGCGCTACTGACAAATTTTCATCTATCTGAATCAACATTAATGATGCTGGTGACAGCGTTTGGTGGCTATAACCAGGTGATGGATGCATACAGGCACGCAGTTGATGAGAGATATAGGTTCTTCAGTTATGGTGATGCAATGTTTTTGACAGGAAGGGCAGGGTAGTGAGATTTAAAAAAACTCATCAGGATGGATTGGCCAGAAGGGGGCAGCTCTCTTTTGAGCGTGGCAATGTAGAGACCCCCGCATTTATGCCGGTTGGAACGTACGGTACGGTCAAGTCAATGACCCCGGAAGAGCTGGAGGGTATAGGTGCCGAGATTGTTCTGGGTAATACCTTCCATCTAATGCTACGTCCTGGCACAGAGGTGATTAAGGCGCATGGTGATCTACATGACTTTATGCACTGGGAGCGTCCGATTCTGACTGACTCTGGTGGGTTTCAGGTCTTTAGTCTTGGTGATATGCGCAAGATTTCCGAGAAGGGGGTCGATTTTCGCTCGCCCATAGATGGTAGCAAGGTGTTTCTTGGTCCGGAGGAGGCGATAGCTGTTCAGCATGCGCTGGGGTCAGATATTGTTATGGTCTTTGATGAGTGTACCCCGTATCCAGCGGATGAAAAAACAGCACGCATCTCCATGGAGCTATCAACCCGTTGGTCAGTCCGTTGCAAGGAGGCTCATGGTGACTCTGCAAGTGCCCTGTTTGGTATTGTGCAGGGGGGGATGCATACAGAGCTGAGGTCGGAGTCGCTGGCTGGATTGGTGGAGACAGGGTTTGATGGTTATGCCATTGGAGGCCTCTCGGTAGGTGAGCCGAAGGGGGAGATGATTCGTATATTGGACCATCTATCAACAGAGATGCCTGAGGATTACCCTCGCTACCTGATGGGGGTGGGGAAGCCAGAGGATATTGTAGAGGCTGTGTTGAGAGGGGTGGATATGTTCGATTGTGTCATGCCAACAAGGAATGCGCGTAATGGCCACCTCTTTACCCGCAATGGGGATGTGCGAATTCGTAATGCCAGCCACAAGATGGATACCGGTCCGCTTGATCCAGAGTGTGGATGTGCAACCTGCCAGAATTACAGTCGTGCTTATCTGCACCATCTGCAGCGCAGTAATGAGATTTTGGGGTCACGACTGAATACCATCCACAACCTCTACTATTATCAGGAGTTGATGAGTGGGTTGCGAGATGCAATTGAGACAGGAACAGTAGATGATTTTGTGCGAGATTTTTATGAGGGGCGCTCGGCAGATCGCTCGAAATAGGGGAGTGAGTAAGGTACTATTCTCTGCTGTTTAAACGGAGCTGTAACAAAGGAGTGTTTATTATGAGTTTTTTGATTTCTGACGCAGTGGCAGCTGGTGCTGCAGCGGATCAGGCGCCGGCATGGACCGGAATTTTGCCTATGGTAATTCTTTTTGTGATCTTCTATTTTCTGTTGATTCGTCCTCAGCAGAAGAAGGCTAAAGAGCACCGTAATATGGTGAGTGAGCTATCCAAGGGGGATGAGGCAGTAACAACAGGTGGCATATTGGGGAAGATTCGCAGGGTCGGAGAGAACTTTGTAGATCTGGAAGTGGCCGATGGAGTAACCATTACCATCCAGAAACCCCAGATTTCACAACTGATGCCGAAGGGAACCTTGAAGTCCAACAAATAGTTAGAATCCAATGATTAACCAATACCCACTCTGGAAAAGTCTGCTGATCGTTTTTGCGGTTCTGGTTGCAGCAATTTATGCACTCCCCAACCTTTATGGCGAGGATCCGGCTGTTCAAATCTCACTTGCAGAGAGGGGGGAGATGACCCCGGCTACACAGTCGCGGGTGAAATCAATATTGGAACAGCGTGATATTCCGTTTAAGTCTGTAGAGCAGGAGGGTGGAAAACTTCTGGCCAGATTCAACCGTACGGAGGAGCAGTTGAAGGGGATGGACTGGATTCGTCAGGAGCTTGGTGATCAGTATGTTACTGCCCTGAATCTTGCACAGACTACACCTGAGTGGTTGCGAGGACTAGGTGGTGAGCCGATGTATCTCGGTCTGGATCTGCGTGGCGGTGTTCACTTCTTGATGGAGGTGGATATGGATGAGGCAATCATCAAGGCTGAGCAGCGTTATGTGAGTGATCTGCGTGTCATCCTGCGTAAGGAGAAGATTCGTTACAAGAGTATTGGTCGTGGTAGTGACGGTGGGGTTGTATTGCGCTTTGCCAATAGTGGTGCTCGTGAGGTTGCCACTAAGCGTATAACGCAGGAGTACCCAAGACTGCTGCTTGAGGATAAGGATGTTGATGGTGTTACGACGTTGATGTTAACCATCGGCAAGCAGGAGATTGAGGAGACTCGCAAGTTTGCACTGCAGCAGAATATCACCACTCTGAGAAATCGAGTCAATGAGCTTGGTGTGGCAGAGCCGGTAATTCAGCAACAGGGCAAAAACCGTATTGTGGTGCAACTGCCAGGGGTGCAGGATACAGCACGAGCCAAGGAGATTCTGGGAGCAACCGCAACCCTGGAGTTTCGTCTGGTATCAGAGGGACATGATCCATATGAGGCGGCTGAGCAGGGCAGGGCTCCTGCAGGGGCACTTCTTTACAAAGAGAGGGATGGCACGCCTGTTCTATTGAAGCGCCGCGTATTGTTGACGGGAGACTCTGTGATTGATGCCTCATCAGGTATTGAGCAGCAGTCAGGTAGTGCGGCAGTATTTATTACCCTGGATGGCAAGGGTGCTCGTCGCATGTCCAATGGCACGCGTGACAATATTGGCAAACGGATGGCTGTGGTCTTTATCGAGACCAAAATGGAGACCCAGATTGTAGATGGTGAACAGACCAGGGTACGCAAGAAAAAGCAGGAGGTGATCAACGTAGCAGTTATTCGTGATCAGCTTGGCAAGCGTTTTCAGGTAACCGGACTGGATAGTACTGAAGAGGCAAGAGATCTTGCGCTGCTATTACGTGCCGGTGCTCTGGCTGTCCCCATGGAGATTGTTGAGGAGCGTACTGTTGGCCCAAGTCTTGGGCAGGATAATATCGACAAGGGTTTCCTTTCGGTGATGATCGGCTTCGTTCTGGTGCTGATATTTATGGCGATCTACTACAGGGTGTTTGGATTGGTTGCCAACCTTGCGCTCTCACTCAACCTTGTATTGATTGTAGCTGTACTGTCGCTGATTCAGGCGACACTTACCCTGCCGGGTATTGCCGGTATTGTATTGACAGTTGGGATGGCAGTGGATGCAAATGTACTGATCTTTGAACGTATTCGTGAAGAGTTGCGTAGCGGAAACTCTCCGCAGGCCAGTATTCATGCCGGTTACGACAAGGCATTCTCAACAATTATGGATGCAAACGTAACCACCCTGATTGCAGCCATTGTCCTCTTTGCTTTTGGTACCGGCCCCATCAAGGGATTTGCGGTGACACTCTCTATCGGTATTGTTACCTCAATGTTTACTGCAATTATGGGGACACGTGCAGTCATTAATCTGATCTACGGTGGTCGTAAGGTCAAACAACTGTCGATTTGATCGGAGTAATAATATGCAGATATTAAAAGATGGGCTTGGTCTGGACTTTATGGGGAAGCGCAAGATTGCGACCATCTTCTCCCTGATTCTGGTCATGATCTCGGCAGCCTCACTATTTGTCCTGAAACTGAATCCTGGAATTGATTTTACCGGTGGAACCCTTATTGAGGTTGGATATTCGCAACCAGCTGAGTTGAATCAGGTGCGTGGAGCACTGAATGGTGCTGGTTTTGACGGGGCAGTTGTACAACATTTTGGTACGTCACAGGATGTATTGATCAGGTTGGCGCCCAGGGAGGGAGTGAATTCTGCCGATCTGAGTAGTCAGGTATTGGCTACACTCAAAACTACAGGTGATGTGGAGATGCGCCGTGTAGAGTTTGTTGGTCCACAGGTTGGTGATGAGCTTACCGAGGACGGGGGACTTGCGGTACTCTTTGCGCTGTTCGCAATCCTGATCTATGTGGCACTCCGTTTTGAGTACCGTTTTTCGATCGGCTCAGTGGTGGCGCTGGTTCATGATGTGACCCTGACACTTGGCGTGTTTTCACTATTGCAGATTGAGTTTGACCTTTCTGTTTTGGCGGCCATTCTGGCGGTGATCGGGTACTCACTAAACGATACGATTGTGGTCTTTGACCGTATTCGTGAGAACTTCAGAAAAATGCGCAAAGGGACATCAACCGAGATTATCAATCAATCCCTTAACCAGACATTATCGCGCACCTTGATGACATCTGTTACCTCCTTGATTGTGCTACTGGCCCTGTTTTTCCTGGGAGGAGAGGTGATTCACGGTTTCGCACTGGCGCTTATTGTGGGTGTGGTGGTTGGAACCTACTCATCAATATATGTGGCCAGTAATACCATTCTGGCGCTTGGTATCAGCAAAGAGGATTTGATGCCTCCTCAGAAAGAGGGTGAGGAGCAGCCTGACTCAGTGGTGTAGTTTTTCAACACAGCGCAGGTATGACTGCTCATCAGGAGCTTTACCGTCACGCTGTCCACGCCACAGAGTCTCGCCAAGACACTCCATCATCTGGTGTTCGGTCTCATGACCATCACCAATCTGTTTTAGTAGTTTTTTTGTAGCCTTGCGGATGCCCGGGGGACGGTCTGTTGAGAGCTGTTCACGAATTGCCATATGCATACCCATATGGAGAAACGGGTTGCTTTCTCCCATTTCCGGGGTCCACTCTTTCTCAACACCATCCTCTCCACTCTCCAATAGCTGATGGTATTCAGGGTGGGCCTGGATTATATCTACAAGCTGTACTTCCAGAGGTTCCAGAGGTAGCTTCTGTAATTGCTTCTGCCATGCCTGCAGGTAGAAGCGTCTAATCTCTTCACGGTTTTGGGTAAAGATCATGCTAAATGGTCTTCTTGTTATATTCGCAAAGGTCAAGAATACAGCACTCTGAACATTTTGGGGTACGGGCAATACAAGTATATCTGCCATGAAGGATAAGGAGGTGGTGGGCATCATGCCTGTATTCTGCAGGAACAAACCTGATCAGCCCCTTCTCTACCTCTAATACGTTCTTTCCTTTGGCTATGCGGGTACGGTTTGATACTCGAAAGATGTGAGTATCAACTGCTATGGTAGGGTGTCCAAAGGCTGTATTGAGGATTACATTGGCTGTCTTGCGTCCAACACCTGGTAGAGACTCCAGTGCGTCACGCTGATCTGGTACCTCATCATTGTACTGTTCGTGCAGTATTGTGGCAGTCTGAACGAGATGTTTGGCCTTGCTGTTAAACAGTCCGATGGTTTTTATGTAGCGTTTGAGCCCGGACTCCCCAAGATTAATTATCGCCTCAGGCGTATTGGCAACTGGGAAGAGTTTTGCTGTTGCCTTGTTTACGCTCACATCTGTAGCCTGGGCAGAGAGCACAACTGATACCAGTAACTCAAAAGGGGAGCAGTAGTTTAATTCGGTGGTGGGGTTGGGGATGGCCTCGGAGAGCCGATGGAAAATCTCCTCCCTGATCTCTCTATTCACTCGGTGCTCTATGCGGTTTGCAGAGCAGTGGCGGCGTCTCTTTCTGCCCTTGCCTTCACTACCCGTTGATCTATTCTGTTTTTGGCAGCGATGATTAGCCCCAGACCTATAAATGCACCTGGGGGGAGAATGGCAAGCAGGAAGCCGCGGTAATTCTCTACCAGGGTTATGGTCATCCACTCTGCGCCTTGACCAAACATCAGATCAGACTGGATAAAGAGGGTGCCAAAACCGAAAATCTCACGCATACCGCCAAGCAGCATCAGAATAAGGGTGAACCCCGCCCCCATGCTTATGGCATCAAGAAGTGATGGTAGTAGTGAGTTGCGACTGGCAAATGACTCTGCGCGGCCAATAATGGCGCAGTTGGTGACAATGAGTGGAATGAAGATTCCCAGCACCAGGAATAGTTCATGAAACCATGCATTCATCGCAAGCTCAATGCCGGTTACGGTACAGGCGATGATCAAAACAAATACAGGGATGCGAATCTCTTTGGTTATGATATTGCGAATAGATGAGACCATCAGGTTTGAGATGATCAGGGTAAGTGTAGTTGCCAGCCCCAGCCCCAACCCATTGATAGTTGTTGTGGTTACCGCCAAGAGGGGGCAGAGCCCAAGAAGCTGAACCAGTCCTGCATTGTTTCCCCAGAGACCATCATTGATGATTTTTCTGTAACTAGTTTCAGTCGGCATGGCCATCTGCTCCTCTCTCTAACAGTGCTGTTTTATGTTCCTTGAAATAACGCAGACTCTTGTGTGTTGCCTTGACGATTGCACGCGGGGTTATGGTTGCACCAGTAAATTGGTCGAAAATACCGCCATCCTTTTTAACCTGCCACTGTTTTTTGGTAAGGCTGTCAAGCGAGTGGCCATTAAAGGAGAGGATCCAGTCTGATTTCTTGATGTCAATCAGGTCTCCAAGCCCCGGGGTCTCAGAGTGGCCAACTACCCGCACTCCGGCAAGGGATCCATCACTATTGATTGCGACCAGTAGGTTTATAGTTCCGTTATATCCCTCATCACTGGTTGGGGTCAGAAGTACTGTATGGGTAACCCCGTTGCTTTTGGCAAGATATGCCGGAGTAGGTTTTGAGGTCCCCAGTAGTTCGTCTGCTGGCACTGTTATCTGATCCTCCAGAAGGTTGTTGTCATATCCAGACGTTGGGACCAGTTGAGTAAGCAGTTTAAGTACAGCAAGGCGCTCATTTTCTGCGATCTGTTCTTTGGTCTCCTCATAGGTAACAGCAACCAGCGCAGTTCCCAGAAAGGCAAAGATAGCAAGAACTCCCGCCCCACGCAGGGCAACCCGGAGCAGTTCCTTGCTCTTGCTATCCATGCTCACTCATCATCCTCCGGCTTTTTCTCTCCGCCGTAGATTGTTGGTTCTGTAAAGTGGTCGATCATTGGGGCAAACATATTCATTAACAGTACGCTGAAGGCTATGGCGTCAGGATAACCTCCCCAGGTACGAATAATATAGATCAGTACCCCAATGCCTGCACCAAACCATATCCTCCCTTTTGGTGAAGTGGCCGCAGTTACTGGGTCGGTTGCAATAAAGAATGCACCCAGCATGGTGCCACCACTTAACAGGTGGTACATGGGGGTTGTGAAGTTATCAGGGTCAATTGTGTTGAAGGTGAATGCAGTTAGGTGTAGTGCTAGAAGCATACTTACTGGAATGTGCCATGAGATGGTTCTGGTTGCTAACAGAATCAATCCACCAAACAGAAATGCAAGATTGCTCCACTCCCATCCTGCACCAGCCAGGGTTCCAACTGAGATTTTTTCCAGGCTTTCACGAATAGTTAACCCCAGATCAAGATTTGTCTTCATGGAATCAAGAGGAGTTGCCGCACTGATAGCGTCCAGAGGAAGAGGCTCTCCTATACCAAAAATCATATTCAGGGATGAGCTTGCCCCTATGGTTGCCCCATCAAGTCCAGCAGGAGGAAGCCAGCTGGTCATCTCAACAGGGAAGGATATAAGCAAAATCACATAACCAACCATTGCCGGATTGAATGGGTTTTGTCCAAGTCCACCATATAGCTGTTTGGCAAGGATGATTGCAAACAGGGTTCCTATAACAGCCATCCACCAAGGGAGGAGTGGCGGCAGAGCTGCTGCCAGCAACAGGGCTGTGAGAATGGCGCTAAGGTCACTGACCCCACTGACCCCACTCATTGGAGAACGTCCTCTTGTCAGCAGAATAAGTGATTCTGCAAGGACTGCAGTTATGACAGTAATGGCCGCATGAATCAGAACTCCTGGACCAAATATCCAGCTGAGCGTCAAGATCCCTGGAATAAGGGCAAGAATCACCACTCCCATCTCACGCGACGTGGTGTTGTTAATCCTGGTCATCGTCTGCTCCATCCTCATTGCTTGCTTTTGCTGATGCACTGTTTGCCATCTTTTTGGCTTTTGCCCTCTCAATAGCAGCACGGATGGCCTCTTTTTTGGTGCTGTCATCACCACTTTTTTCGCTATCTTTATTCTTCTTTGCCTTCAGTGCAGCACGTTTTGCGGCCAGTTTTTTTGCCTTCTCCTCTTTCTCTCTGAGTAGACGGGCATCACGGAATTCATGGCGTTTGCGAGCCTCCTCAGATTTCCCCTTCTCTCTCTGCTGGGTACGCAGCACCCCTTTAGCGTGGCGGTAGTAGTCCACCAGAGGAATATTGCTTGGACATACATGGTTGCAGCAGCCACACTCGATACAGTCAAAAATATGCAGCTCTCCTGTCTTATCGAAATCTCGTGACTGCGATGCCCAATATAGTTGTTGGGGAAGCAGAGAGGCAGGACAAGCATCACTACAGGCAGCGCAGCGGATGCAGTTGCGTATTTCTGGAGGGGTTGGTAGTGCAGAGCTTTTTTGTACAATCAGGCAGTTGACGGTTTTGATGATTGGGCTATCTGCGGTCTGGAGCTTGAAGCCCATCATTGGCCCACCAACCGTTATCTCTACTGGCTCATCATTAATAAAACAGCTGTCAAGCAGGGTTTTAATAGGGGTGCCAATGGCGACCTTATAATTTCCGGGCTTGGCGATACCATTACCTGTCACAGTTACCAGGCGATGGGTTAGTGGCTGCTCCAGAATGGCGTGGTAAATCGCCTGTGCTGTTGCAACGTTCTGGCTGAGAACAGATAAATCGTTGGGGTATCCACCACTAGGGACCTCCCGGCCAGTTAAAATCTTGATCAGCTGCTTCTCACCACCGGAAGGGTAGAGTGTAGGTATAGTGACGACATCAATAGAGGCAGATGATGCGGCAGCTGCAGTTTTCATTGCCATTATCGCCTCTGGTTTGTTGTCTTCTACGCCAACCATAATCTCTTGCGGTTGCAGCAGGTGATCAATCACCTCAATGCCGTGAATAATCTCATCAGCACTCTCCTGCATAAGACGATCATCACAGGTGATATATGGCTCGCACTCCATCCCGTTGATGATTAATGTCCTGATGCTGGATTTGGTACCAGTACGAATTTTGGTAGAGGTTGGGAATCCGGCACCACCAAGTCCGATTACTCCAGCCATCCGGATACGGGTAACAATCTCCTCTGCGGAGAGGTTATTAAGTATCTGTTTTAGATCTACGGTATCAGTAGCAACAGGATCTGCGTTATTGTCTGATTCACTCTTGATCACTATGGCCAGATTATCCATTCCTGATGGGTGGGTGAATGGCCGCATCTCTATCGCTGTCACCACGCCACTGCATGGAGCGTGTACCGGGGCGCTTAGTGGATGAAAGCATTCGCTCAGACGTTCCCCCTTTTTTACCTTATCTCCTACAGAGACGAGAGGCCTGTTTACTGCCCCAATTCCCTGGTTGAGAGAGATAATAACCTCGGGCGGAACAGGTCCTGGCAGAACTGGTTCACTGCGTGTCAGTGATTTATTGTCTGCAGGGTGAATGCCACCATGAAATTTGTGCAGTGCCCTTATCATGCGGCCTCTCTCGAAGGTGCCGGCCAGATCCAATCATCGATATCAGTCGGGATTGGCTCCATGGTGATGCAGTCTACCGGGCAAGGCGGAAGACAAAGCTCACAGCCTGTGCACTCTGAGGTAATCACCGTGTGCATCTGTTTTGCAGCACCGAGGATCGCATCAACAGGGCAGGCCTGGATGCATAGCGTACAGCCGATACAGACATCTTCATCAATCAGAGCAATGCTGGGTAGGCGCTCTTCCTGCTCCAGGGCAACCGGTTCACGGTCCAGCAGATCAGCCAGTGCAACCATTACGCTCTCTCCGCCTGGTGGACAGAGGTTGATTTCTGCTCCGCTCTTGGCGATTGCCTCTGCATATGGTTTACACCCAGGATAACCACATTGCCCACACTGGGTCTGGGGGAGTAGTTGATCAATTTTTTCAACGATTGGATCGCCCTCAATCCGGTAGCGGATAGAGGCAAAGCCCAGCAGGGCACCAAATGCAGATGCCAGCACAGTGATTGCCAGAATGGCACTTAGCATCAGCGACCCATCCTAAACATGAACCAATCCGGTAAAGCCCATAAAGGCAATGGAGAGAAGGCCAGCGGTAATCAGTGCAATGGAGGCGCCACGAAATGGTTCTGGCACATCTGCTCCAGATATTCTTTCACGGATTGCAGCAAACGCAACCAGCACCAGAGAGAAGCCAACTGCAGCACCAAAACCAAATGCGGCAGATTCAATAAAGCTGTGCTGCTCCCGTGTATTTAGCAGGGCCACACCAAGTACGGCACAGTTTGTGGTTATGAGTGGCAGGAAAATCCCCAGCACCTGATAGAGCATGGGGCTGGTTTTATGTACAAACATCTCGGTGAAGTTGACGATAGCTGCAATTACCAGAATAAATGCAATTGTTCTCAGGTACTCGAGTCCAAGCGGGATAAGCAGGTATTCATTAACCAGGTAGCTGAGTGCAGCTGAGAGGGTGAGTACAAAGGTGGTAGCCAGCCCCATGCCAATTGCAGTCTCCAGCTTTTTTGAGACCCCCATAAAGGGGCAGAGACCAAGAAATTTTACCAGGACAAAATTATTGACCAGGATTGTGCTGACGAGGATTAGGGCTATTTCAGTCAAATCTATCTCTCGGTATGCCGTCTATTACTTTATTCTCATACCTGGTTTTGCTCCATCATCCGGGTGGAGAATAAACAGATCATCATCCCCCGGCCCAGCGGCCAACACCATCCCTTCAGAGATGCCAAAGCGCATCTTTCTTGGTGCAAGGTTGGCAACCATGACTGTCAGTTTCCCCTCCAGTGATTCCGGCGTGTAGGCAGATTTGATGCCAGCAAAAACATTTTTCTTTTCGTCACCCAGATCAAGAGTAAGTTGCAGCAGGCGATCTGCCCCCTCAACCGGGGCTGCACTCTCGATTCTCGCAACACGCAGATCAATTTTGGCAAAATCATCAAACTGAATCTCTGCTGAAATGGGTTCAACTGTATCAGCAGAAGATTTCTCTTTTGTTTCAGGTTGTTTGGTGCTGGTCTGTAGTGACTCTTTTGAATCCTCAACCATAGCTAATGTATCCTTCTCTTCAACTCGTTGCATTAGGGGTTTGAATTTATTGATGGTAGTACCGGTTAATGGTTGTTGCAGGGCATCCCAGGTTAGTGATCCAGCGTTAAGGAAACTCTCTACGTTTGCTGCCATCTCTGGAAGCACAGGTTTGAGATATGTCATCAATGTACGGAAGAGGTTAAGGCCAACACTGCAGGCATCTTGCACCTCCTGCTCTCTACCTTCCTCTTTTGCCAGTACCCACGGTTTCTTTTCATCAATATAGCGGTTGGCCTGATCTGCCAGGGCCATGATTTCGCGAACTGCGCGCCCAAAATCACGCTCCTCATAACGTCTGGCAATGGATTCTCCATCGGTAACAAAGCGTTGATACAACTCTAGCTCGCTGCACTCGTCTGAGAGTTTGCCATCGAATCGTTTGGTGATGAAGCCGGCACAACGGCTGGCAATATTTACTACCTTACCGACCAAATCTGAATTTACTCTGGCACGAAAGTCATCCAGATTAAGATCCAGGTCCTCAATACTATGCCCAAGTTTGGCGGCAAAATAGTAACGAAGTGCCTCAGGATTTAGATGTTCAAGCCAGGTTCGCGCCTTGATAAAGGTGCCCCTGGATTTTGACATCTTCTGTCCGTTAACAGTCAGGAACCCGTGGGCATTGATTGCAGTCGGAGTGCGAAATCCTGCACCATGTAGCATGGCAGGCCAGAACAGGGCATGAAAGTAGATAATGTCCTTGCCAATAAAGTGGTAGAGCTCAGCGTCGCTCTCCTCAGACCAGAATGCATCAAAGTCTATGCCTTCACGATCACACAGGTTTTTGAAGCTGGCCATATAGCCGATGGGGGCATCGAGCCAAACATAGAAATATTTATTTTCAGTGTCAGGAATGCGGAAACCAAAGTAGGGGGCATCTCTTGAGATATCCCACTCCTGCAGTCCAGCCTCAAACCACTCATCAAGCTTGCGGGAAACCTCCTCCTGGAGGTGTCCGCCATGAGTCCACTCCTTCAACATCTTCTCAAACTCTGTCAGTTTGAAAAAGTAGTGTTCCGACTCTCTATTTACCGGCGTTGCTCCGGAAACTGCGGAGACCGCATTTTTTAGTTCAGAGGTGGAGTAGGTGGCACCACATACCTCACAGTTGTCGCCATACTGGTCGTCAGCACCACATTTTGGGCAAGTCCCCTTGATGAACCGATCCGGTAGAAACATCTCACGCTCAGGGTCATAGGCCTGCTCAATTGTGCGTGTAGTGATATAGCCATTGTCTCGTAGCCGTTTATAGATATCGGTGGCAAGCTCATGATTTTCATCAGAGTGGGTCGAGTGAAAGTTATCAAAGTCGATCAGAAAATCATCAAAGTCACTCTTGTGCTCTTCTGCAACCCCCGCGATCAGCTCCTCTGGAGTGACTCCCTCACTCTGTGCCCGTAACATGATTGGGGTTCCGTGGGCATCATCAGCACATACGTAGTAGCAGTTATTACCCTGCATCTTCTGAAAACGTGCCCAGATATCAGTTTGAATGTATTCAACCATGTGCCCGATATGGATACTTCCATTGGCATACGGAAGGGCGCTGGTGATCAGGATGTTGCGAGGTGATGAGTTGGACATTTTGAGTTAAACCCAAAGTGAAGTGGGCGTTATTTTCTTTTTATATGTTATTGATGTAAGCCGCTAATTTTAACCAATTAGTAACCAAACTACACATGCTTTTGCACTATATGGTACTCGAAGAATCACTCCCGCAACTGTACGATAGTTATTGCCTAATAACCAACAAAAATTATCAACTATTTGTTCTCTTGAATAGGGTGAATATGCTAACATCAGCAAATTCTGTTAAATCAAAATAAATTTGGAGTTTTACCATGTCTGAAGTGACCCGCGAGGCAGTTGAGTCCGCAATCAGTGCCTATATCGACCCTTATCTTGATTCAGATCTTGTCTCTGCAAAGGCAGTAAAGGATGTAGCAATTGATGGCGGAAAAGTGACTGTAGATATTGAGTTGGGCTTTCCAGCAAAAGGGTATGCTGAGACCTTGAGTAATGCCATATCCGAGAAGGTCAATGCAGTGGATGGGGTATCTGCATCAACAGTGAATGTAGAGTGGAATATTGTATCTCACGCTGTTCAGAAGGGTGTTCAAGCGGTTGATGGGGTAAAGAATATTATTGCAGTTGCCTCAGGCAAGGGTGGTGTGGGTAAATCCACAACCGCAGTGAACCTGGCACTAGCGCTCTCCGCAGAGGGTGCCAATGTTGGAGTGCTTGATGCAGATATTTATGGTCCAAGTCAGCCTCGCATGTTGGGTGCCCACGGAGCCAAGCCAGAGTCTCCTGATGGCAAGACTCTTATGCCGATTAAATCGTACGATCTACAGTCTATGTCAATAGGATATCTGGTTGAGGAAGATACCCCTATGATCTGGCGAGGCCCTATGGTCACGCAGGCCCTGGAGCAGTTGTTGAAGGATACGCAATGGGAAGACATTGACTATCTGGTTATCGATCTACCACCAGGTACTGGTGATACCCAGTTGACACTGGCGCAGAAAATCCCGGTTAGCGGTGCCATTATTGTTACCACACCTCAGGATATCGCTCTGCTGGATGCGGTCAAGGGGTTGAAGATGTTCGAGAAGGTTGAGGTGCCGGTTCTTGGGGTTGTGGAGAATATGAGCATCCATATCTGCTCAAACTGTGGTCATGAAGAGCATATCTTTGCAGAGGGCGGTGGACGGCGTATGGCTGAAGAGGGGCATGTTGATTTCCTCGGTGGACTGCCGCTGGACAAGGCTATCCGTAGCGATACAGATAACGGAAAACCAACAGTTGTGGCAGATCCAGAGGGACAGATTGCTGGTATCTATCGTGAGATTGCTCGCAGTGCTGCAGCTAAACTGGCACAGCAGAAGAAGGATTTCACAGCCAAGTTCCCGAATATTGTGATTCAGTAATGGGGGATAAATTAGGTAAATGGGATCGCCGTTTTCTGGGGCTTGCTGCCCATGTTGCGAAGTGGTCAAAGGATCCAAGCACCCAGGTTGGCGCAGTAATCGCCAATGATAAACGGGTTGTCTCGCTAGGGTTTAATGGTTTCCCCCAAGGGTTATCGGATGATCATCGTCTGCATGACCGGGAGACCAAGTATTCGCTGGTACTTCATGCAGAAGAGAATGCACTTCTCTTTGCCAGCTCTGATCTGACTGGTAATACTATCTATGTCTATCCGCTACCGCCATGTTCCCGTTGTGCTGCAAAGATTATTCAGACAGGGATAACACGTGTGGTTACAACTATCCCAGATGATATGTCCCGCTGGGAGGAGAGCGTTGCCCTGACCAGGACAATTTTTCAGGAGGCTGGGGTTGATATGGTTGAGGTTCCAGTGAGTGAGCTGAAGAACACCGCTATCTGATATTGCTCTCTTTGAGTTGCAGGCGGAAGAGGGTTCCATCTTTTTCTCTGTACTCAACCTGTACTGGCAGATAGTCCAGTTCTGGAGCTACCCAGAGCTCAAACGTCCGTTTCCCCTCTTTCTGACGAATGATGTGTACGCTCTTGAATGTGCCGGCAGGTACCTGGATAGCATCACTTTCACCTATGGTGAATATGTAGTTTGACCACCCTGTGGGTTTTGCCACCTGATATTTTAGATCCCGGCTTCCATTTTGCAGGTCATGCATTAGAGCCAGTAGAAAAAGTGCCTCATCAACAGTTCCACTATGAAGCTGATCTAGTTTCTGCTCGTTGCCATCCTCTTTGATGGTGACGCTCTTGCTAGCCCAGTTAAAAGTACGTGATTTGCTCTTCTGTTTTTTGCCACTACGATGGTAGTTGTACTGTAGCGGGGAGATATTGTTGTCACGCCACTCCCAAACTGATTTCTCATCAATGATCTTCTTTACAAACAGTTTGGCAAGCCCTGTAGGCTCAGTATGAATGGTGAAGAGGTTGCTGTTATCAGTGGGTGATTTAGTCAGGTTGTAAAGGGTCTCTCCCAGAGCCATACCTTTTCCACTCAGGGTGTATTTTGCGCTGAATGTATCTGGAAAGGCTGCTATCTCAGCAGAGAACAACAGTGCTACAACAACAAGAATCTTAGGTGATAGTATCGAGCTGAATTGGTTCATTCAGAGGAGTCTGATCGAACAGCAGCTTGTCGTCAACCAGTTGAATACGTCCATCTGCTATGAGCTGTACGGCCGCAGGGTATAGCGTGTGTTCCTGTTCCAGAACACGGCTGGCTAATGACTCTGCATCATCATTCTCCATTACCGGCAGACTTGTCTGGAGAAATACCGGTCCACCATCCAACTCATCGGTCACATAATGGACGCTTGCACCATGCTCGGTTGCGCCAGCATCCAGCGCCTGCTGGTGTGTATGCATACCTTTAAAGTGGGGGAGTAGGGAGGGGTGAATATTGATCAATCTTCCATGGTAGTGGCGTACAAACTCGGTAGAGAGTATGCGCATAAAACCAGCCAGAATAATAAGGTCTGGTTGATATCGTTCAATCTCATCAATCAATGCATGGTCATAATTTAAACGATCACTAAACTCGGTGTGGTCAACCACAGTTGTTGGAATGTTGTTGAGATCAGCAAAAGTGAGTCCAGCGGCATCTGACCTATTACTTACAACAGCCGCAAATCGGACATTTAATTCCCCGGCCTGTTGTGAGCTGACAAGTGCCTGCAGATTGCTGCCTCTGCCGGAAATAAGAACAACAACTGAGATTGGTGTGTTGCTCATAATCTGTCAGGAATATGACCTATCAGTGACCCTGGGAATTAACAGAATAGAACTTCAGGCTCTTTACCGTCTTCTTCAGAAGGCGTAATAGTGCCAAGTTTCCAGGCAGATTCACCCTGTTCTGTCAGTATTCTGAGCGTATCCTCTTCATGCTCTGGAGGTACTACAATAACCATGCCAACACCACAGTTGAAGGTGCGAATCATCTCCTCATCAACAACATTCCCCTGCTCCTGAAGCCAGTTGAAAACCACAGGCCACTCCCATGAGTTTTTCTCAATCATGGCTGTGGTGGATTTTGGCAGTACCCGGGGGATGTTCTCGGTAAGGCCGCCGCCAGTGATATGTGCCAGTGCGTGTACTGGAACCTGTTTTGCAAGTTCCAGCAGAGGTTTTACATAAATTCTTGTTGGTTCCAGGAGTCGTTCTCCCAGAGGTTTTCCGTCCAGCTCTTCTTTAAGATCAGCGTTGCTGACCTCAATGATCTTGCGTACCAGAGAGTAGCCGTTGGAGTGGGGACCAGATGAGCGCATACCAATCAGTACATCACCAGCCTTCACTTTAGAGCCATCAATTACCTCGCTCTTCTCTACAATGCCAACACTAAACCCAGCCAGATCATAATCTCCCTCACTGTACATGCCTGGCATCTCAGCTGTCTCACCACCAATGAGAGCGGCACCAGCCTGTTCGCAACCGGTTGCAATGCCATCTACAACGGATACAGCGGTCTCTCTATCCAGCTTTCCTGTTGCGTAGTAATCGAGAAAGAAGAGTGGTTCTGCCCCCTGCACAATCAGGTCATTTACACACATGGCAACCAGGTCGATACCGATGGTGTCATGTTTCTCCAGCTGCATCGCCAGGCGCAACTTGGTGCCAACTCCATCGGTACCAGAAACCAGTAGTGGGTTTTTGTAACGGTCCAGAGGAATCTCGAAGAGAGCTCCAAAACCACCTAGCCCTGCCATAACACCTGGTCTGTTTGTTCGTGCTGCCAGAGGTTTGATCTGTTCTATCAGGTCGTTGCCGGCATCGATATCTACGCCTGCATCACTATAGCTTAAAGATTTTTTCGAAGTCATTATGAATCTTGATGGGTCTTTATGAGGTCGCTAGATTGAAAACAAGGTATTCTACCGGATTATGGATCGACGTGATATTCCAAATCTCATCACTATGCTGCGGATGCTGTTGGTTGTCCCCATCATCTGGCTGCTGGAGAACGGTTTCTTTCTTGAAACCTTGTATCTGTTCGCCTTTGCAGGTATGAGTGATGGTCTTGATGGATTTCTGGCCAAGAGGATGGGATGGCAGAGCCGGCTTGGATCTATTCTGGATCCATTGGCAGACAAGTTGTTGCTGGTCTCTACAACCGTAATGCTGGCCTGGTTGGGGTTGATTCCTGTGTGGTTGGTAGTAATCATTGTGCTGCGTGATCTATTGATTGTGGCAGGGGGAACAGTCTACCACTACATGGTTGGTGAATACGATATGTCACCAAGCATTGTCAGTAAAATCAATACGTTTGTACAGATATCTTATGTATTAGGTATTGTTATGAGTCAGGCCTTTGGTGGGGTTAGTGCAGAGGTGATTATCTTTTCAACCTATGTTGTTCTCACCACAACAGTGATGAGTGGTGCAGATTATGTCTGGACCTGGGGGTGGAGTGCCTACAGGAAGAAGTATCTTGGATAGGCAGATTCCGCTCTCGCTTTCACTACAGGAGCGGGCCTCATTTGATAACTTTCATATCTCCCAGGATTCTACTGTAGTTGCGCTACTGCAGGCGATGGCATCTGGAGATGGGCCTCATTTATTGTATCTTTGGGGAGGTAATGGGGTAGGGAAGAGTCATCTACTGCATGCCGCCTGTAACCTTCTTGGTTCAGGTCAAGGGCGGGCAATTGTCTTGCCACTCAAAACATTGTATGAGCAGGGGGCATCAGCGCTGGATGGAGTGGGTCAATATGATTTGGTTGCACTGGATGACCTGGATGCAATTATTGGTGATAAAGCATGGGAGGAGGCCCTGTTTCATCTGTTGAATGCGCTGCGTGATAGCAATAATCATGTTTTGATTACTGCCAACGGACCGCTTGCAGAGCTTGATTTTCAGATTCCAGATCTGCGCTCAAGAGTTGGTGAGGGTGTTGTGGAGCATCTTAATCCGCTAGAGGATAGGGAGAAGTGGCAGGTGCTGCAGGAGAGAGCAGCATCCAGAGGTATGGAGATGGGAGATGATGTGGTTACCTTTCTGATGAGTCGTACTTCCAGGGATTTTCACACGCTCTTCTCGTTGCTTGATCGACTTGATGAGCAGACCTTGATTGCACAGCGCAGAATCACTATCCCGTTTGTGAAAGAACTGTTGTCGCTATAATTATTTCACCACAGAGTTGTGCGGGAGTTTCTTTATCCCAGAAGTTCTCTGGTATCACTCAATACCTGCTCTACATGTTCTTTTACCCGAACCTTGGGGTATGCCTTTAACAGAACTCCCTTGGCATCAAACAGGTAGGTGGTGCGGACAATTCCCATATAGACTTTCCCGTAGTTCTTCTTCTCTTGCCATACTCCAAAGGCCTCGCACATCTCTGCCTCTGGGTCATTGTCAGCCAGCAGGGTAAATGGGAGTTCATGCTTGGTAATAAAGTTGGTGTGGGTGCGAGCCGAGTCCTTGGAGACTCCAACCACCTCAACTCCAATTTTTCTGAAGGCCTCAATCTCATCCCGAAAATCCTTGGCCTCATTTGTGCAGCCAGGGGTGTTGTCCTTGGGGTAGAAGTAAATTATCAGACCTTTTTTCCCTGCTAGATCATTGAAGCTCTTGGTCTCACCATTTTGGTCTGGTTTGGTAAATTCCGGGACTGTGGTTCCAACTTCCAACATCATTCTCTCCTTTGTTATCAATATCTACTGTAAAGGTTATCTTGAATAAAAAATACCCCCCGAGAAAACCCGGGGGGCAGCGGCACCACTAAGAGAGGAGGGTCTTAGTTCTGCCTAACACCTGCTTTACTGATTATGCACTTTTTCTCTCTTCCCACTTAGTCACCTCTGCATCCCAATCATCCATGCGTACGTATGGGGTGGTGCGAGGAACAGAGATCATGTTTGGATCAACCTCAAGCCCCATCCCTTCAAGATAGGCGGTTATGCCAATGCGTTCGATCATCTCCCCAGAGCGCTCATGCTCCAGAGCGTTCTCTGCAAAGAAGTCAACATGGTCACCAGATATCTCAAGGAAGCGCTCCTTGTCCTCTTCTGTCTCCATCTTCATAAATGGAACAATCACCGTGCCAAACATATCTCCAACTTTGAGGGTGCGTTTGCCACCCATCAGGATGGTTATTCCCTTGTCATCACCCTGGGCAAGGATGGCATCCCCATCTTTGCCTACATACTTTTGACTGGTGGCTGAAACAACATTGATACAGTGCATGCATTTAACACACTCTCTATTGCCTATCTCCAACGTTGTATCCTCAGCCATGTTCATGCACTGGCTTGGGCAGCGACTGATGATGTTGTCCATTACATGCTTGACCCCTTTGTCAGCCACAAATGCCTTCCATCCGTCCTGATTGATTTTTATATCATCACGCCAGGTTCCAATTACTGCCATATCTGCACGCTGGATGGCATTGGTACAGTCATTTGGGCAGCCGGAGAATTTCCATTTCATCTTGTATGGAAGGGCTGGGCGATGCATGTCATCCAGAAATTCGTTGATGGTAGCCTGCATCAGATCACCCTCATCAAAACAGGATTGCTCACAACGGGCAGCACCAACACAGGATACGGAGGTACGAACAGCAGGACCTGCTCCACCCATATCAAAACAGAACCCGTCAACATCCAGATCCTTGAAGGTTTCGGTGTCATTGAATTTGTTGAATGCGGATTGGACACCATCAGTATCAGTGCCCTGAAACATGATATCTCCAGATTGACCATGCAGTGCAATTAGGCCTGTTCCCGTCTCTTCCCATACATCACACATCTTGCGAAGCAGATTGGCACTGTAGTGATTTCCCCATGGTGGCTGAATTCGTATAGTATGAAACTCCAGTGCATCGGGGAACATGGTGTTGCCGCTATCATCTTTTAATTCAGAGAAGCGGGGGATGACTCCGCCACCATAACCGATTACACCAACAGTGCCCCCTTTCCAGTAGCCACGACGGTTAACGAAGGAGTGTTCCAGGGTACCAAGCACACCACGCATCATCTTGGCCTGATCTGCACCGCTGGCTGCAAGACGTTTCAGTCCTGATACATAGCTCGGCCATGGACCTTTTTCCAACTCATCCAGATTGGGGGTAGGGAGATCTAGTTTTGGACTGTTTTTATTAAGCTTGGTCTTCTCTTCTGACATCTGGCTGTTCTCCTTTGGTGGTTAGCTAGTTTTTATTAATTAAACCTGGGGTTACCAACAGCAACCTGATCCGTGTAGACAAATTCTTCCGAGTTGTCGGCGAAAACCATCTTGTACCCTTCGCCATCCTTACCGCCCAGGTTATAAACAGAGACAATATGTCTTCCATCTGAAAGCTCGTCACCCGCATTGACCTTGGTGCCGTCATATAATTCAACACCCCAAACCTGAATAGTTCTACGTGGGCCGCTCTTCTTTTTTTCGCTTCTTCTCATCGCTATACTCCATGTAATATATTGATCTCTATGTAATAGATGTTAATAACCTACTAATATAGTCAGGAATATACCGCAGAGACAAAAAAATGTCAAATATCAATATATAAAAAATTCAGACCTATCTGTTAATCTCTCTGTTATGCAGAAAATTATTCAGATAGCACTAGTGGCAGGGTTGATTATGTTGGTGATCCTTCTCAAGCCGCGCTTCAGTGAGGATGACCCTGACGGAGAGTACAGAGTTCTTTTTGGCTCATATGCCAGTCACACAGAGGCGCTTGCAATGCAGAAGGTGCTTCACCAGCAATGGAATGGGGTTGAGATTGATATTGTTGAGCAGAGATATCGTGATGGAGGCAAGAGGATGGTGGGGTATCGTCTGCTGTCACCCCCACTGATCGGAAAACTGAATGCTGAAAAAGTGGCTGAGCCTTTCAGGAGTGAGGGGTTACGAGCACGGGTGGTGCGTTCAGAGCCAACGAATTAAATAGTAGAGTCTGAACCCTTCGGATGAGCGAGCTGGCCCCAATACAATAGCTGCATGTTGATTCTCTTCTTTGGAAGCTTTCTGTTCTGCCTCCTCAATACTTGCCATTACCTTTACACAGTTTTCAGGAAAACGTGTACGTTTTTGGGTTGGGGTGTATACCGTTGCTGGGTACTCTTGTACCAGATCAGATTGTGGATCTAGGGTAATCATCTCGCAGACTCTGCATTTGTTGTTATCTTAAGTCAATCGAAAGGCTCTGTTCTTGAGCAAATAAGTCAGTTTTATCGCTTCCCCTATTTAATTTGATAGCAATAGTGATTGTAAGGGTATCTCTTTTCCATCATACTCGCCCTCGACTAAAAATTGACATAGATCACTTTAGTATAAGAAAACACTGATATAGAGCATTTTTCTATGAGTAGTGTCTGTTTGTTAATCGACTAGATTGTGGATTACAGAGTTGTCTAAAAAAGGAAAAGAGATGAACAAAATAGGGAAGAGGAGCAGCCTCATTGCAGTAATTGCAGGACTCTGTCTGAGTTCAATGAGCGCAGTGGCAGAGTATGGACTTAATTTTCCTGACCCGGTTACAAGTGTAGGTCAGGATATCTACGGGGTACATATGTTGACCATGCAGATCGCCACCTGGTTGTTGGCTATTGTGATGGTTTTCATGGTCTATATCCTCTTCAAATTCAGAAAGAGCAAGGGCTACGAGGCAGATCAAAATTTCCATAAGGGATGGTTTGGACAGTGGTCATGGGTGCTGGTTCCTGCCATGGTATTGGTGGTGGATCTCACTATCGCCGGTTCAGCGCAGTCTACCCTTGAGCGTTTTTGGAATGCTCCTAAACAGTTTTGTAGCGATGAGGGAGCTGATCCTGAGCGCTGCTTTGATATGAATGTAAAAGTAATTGGTCACCAGTGGTGGTGGGAGTATGAATTCCCTGAACATGGTGTGGACTACAATGGTGAGTTCTATCCAATCACTGTTGAGAGTCGTCCTACAGATGAGGAGACTGCCGGCGAGCACTATCTGCGTGATGTAGACAACCCTATTGTGCTGCCTGTTGGTCGTACTATCCGTTACCTCAACACCTCTGCTGATGTATTGCATGCATGGTGGGTTCCAGAGCTTGGTTTCAAGCGTGACTCTATTCCTGGTTACATTATGGAGACCTGGGCCAAAATTGATGCAGACAAGACTGGCACCTATCGTGGGCAGTGTGCAGAACTATGTGGAACCTGGCACTCCAAGATGCCAATTGTGATTAATGCGGTTACCCCTGAGGAATTTGATGCCTGGGTTGAAAAGGAGAAGAGAACTCTGCTTACATCCCTGATTGAGGCCAACTCTATAAAAGAGTGGACCATGGAGGAGCTATACAGCAAGGGTGAGACGGCATACAACACCAAGTGTGGAGCCTGTCACCGTCCAGATGGTTCTGGTCTGCCACCTGCATTCCCACCACTGCGTGGAAGCAAGATTGCTACTGGCCCTGTTGAGGAGCACCTGAAGATGGTGCTGAATGGTAAGGACACCATGCCTCCATGGAAGATGTTGTCTGACCTCGAGATTGCAGCCATTGTTACCTACGAGCGTAATGCCTGGGGCAATGCCACTGGTGATGTAGTTCAACCTTCTGCTGTCAAAGCAGCACGCTGATTGGAGATATAAGAAATGAGTTCAATAGATATGACACACGATGCTGTTGTTAATGACGGGCATCATGATGACCATGATCACGGTCCAATCAAGGGTTGGAAACGTTGGCTTTACAGTACTAACCACAAGGATATCGGGACCATGTACCTTATCTTTGCTCTGATTATGCTTTTTCTGGGTGGTCTCAGTGCAATGGCGATTCGTGCTGAGTTGATGTTTCCAGGAATTCAGCTACTGGAGCCGGATCTATACAATAATATTGTGACCAACCATGCGCTGGTAATGGTTTTTGGTGCAGTAATGCCGGCAGCAGCCGGGCTTGCAAACTGGATGGTCCCAATGATGATCGGGGCTCCGGATATGGCGCTTCCACGAATGAATAATCTCAGTTTCTGGATTCTGCCAGCTGCTGCGATCATGTTGATTCTGTCGTTTGTGGTTCCATTCTTCCCGGGTGGTGGTTCACAGATCAATACAGGGTGGACACTATATCCACCACTATCAATAAAGGTTGGTATGTCGATGGACTTCCTGATCTTTACTGTTCATCTGTTGGGTATCTCATCCATTCTGGCCTCGATCAATATCATCGTTACCATTCTTAACATGCGTGCACCTGGAATGAAGTTGAGTCAGATGCCTATGTTTGTATGGACCTGGTTGGTAACTGCATTCCTTTTGATCCTGATTCTTCCAGTATTGGCAGGTGGTGTAACCATGCTGCTATTTGATCGTCACTTCGGTACCAGCTTCTTTGATGCTGCTGGTGGTGGTGATCCGGTACTGTTCCAGCACCTGTTCTGGTTCTTTGGCCATCCAGAGGTCTATGTACTGCTGTTGCCATCCATTGGTGTTCTCTCCATGGTGATCCCAACCTTCTCGCGCAAGCCACTGTTTGGTTATATGTCACTGGTTGGGGCAATGATCTTCCTGGGTACCCTGGGAATGGTGGTTTGGGCACATCATCAATATACGGTTGGAATGTCTTATGGGGCAGTGAACTACTTCATGATTGGAACAATTCTGATATCAATTCCGGTAGGGCTAATGAAGTTCAACTTCATTGCCACCATGTGGAGAGGATCATTGTCATTTGAGACCCCCATGTTGTTTGCTATTGCTATTGTCATCATGTTTGTATTTGGTGGTCTGACCGGGGTAATGCTGGCAGTAATACCGGCCGATATGCAGTACCACGACTCCATGTTTGTGGTGGCGCATTTCCACTATGTGTTGTTGCCGGGAGCTGTATTGGCGCTATTTGCCGGTGTCTTCTACTGGTTGCCAAAGTGGACCGGAAACATGTACAACGAAAAGTTGGGCAAGCTCTTTTTCTGGACCAATATTATCGGTTTTAACATGACCTTCTTTGTGCAGCACTTCCTGGGCTTGGCAGGAATGCCGCGTCGAATTGTTGACTACAGTGTGCAATTTACCGAGTTCAATGTGATCTCCAGTATCGGTGCATTTATCTTTGGTCTAAGTCATCTGATTCTGCTCTATATCATCATTGATACTGTCCGTGGCAAAAATAAGGAGAAGGCAACGGCACAGGTATGGGAAGGTGCAAAGAATAATGGTCTGGAGTGGGATCTTCCTTCGCCACCGCCATACCACTCCTGGAGTGAGGCACCAAAGCTTGATGAAAATGCCAAGTACGCTGGAGCCTGATATGGAGAGCATAAATATGGTTGATGGAAATAGAAAAGGCAATGGTCGCCTGGCAGCCATCCTGATTGGATTGGCACTATTGGTGGCTCTCTCCTCGGTGAGTTTTTGGGAGAAGTTGGCAGCCACAGCGTTGCCATAGAATCACTGCAGACCATGAGTGAATTGACTGAAACATCACCCCGTAAGCATCGCAAGACCAGCCTGTTACTGGTTGGTCTGGTGGTGGGGATGTTTGGTTTCGGCTTTGCGCTGATTCCCCTATACAACCTCTATTGCCAGGTTACAGGGCTGAAGAACAGTGGTGAGGTCTTCTCTGAGAGTAGTGCTGTTGTTGATAAGAGTCGTCAGGTGACGGTTCAGTTTGATACAACGGTGAATGATGGTCTGCCCTGGAAATTCAAACCTATGGTGCGAGAGGTCAAGGTGAATCCTGGGGAGATAGCTGAGGTCAGCTTTATGGTCAAGAATCTGTCTGATGAGAACATTGTTGGTCAGGCTATCCCAAGCGTTACCCCGTGGTTTGCCAACGGCTATTTCCACAAGATGGAGTGTTTCTGTTTTAACAATCAACCATTGATGGGAGGGGAGAGCAAGGAGATGCCGTTGCGGTTCTATGTATCAAATGACCTGCCAGGTGATGTCTCTGTACTTAATCTCTCATATACGTTCATGAATACCAACAAGGAGTCTGCAGCTAAATACGATAGCGCAGGTGCCTGAAAATTAACCAATAACCTATAACAGCAAAATTTTAATTGAGGAAACAATGATGTCTGCTTCACAAGATCAATATTTTATACCGGAGCCTAGTCGCTGGCCTATTGTGGCGATGATCTCTATTTTAACCATCCTTATGGGGTTTGCTCTGGCTGTGAATGGAGTCGGAGCCGGAACCTTGTTGATAATTGTCGGTTTTGTCCTGCTTGCCTATATGTTCTTTGGCTGGTTTGGCGATGTGGTAGGAGAAAATCTTACTGGTAAATACAATAGTCAGGTTGATAATTCATTTCGTCAGGGGATGTTCTGGTTTATTGCATCAGAGGTGTTCTTCTTTGGGTCATTCTTTGGCTCACTCTACTATATTCGAAATATTGCGGTAGATTGGTTGGGTGGCACCGGGTATCTGGCTCCAACTCATGAATTTATTACCAGTCAGTTTGTCTCACAATGGCCAACTGCCGGGCCGGGTAATCTGGGTGGAAGTTTTGCACTTGTAGATACATGGGGTGTGCCTGCAATCAATACAGCAATTCTTCTGACTTCCGGTCTGACTCTCACCTGGGCTCACTGGGGGCTGAAGAAGAATAATAATAGACAGCTTGTTCGTGGCCTTATGCTGACCGTTGCTCTGGGTGTTATCTTTGTTGCAATGCAGGCTCAGGAGTATGGTCATGCCTACGGTCAGCTAAATCTGACTCTGGAGTCTGGTGTTTATGGATCTACCTTCTATATTCTGACAGGATTCCATGGTTTTCATGTGATTGTTGGGGCTCTGATGCTGGCAGCTGTGTTGGGCCGGAGCATGAAAGGGCACTTTACCGAAGAGAATCATTTCGCCTTTGAGGCCGCCGCATGGTATTGGCACTTTGTAGATGTTGTCTGGCTTGGATTGTTTGTCTTGGTCTACTGGATGTAAAGGAGAGTAACAATGGGTTTTATGAAGTTTCCTGTATTGTTGGTGTTGGGGTTGATTGTTCTCTCCCTGGCTAGTGGCATGTTTTTTCTGGCAAAGGATGACGGCAAGGGTAACCGTGTGGTCAAGAGTTTGACCTTTCGCATCATCCTTTCACTGATTCTGTTTGCGATGTTGATTATTGGCGCAGTCTTTAATGTGATTGATCCCAATACTCTAACTCCATCTGTAGTGGCGCCAGCCAAATAGACAGTATTTCCGGCACCAGTGTCACGTTCCGGTTGGCTGGCCTCAGGGCTGCTCTTTTCAATGGTTGCCCTGTTTCTCTGGTTGGGGTTCTGGCAGCTGGATAGAGCATCTCAGAAGGAGCAGGCAGTCATTGAGCGCCATGATCGTATTGATGATGGAGTGCTTAAACTGAGTGGTAATGAGGTCGATGCAGAATTGGTGCGTTACCGTCAGGTTGAGATAAATGGAGAGTTTTTGGGTGATGCTCAGTTCTTTCTGGATAACCGTAAATATAAACAGACTGCCGGTTACTATGTGATGGTGCCGCTCAAGCTGATGGGGTCTGAAAGAGCAGTACTGGTCAATAGGGGATGGATTGCCCAGGGATATGATAGAACTCTGTTACCACAAGTTGAGGTGCCATCTGGTCCGCAACAGCTAGAGGGTGTAGTTAGAGTTCCATCAGCTCAGGGTTTCAGGTTGGAAGAGAAGGCTGATGCACCACGTCGTCTCTATATCGATCTGGAGCAGATTGGTGAATCCATAGGAATGAAGTTGCTGCCATTTGTGATACGGCAACAGAGTGAGTTAAATAGTGGAAGTGGTGATGGGCTGGTCAGAGAGTGGAAGGTTGAGCAGAAGGATAGTGAGCCAGCTATGCATTATGGATATGCACTGCAGTGGTTTGCCTTTGCGTTGTTGTTGATTGGTGGATGGATAGGTGTGGTAGTTAAACAGAGAAGAGAATCTGTAGTTACAAGTGAATAAAGATGAGTGAAGCTAACAGTCAAAATAAGGGTAAGAGAAGTGGTGCCAGTCAGCTATTGCTGTTAATGGCTGTGTTTGGGCTGCCTGTGATTGGGGCATGGTTCCTCTACTTTAATCCGGGTTTTCTACCTGGAGAGCGTTCGAATTTTGGAGAGCTGGTCCAGCCTGTTCACCCTATGCCAGATCTGCCGTTTTCAACCCTGGATGGAGCAACATTCTCCAGAGAGAATCTGGATGGCTATTGGACTCTTGTCTATTCAGCAGGTGCCTCATGCGAAGAGTCATGCCGTAAAAGAATCTATGATATGCGCCAGATCCGTAAGGCAATGGCTGAACATCATGGTGATGTAAGGCGTGTGGTTGTCTTCTCTGCACTCTCACCTTCCATAACAGACTCACCTGACCTGACCTTTTCCGAGTTTATGAGTGAGTTTGATGGAACCTCTGTAATTATTGGTGATGCATCAGCTGTAGCGCCGTTACGAGAGCAATTTATACCAGCAGGAGAGGCATCTATTGGACACCTCTATCTGGTTGACCCAATGGGAAATTTAATGATGCACTACCTTCCGGGGCAACCTGCATCAGAGATATTGAGTGATATGGAACTGTTATTAAAAGTAAACAAGTGGGGTGGTGGACATTGAGTTCTCTGGCAATTGAATCAAACGGAATAGAGACACCAAGGTGGCGTCAGTATTATGCTCTGACCAAACCAAAGGTAGTCTACCTGATCCTCTTTACTGCAGTTGTGGGGATGTTGCTGGCAACCTCGACCGGTATGCCACCATGGAATGCGTTGATCTTTGGTACCCTCGGTATTGGCCTGGCCTCTGCATCTGGTGCAGCTATCAATCAGATTATAGATGAGCATATTGATGGTGTGATGGCTCGTACTGAGAACCGTCCTCTACCTCAGGGCGCGGTAGATCGCAGATCAGCTCTAATTTTTGCGCTGACATTGGCTGCAATCTCAATGACCATGCTGTTGCTATTTGTAAATATGCTTACAGCTATGTTGACCCTGATCTCACTGATTGGTTATGCAGTCATCTACACTATGTATCTGAAGCGTATGGGGCCTCAAAATATCGTATGGGGTGGGGCTGCTGGTGCAACTCCTCCAGTGCTGGGGTGGACGGCAGTAACTGGTGAGATCCATACTGAGGCACTGCTGCTGTTCTTGGTGATCTTTGTATGGACGCCGCCACACTTTTGGGCATTAGCAATCAAACGCCGTGCCGAGTATGCAGAGGCAGATATTCCAATGTTGCCGGTTACTCATGGGGTGGCTTTTACCAAACAACAGATCCTGATGTATACCGTGATGTTGGTATCGGTAACACTGCTGCCATTTGTGATCAAAATGAGCGGGTTGGTCTATCTTTCTGGTGCGGTGGCACTGGGGGTTGGTTTTCTATGGTTTTCTGTGCGGCTCTATCGCGCTACAGAACCTGATCAGGCAGCAATCAGAACCTTTGCATACTCAATTATCTATCTGAGTCTGCTATTTGGATTTTTATTATTGGATCACTATCTGCGGGTGGTATTTCATCTTGTTGCTGGATAGTTTTAATAATTGGGAGATTATGTGATGGCATTAAAAAAATGTGCACTTGGGGTAGCCTGGACTAGCGGTCTTGTAGCGATTGCAATTACTTTTCTAATTTTCACCTTCTTTGATCCGGCAGATGCGGTAGAGATGTTGCAGCTGAATGTGGATCCAGGGATGTTTAGAATGAAGGCCTATGCTTTCATGATTGCACTGGTATGGTTGGTGTTGGGGGCATCAGTTGCAATGAACTGCTTCTATCGTTCCCTGCGGAATAGTACCTGTGGTTGTGGACCAGACGAGAATGATAAATAGGGGAGACAAATATTCAGGGGGTTAAGTGCCCTGAGCCTTTATTAGTGGATTAGTGAGTCGCTCAATCTCCTTTGGCGACACATACTGCAACACCTCTCTGCCTTCAGTAGAGATAATAATATCAAGACCCTGTTCAGGGTAGATCCAGTGCTCCAGTCCATCCTCTATTGAGAATTTGCTGCCGGCCTCGCCGAAACGTTGTTGAATGGTTTGTGGGGTTAGATCTGTTTTTGGCATATATGTAATGCTGGAGATAACGCTATTCTCAACTAGAGTTATACCTTCTCCATCCAGAGATATTTTATGACTGCCATCTCCCTGAGTTGAAATTCTTGCCCCCTGATCTATAAGCTGATCAAGGTCCTCTTTCTCTACCATTATTTCAGCAACTATGCTGGCCCGTAGCCCACCAGTCTCAATACGTTGAAAATAGGCCTCTACCTTTGGTACCCCATTTTCAGGAAGAAACAGGGTGATCTCAGGATCCTCTTTCCAATATATTTGTGCATCACTAAGTTGGCTCTCCCCAATGGTTACGCCAAGCAGATGGCTATTCCCTGAAGGAGTAATAGTGATCTCCCAAGGGGCATCATTCGTGACAGTATTGTTCTCATCAGGTAGAAGCAGAATAGCAATAACTGCAAGAGCGACAATAGATAGAGTGGTGAATCGTCCAAGATGTTTCATATTAATCCTCAATTTTTACCACTGATTCTGGTGCAGGAAACTTCTCAACCATACCCTTTGAGAGTTGACCGGAACTTGAAAAGTGAAGAGCCTCAGATTCCATAAGAATAAGCGCCAAAATAGTGACCATAACCGGTAATGTAACAATTGCCGCGAATGGAAAGACCTGTGCAAAAGGCACATCACCATATAGATGAACTGCATATAGTGTGAACAACAGAGTGGTCAGTAAGGTCAACATCATGAGTAGCAGTCGACTTCTATTCATGGCAATCTGCCAGTGACAGCGAACAAACCATGGAGCATGTTTCTGTATCCGTTTTCCACGAATCATAATATAGCTTAGTGCTGCAATAGAGATGACTGGGGTTAGCGCAACCAGTTCTGGTATTGATTTTACGATCCCCAAGGCAGAAATAAAAAACAGGATGTGATTTACAATCAGATTGGTTAGAAAGATCTCGTGCGGGATCTTGCTGGCCTTTATCTCAGCATCATCAATTTTGAATTTCATTAGAAATAGAGTGTTTGCAGTTGTGCAAGACCGAGTCCAGCCACCATTATACCTGCTGAGGTTCGTACCCACTGTTTTTGCAGGTGAATAATTACCCTGTTGGAAAAATACCCAATGCCAAACAGGGTCGGTAGGGTGCCAATCCCGAAACTTGCCATTATTATCCCTCCCTGGGTAACTGTTTCTGCTGACATTGCCCACAACAGGGCGGTATAGACCAGGCCGCATGGTAGCCATCCCCAGAGCATCCCGGCAAATACAGCCTGGGATGTTGAGCGAATAGGGATGAATTTTTTTGCGAATGGCTCGATGAATCGCCAGAGGATTGCTCCTGCTTTCTCGATTTTGATAATGGCTGTGGTCCACCATCCAGTCAGATAGAGCCCTAGAAGGATCATCACTGATGAAGCAATTAGGGTGAGGATTTTGCGTACCTCCATACCGCTGCCGATGCTGTCTGCAATATTTCCAATTGATGAGATTACTATTCCAGCAATTATGTAACTAAGGATTCGCCCACTATTGTAGGCAAGTAGATATATAGAGAGAGTGGAACTGCTGTTACGCTCATCTTTGGAGATACCCAGAGTTAGCCCAGAGACAATTCCACCACACATACCTGCACAGTGGGTTCCGCCTAGTAGTCCCATCACCAAAGCTGAGATATATAGTGATTCCATTAACATCATATGGGTATGGAGTTTAGTAGTTACAGCTGAATATAAAAAGGGCTGATCCATTTGTATGGATCAGCCCCCTTAGAATATTGAAGTTACTGTTTAAACGTTACAGGCCTTCTCTTCCTCGATAATGCCTTTCTCAACAGCATCAATTGCCTTCTGATCGTGGTCATTGGCTGGACATCCGCATTTGTGATCTCCATTGGCTGAGTGTAATCTTGCCTGCTCTAGATGCCACTGTGCGACTTTAAGATGTTGGTCTACGTTCATTGATATGCTCCCTGCAATATTAGTGGTTGATGATCTGCCAATGATACATATAAAATGATGAAAATCAAAAATAATCTGAAGAGAAAATCCAGTCATGAGTGAACAACAACCAATTTCTACAACTGAATCACAAGAGGTTATGAGGTCTGTCATTCAGCGTATTGCTACAGGACCAACCTTGAGCAAGGATATAGAGCAGGAGGAGGCACGAATTGGCATGCGTGCAATTCTGGAGGGTGTGGTTGACCCTATTCAGGCGACTGTCTTTCTTATAGCACTACGGATGAAGCGAGAGACAGATGAGGAAAATCGTGGAATTCTTAGTGGTGTGCAGGATCTTACCAAAAGGGTGACAGCAGACGTTGATGAGGTGGTAGATATTGCCGATCCATTCAATGGTTACAACAGGACTCTTCCAGTTGCCCCGTTTTTGGCACCACTGTTGGCGGAGTTGGGTGTGCCGGCCTTCTCTCAGGGGTTGGAGACAGTTACACCAAAGTTTGGTTTTACCCATCGTCAGATACTGCGTGAGGTTGGTGTCAACGTAGACCTATCGGTAGAGGATGCGGCAGCACAATTGAGTGATCCAGCAAAAGGGTGGGCATATCTTGATCAGAGCCAATCCTCGCCACTGTTACACAAGCTTGTGCCACTACGTAATCAGTTGATCAAGCGTACGGTGATCACAACAGCAGAGACCTTGACTCACCCTATCATGGGTAGAGAGAAGAGCCATCTGCTGACCGGTTATGTACATAAGCCATATGCACGTATCTATGCCATGCTGGCACGTCATGCAGGTTTTGACTCTGCACTGCTAGTGCGAGGTGTTGAGGGTGGTGTCACCTCCTCACTGAGACAGTCATCAACCACCTACCAATTTGTTGGTAATCAGGAAGAGGTGGCAATTGAGGTTAATCCTGAGGAGCTGGGAATTCAACATGATCTTAGGGCGCCAGCTGTTCCCGTTGGTGTAGAGGGTAATCTGGAAATATCGAAACGGGCTGCTGCAGCCGGGATTGCGACTCTGCAGGGTGAGGAGGGGATAAGTATGGATGCTATTCTGCTAAGCGCCACTCTTGTCCTCCACCACCTTGGTAGATGTGAATCGCTTGAGAGGGGTGCAGAAGAGGTGCGTGACGTATTGGCTAGTGGCAGGGCAGCAGGTCGGCTATAGATGAAGAATTTGTTGCAGGCCGATGATCTTGCTGTCGGCAAGATGCGTGCATATCAGATTGATGGTCATGATATTCTGGTTGCCCATACAGATAGTGGGTTTCATGCGATATCCAACCGCTGTCCCCATGATGTGATTGCACTCGACCTGGGTTGTCTAGAGGGTGAAGTGGTGCGCTGCTCTCTGCATGGCAGCCGTTTTGATCTCTCGACAGGTGAGGCAATGGAGCCACCGGCCAAGGAGTCTGTACGCGTTTATCCTCTGGAGCTGAAAGATGGAGTTGTCTGGATTGAGTTAGAGGAGTATTCGGGGATATCCTAGAAATCCCCGTTGGCACCAGCGGTCATTATCGTCATCATCTTGGTATTTGTAGTGACCGCAATCCGGTAGATTTCATCTGGCAATGCACCTTTTTCGATCATCATGTTCAGATTAAGGGTGGTGAGCCATGGGGTGCCACTATTGTCCTCAACCAGTGCAATTCTGCATGGCATATAAGATGCGTAGATTATGTCGTGGCGTACCATCTTTGCCGCATCCTCAGGGTTACAAAACTGAAATATCTCTATATGCGGGGAGTCTATCCCTCTTTTATTAAGTGCAGCAGACATCTGTTGTCTGCCAACAAGAGCAAGATTTAATTCGACAGCCTTTGAGAGCATAGCCTCGGTTGCATCCTCGAGAGAGACAGATGGAGCGAGACGCATTTTTACTACGGAGTGTTGAACAACCATCTCTTGAGTGGGCGGCTCGGCAGAAAACAGGGGGGTGCTAAACAACATACAGCCAAGAGCGATTAAGAGGATATTTTTCATGCGGAAGATATTATCACAGCCCCACCCAGGCAGTGGTCATCTTGGTAGAAAACCATGGATTGCCCCGGAGTTATGGCGCGCTGAGGATCATCAAAATGGACTACAGCACCATCATTTTCTGACTTGGTTATGGTGCACGACTGATCACTCTGTCGATAGCGGCTCTGTGCCATGCAGCTAAATGGGAGGGTGGTGGGTGGCACATCGATCCAGTGTATCGCCTCTGTCTTAACTGTCTGACTCATTAACAGATGGTGGTTCTTCTCCTGGGCAGCAATCAGTACATTGTTATCAAGATCCTTGGCAACTGCATACCATGGATCTTCACTATAGTTTGCCAGGCCACCAATCCCTATCCCCTTGCGTTGCCCCAGGGTGTGGTACATCAGCCCTTGATGTCGTCCAATCAGATAACCATCAGGGGTTTTGATCTCTCCAGGTTGGGCTGGAATGTATTTGCTGAGGAAGTCACGGAAGTTGCGTTCCCCGATAAAGCATATCCCTGTACTGTCCCTCTTTTTTGCATTGGTAAATCCGGATAGCTCTGCAATTCTCCTCACCTCATCCTTGTTGATTTCTCCAAGTGGAAACATTGCATGTGAAAGTTGTTGTTGACTCAGCAGATGGAGAAAATAGGATTGATCCTTGTTGCTGTCCAGTCCCTTCATCAGCTGGTAGCTATCTCCAGACTTCTCTATGCGTGCATAGTGTCCAGTGGCTATGGCATCTGCACCTAGTTCCAGAGCATGATCAAGAAATGCACGAAACTTGATCTCCCGGTTACATAGAATATCGGGGTTGGGAGTACGGCCAGAGCGATACTCGTCAAGGAAATGGGTAAAGACCCTCTCCCAGTATTCATGTGAGAAATTTATGGTATGGAGCGTGATGCCTAACTGGTCAGCAACACTTTTGGCATCAGCCAAATCCTCCTCTGCACTACAGTATCCAGAGTCGTCATCCTCCTCCCAGTTCTTCATAAAGAGCCCCTCAACCTCGAAGCCCTGTTCCAGTAGAAGTTTTGCAGCCACAGATGAGTCAACTCCGCCAGAGAGACCAACCATAACCTTATTACGATCATTCACAGCTCTTCCACCTTACGCCACTCACCTGGTTGTAGATCCTCCAGACTCCACGGACCGATAGCCGAACGAATAAGACGCAGGGTAGGGTAACCAACTGCCGCCGTCATACGTCGTACCTGACGATTCTTGCCCTCTCTGATTCGTAACTCAAGCCAGCTATCAGGAATATTCTTACGCTCACGTATTGGTGGGGTTCGATCCCATATTGGAGGCGGTGCGATCAGTTTTACAGAAGCCGGGTTTGTTGTTCCACCCTTTATCTTGACTCCACTGGCGAGCCTCTCCATAGCCACTTCGTCAGGGATGCCCTCAACCTGAACCCAATATGTTTTCTCCATTTTATGCCTGGGATGACTGATTCTAGCCTGGAGTTTTCCATCATCAGTCAGGATGAGCAGGCCCTCACTATCACGATCCAGACGTCCGGCAGGGTACACTTTTTTAACAGGGATGTAGTCCGCCAGCGTCTTCCGTCCATCCGGATCACTAAATTGCGTCAATACATCATATGGTTTGTTGAAGATGATAATCATCATCCGGTAGTATATTCAAAAAAGAGGTAGTTGGAGCTTAAATAAGATGGCAGAACATGAAATTGACCCTATGCATCATACCGACCTGGATGTGCAGGAGGAACGTCCTCAGTTACAGGAACCATCCAAGTATAAGGTTGTCCTATTGAATGATGATTATACGCCGATGGATTTTGTGGTTGATGTGTTGAAGCAGTTTTTTCGGATGGATAGTGAGCAGGCAACACAGGTTATGCTGCATGTTCATACCCGTGGCAAAGGTATATGTGGTACTTTTAGCCGGGAGATTGCAGAGAGTAAGGTGGCTCAGGTCAACGAGTATGCTCGAGAAAATCAGCATCCGTTGCTCTGCTCTATGGAACAAGCTTGATAGTTAATCAGCCGGAGGTCAGTCGATATGCTCAGTAAAGAACTGGAATTTTCATTGGGACTTGCAGTCAAGCAGGCACGTGAGCAGCGACATGAGTTCATTACCCTGGAACACCTGCTTTTGGTGCTGCTTGATAACCCGCTATCTGCCGATCTATTGCGTGGCTGTGGCGCTAATCTGGACGTTCTACGCGAACAGCTGGAAAATTTCATTCTGCAAAATACCCCTTTGCTACCAGAGGATAATGAGATGGATCCCCAGCCCACACTGGGTTTTCAGCGGGTTCTTCAGCGTTCAATATTTCAGGTGCAGTCATCAGGCAAGAGTGAGGTAAGTGCAGATAATATTCTGGTCGCACTGTTTGGGGAGAAGGAGTCGCATGCAGTTTTCTTCCTTACTCAGCAGGAGATATCCCGTCTGGATGTAGTGCACTATGTCTCCCATGAGACCGAAAGCACGGCAGACCGAGAGCAACAGGAACAGCTGGAGCATGACGAGGAGATTGATGGTCAGGAGGACGATAGCCCATTAACCCGTTATGCAGTGAATCTTAATGCCCTGGCTGAACAGGGCAAGATTGACCCATTGATTGGTCGGGCAGCTGAAGTAGAGCGCACCATTCAGGTGCTCTGTCGTCGACGCAAGAATAATCCACTGCTGGTGGGAGAGGCCGGTGTCGGCAAGACAGCTATCGCCGAGGGGTTGGCGCGTCGCATAGTGGATAAAGAGGTTCCAGAGGTGATTGCAGAGAGCACCATCTACTCCCTGGATCTTGGTTCTCTATTGGCCGGTACAAAATATCGTGGTGACTTCGAGAAGCGTCTCAAAGGGCTGCTTAAGCAGCTGGAGAGTCTCTCGGATACCATCCTGTTTATCGATGAGATCCACACCATTATTGGCGCAGGATCTGCTTCTGGTGGAACCATGGATGCATCAAATCTTATTAAACCAAAACTGGCAGCAGGGGATCTGCGCTGTATTGGCTCTACCACTTTCCAGGAGTATCGAGGCATCTTTGAGAAGGATCATGCTCTGGCACGTCGTTTTCAGAAGATTGATATCAATGAGCCTTCAGTTCCCGATACCATCAAGATTCTGCAGGGGCTGAGAAGCCGTTTCGAGGATCACCATGCGGTCAAGTTTACCCGTCAGGCATTGACCACGGCAGCAGAACTGGCAGATCGTTATATAGGCGACCGTCACCTTCCTGACAAGGCCATCGATGTCATGGATGAGGCAGGAGCAAGAAATCAACTGCTGCCACCATCACGTCGCCGCAAGACAGTAGGGGTTAAGGAGGTTGAGGAGGTGGTAGCAAAGATTGCCAGGGTTCCCTCCAGGAATGTATCAACCTCGGATAGAGAGCAGCTTGAGAAGCTTGAGCGCAATCTGAAAATGGTTGTCTTTGGTCAGGATAATGCAATTGAGACGTTGGGGTCTGCAATCAAGCTCGCCCGCTCTGGGTTGGGAAGTGAGGAACGTCCCGTCGGTTCTTTCCTCTTTGTTGGCCCTACCGGTGTAGGCAAGACAGAGGTTGCAAGGCAACTCGGTATGCAGATGGGGGTTGAGTTAATCCGCTTTGACATGTCCGAGTATATGGAGCGCCATACAGTCTCCCGGTTGATTGGGGCACCTCCAGGATATGTTGGATATGATCAGGGCGGACTGTTGACCGATGCAGTTAACAAAAACCCATATGCGGTTCTGCTGCTTGATGAGATCGAGAAGGCGCATCCAGATGTCTTTAACCTGTTGCTGCAGGTGATGGATCATGGATCATTGACTGATTCAAATGGGCGCAAGAGTGACTTCAGAAATGTTGTGCTGGTGATGACCTCCAACGTAGGGGCCGAGAAGATGAACCGTCCATCAATTGGTTTCACCAACCAGGATCATTCAAGTGATGGCCTGGCTGAGGTTAAGAGGAAGTTTACCCCAGAGTTCAGGAACAGGCTGGATGCGGTAATTCAGTTCCATGTTCTTGATATGTCCAGCATCGCAAATATTGTGGACAAGTTCATTGCTGAGCTGGAGACCCAGCTGGATCAGAAGCATGTTCAACTAACAGTTGATGAGGAGGCCAGAACCTGGCTGGCAGAGAAGGGTTATGACGCTGATATGGGTGCTCGCCCCATGGCTAGACTAATTCGCGAAGAGGTTCGCAAGCCGATGGCAGAAGAGCTGTTGTTTGGTGAACTAAAGGGTGGGGGAAAGGTTGCGGTATCAGTTAAGAGCGGAAAGCTCGATTTTGTATACCGTAAGATAGAGAAGCCGATCAAAGGCAAGAAGCCTAATAAAGATAAACTACCAGTTTAGCGTGCGCGGAAGGTGATTCGCCCCTTGGATAGATCGTAAGGTGTCAATGCAACAGTAACCTTGTCGCCTTTAAGGATACGGATGTAATGCTTGCGCATCTTGCCGGAGATATGGGCAATTACCTCATGTCCATTTTCCAGCTCTACCTTAAAGGTTGTGTTGGGAAGGTTTTCAACAACAGTGCCTTCCATCTCGATATGTTCTTCTTTAGCCATGTCTCTCTACAATATTCCAGTAATTAAGCTGCGGCATTATACATCAATCATCAGCTGGTGTGGGGGCAGTACTCTGCAAGAAGTTTCTGGTACTCTGCGCGAGGAATTTCACGCGCCCCCATCTGTTGCAGATGTGTGGTCATCATCTGAATATCGATAAGCTCAATCTTCAATGTGTCGGCAAAATCCTCTATCAGGGAGACCAGTGCTATTTTTGAGGCATCATTTGCGCTGCTGAACATTGATTCACCACAGAACAACTGTCCTGCAAGCACACCGTAGAGTCCACCAACAAGGTTATTGTCTCCATCCCAGCACTCTACTGAGTGGGCATGCCCCAGCTTAAAAAGTTGTATATATGCCTCAGCCATCTCATCGGTGATCCAGGTTCCACTATCACTGCTTCGTGGTGCAGCACAGTTTCTAATAACAGCTGGAAAATCCTGATCCAGGGTAATTCGAAAAGGTTTTTGACGGATTCGCTTCTTCAGGCTGCGTGATATGTGCAGTTCACTAGGGAAGAGAACAGCACGTGGTGCAGGAGACCACCATAGAATGGGTTCACCATCACTATACCAGGGAAATATCCCACTGCGGTACGCAGTCAGGAGTCTCTCAGAGGTCAGGTCCCCACCAACGGCCAGCAGGCCATTGGGTTCTTGTTGTGCCAGGTGGATCGGTGGAAATGGGGATCCAGGATTGTCGCCAAGCCGGAATGGCCCCATGGTTTTCTATTCCGTATCGACGCTATCGATATTGTCCAGGAAGTGTTCAGCATCAAGTGCAGCCATACAACCACTACCGGCAGAGGTAACTGCCTGACGATAGACAGGGTCGGCACAGTCGCCTGCAGCAAATACCCCAAGCACATTGGTTCCGGTAGCATAATGGCGCTCGCTATTACGTACCTTGATGTAGCCATGCTCCATATCGAGCTGGTTCTCGAACATGCCAGTGTTTGGCTTGTGGCCAATTGCAATAAAGACACCACTGAGGTCTATATCTTTGGTGCTGTCATCCTCAGTGCTACGGATACGTATACCGGTTACGCCGCTGTCATCACCCAGAACCTCATCAAGTTGGGAGTTCCACTCAATGGTGATATTTCCGTTTTTTGACAGCTCAATAATACGATCAGAGAGAATCTTCTCGGAGCTGAAGCTATCGCGACGATGGATGACCGTAACGTGCTCCGCAATGTTTGCTAGATACATTGCCTCTTCAACCGCAGAGTTTCCCCCACCAATTACCGCAACCTTCTGCCCCTTGTAAAAGAATCCATCACAGGTTGCACAGCCAGATACTCCACGCCCCATGAATTTCTGCTCAGACTCCAGTCCAAGATACATTGCAGATGCACCTGTTGAAATGATCAGTGCATCACAACTGTACTCTCCCATGTCGCCCTTGAGCTGAAATGGACGCACGTTCAGGTCAACGCTCTGAATCATGTCAAAAATAATCTCGGTTTCAAATCGTTCTGCCTGTTTCAGCATACGATCCATAAGCTCTGGCCCCTCTACACCTTCAGGTTCACCTGGCCAGTTATCAACCTCTGTGGTGGTGGTCAATTGTCCGCCCTGTTGCATACCTGTTATCAGGGTTGGTTCCATGTTGGCACGGGCAGCATAAATGGCTGAGGTATAACCAGCAGGGCCTGAGCCAAGAATCAGAAGGGGGCAGTGTTTGACATCACTCATGATAAACTCCATTTCGATTATTTCAGTGTTTTTTCGTGGAGGAGATTGTACATGAACGAGCCCCATCCATCATACTGTTCGTGTGTGCCTGGCTGCCTCTGATTGTTACACTGAACGGATGTGGGTGGGGCCTGTTACTAGATTAGGATATGATTCTGATGTGTCAAGAAAATAGCAGGTTTTCTTGCTAAATCCGTTAAAATGATCAGCTTTAATACCAACACAATTTTGCAAGGATAGTCCAGTTGGCAACATCCAGAAAAAGAGGCAAGAAAAAGAGTACCCCTGCAGCTAGTACTGCGCACGTTAGCCGTGGCTTGCGAGAGGGGGCACTGTTTCTGAGTCTTGCCATTACCCTGTATTTGTTGGTTTCGCTCTTTACATTCAGTATGAATGATCCGGCATGGACCTACAGTGCACCAGTTTCTCAATACAATAATGCTGGAGGGGTATTTGGAGCATGGTTCTCTGATGTCCTCTTCACAGTTCTAGGGGTTATGGCCTGGATTATTCCACCAATTGTGGGGTGGATAGGTTGGTTGCTCTTTGTTGATCGTGCCCGTCTGTTGCGTTACCAACCACAAATATTGGCAATCAGAATAGGTGGTTTTTTGATGACCATTTTTGGTGGGGCCGGTGTATCTAATCTCCACTTTCACCGTTTTGATGCCAGCTTCCCTGCGCAGACCGGAGGAATAGTCGGCGATCTGATCGGGGGTGGATTTGAGTCAGTTATGGGACCTTTTGGAAGCACAGCATTTTTACTGGCAATGTTCCTGGCTGGTATCTCTATTTTCACCCATCTCTCATGGTTTGCCCTTATGGATCGTGTTGGAGGTTTTGTTCTCGAGACAGCCATGTTTTTGCGTGCTTTCCCTGGAAAGTTGGATGACTGGAAGGCAGCCAAAATTGCAAAAGAGAGTCGTGGACAAGAGGTCAAAAGAGAACGTAAAAAATCACGCAAGAAAAAACCAAAGATTGAGCCCAAGCTTGGTTCAATAGAGATTAGTGAGAGGGCACTGAAAGAGACACAAGGAACACTGTTTGAGGAGTTGCCAACAAGCTTTGTAACATCAGGTTCCTCATCTCCACCGCCGCTCTCACTGTTGAGTAAGGCAGAGCATCAGGAGTCAGGCTTTTCTACCGAGATGCTGGAGGTTCTCTCCCGTCAGGTTGAACTCAAGCTAAAGGATTTTGGTGTGGATGTTGAGGTAGTAGCAGTGCAACCAGGTCCGATTATTACCAGATTTGAGCTAATGCCAGCCCCAGGCCTAAAGGCAAGCAAGATTACAGGGCTGTCCAATGATCTCGCCCGTTCCCTCAGTCTGCAGAGTGTACGCGTGGTTGAGGTAATTCCCGGCAAGCCAACTATTGGTCTGGAGATTCCTAATGAGGTGAGAGAGACAGTGTTCCTCTCCGAGATCCTATCCTCGCAGCAGTATGAGCACTCAAAGGGAGCTCTTACCCTGGCCCTTGGCAAGGATATTGGTGGCCAGCCACAAGTTGCTGACCTTACCAAGATGCCTCATTTGCTGGTTGCAGGTACAACAGGGTCGGGTAAGTCGGTAAGTGTAAATACCATGGTGTTGAGCCTGCTCTACAAATATTCACCAGAGCATGTACGGATCATCATGATAGATCCCAAAATGTTGGAGCTCTCTGTCTATGAGGGTATACCCCATCTTCTGGCGCCTGTTGTAACTGATATGAATGAGGCGGCCAGTGCACTGCGTTGGTGTGTAGCAGAGATGGAGCGCCGTTATAAGTTGATGTCTGCCCTTGGGGTGCGAAGTCTTACTGGTTATAACAAGAAGGTTAATGATGCCATTGAAGCTGGAGCACCACTGGCTGATCCTCTGTATGAGGCCACTGATGGGGAGCTGCCACGCACCCTGGAGCACCTTCCATACATTGTGGTTATTGTCGACGAGTTCGCAGATTTGATGATGACTGTTGGCAAGAAGGTAGAGGATCTGATTGTACGAATTGCTCAGAAGGCTCGAGCAGCAGGTCTCCACCTTATCCTGGCCACCCAGCGTCCATCGGTTGATGTGATCACTGGCCTGATTAAATCAAACATCCCCACAAGAATTGCCTTCCAGGTCTCATCAAAGATGGACTCACGCGTGATTCTGGATCAGATGGGGGCAGAGCATCTGTTGGGGCGTGGAGATATGCTCTATCTTCCATCCGGGGCGGGGCTGCCGATTCGTGTTCACTGTGCATTTGTGGATGATGATGAGGTCCACCGTGTGGTTGATAATCTGAAACAGAGTGGTGAGCCGCAATATGTTGAGGAGGTTTTGACTACCCGTGAGGCTAGTGAGAGCGGTGGTAACGGTGCAGGGTCGGACGATGCAGAAGATGACCCACTATATGATGATGCAGTGCGAATAGTAACCGAGACACGTAAAGCCTCAGTCTCTGGTGTGCAGCGTAGATTACGAGTTGGATATAACCGCGCATCAAGATTGGTTGAGGCAATGGAGGCGTCCGGGGTGGTTGGACCAGTTGGGTCAAATGGTCAGCGTGAGGTGTTGGCACCTCCACCTGTAGAGATTGACTGATTTGCGCAGGTTGTTTGCTCTAATAATATTATTTGCCCCGGCCATTGCCTGGTCAACGGATAGCCTGAGCTCTCGTATTGAGAGTTATTTCTCAGGGATGGATAGTCTGCGAGGGGGATTTCATCAGCAGGTTAGAGATGGCTCAGGGCGTTTGATAGAGGATAGTTACGGCACCCTTTTGATGCAGCGCCCAGGTAAATTTCGCTGGCAGACATCGGTCCCATTTGTGCAGGAGATTGTTGGGGATGGTTCCAGAATATGGATACATGATCCCGACCTGGAGCAGGTTACTGTTCGTAAACAGCAGGGGTCACTTGCCAATACCCCAGCCGCACTGCTTACAGGCAAGGGGGCATTGAAGGATCAATTCACAATCCACCCCATAGGCAAGAAGGCCTATTACGAGTGGGCAGAGCTGGTTTCCATCGATGGAGACGGAGGGTTTGAGCAGCTTCTGGTAGCAATGGACGATGAACAGTTAAGAGTTATTGAGGTGGAGGATAGTCTTGGTCAACGTACCAGAATCGACCTGCAGGATATGCTTTACAACCCATCTATTGCAGATAACAACTTCCGGTTTACTCCTCCTGTAGGTACAGATGTAGTGGGAGATAATCATTAGGTGAGAGCACCACTTGCAGAACGGATGAGGCCAACCTCTCTGACCGACTTTATGGGTCAGGACCATCTGCTGGGAGAGGGCAAGCCACTACGAAACTCAATCGAGAGCGGCAATCTCCACTCCATGCTCTTCTGGGGTCCTCCAGGAACTGGAAAGACTACACTGGCACGGTTGATTGCCAGCCACTCAAACGCAAACTTTATTGCTATCTCTGCAGTTCTCTCCGGGGTTAAGGAGATTCGTGCAGCAATCGATCAGGCAAAGCAGGCACAGAAGTTGGGGCAGAGTACCCTGCTATTTGTGGATGAGGTCCATAGATTCAACAAGAGCCAGCAAGATGCATTTCTGCCACACGTTGAGGATGGCACCTTTACTTTTGTTGGGGCAACTACAGAAAACCCATCGTTTGAACTTAATAACGCACTTCTCTCCCGTGCCCGTCTTTATAAGCTGAAATCACTAGATAAGGGGGCGCTTGGCAAAATTATCCAGCACGCAGTGGGTTCAACAGAGTCAGGATTTGAGGATGGTGATATCTCCATCTCAGCAGATGGGATGGAGCAGATTATTAACGCAGCTGATGGTGATGCCCGTCGTGCCCTTAATATTCTTGAGATTGTTGCAGAGCTTACAGAAGCCGAGAGTGGTCAAAAAGTTATCTCCACCAAGAGCATAGCGGCAGTAATTGCAGATGGGGGGCGTCGTTTTGACAAGGGTGGTGATCTCTTCTATGAGCAGATCTCTGCACTCCATAAATCAGTTCGTGGCTCCAATCCGGATGCGTCACTCTACTGGTTTGCCCGCATGGTTGATGGTGGGGTAGACCCACTATACGTAGCACGCAGGGTGGTACGTATGGCCAGTGAGGATATCGGTAATGCAGACCCACGTGCACTACAGATAGCGGTGAGTGCATGGGAGACCTATGAGCGTTTGGGAAGCCCAGAGGGTGAGTTGGCAATCGCCCAGGCAATCACCTACCTTGCAGTTGCTCCAAAAAGCAATGCGGTCTACAAGGCATGGAACAGTGTGTTGGCCGATGTAAGAGAGGGCGGGTCAGCAGAGGTTCCGGTTCACCTGCGCAATGCACCAACCAAGGTTATGAAAGAGCTCGGATATGGTCACGCCTATCGTTATGCCCATGATGAGACAGAGGCGTATGCTGCTGGTGAGACATATTTTCCAGACGAGGTTGGAGAGCAGAGATACTACCATCCAGTGGATAGGGGGATGGAGATCAGGATCAGAGAGCGTACGGAGTATTTGAGATCACTGGATGAAAAAGCTGGATAGGTTGGAGTATAAATATCCTCTGGAACTTATTTTACTGTTTTCAGGTCTTACCGTATAGAGGAGAGGCATAACTGTCAGGGGGTAGTAATGGTGCTGTTTAATAGGTTTCCAGTGGTTTCTCTTGTGACGTTCTTGTTTTTGACATCATGCAGCAGTGCTGATGAGGTATCAAAAAATGGCTTTAATCTCGCTAATAGTGAGATAACAATCGAGAAGATCCATGGTGGCGGTCCTGCACGTGATGGGATCCCATCAATTGATAACCCACGTTTTCTAACCATTGGTCAGGCCGAAGCCGAACTCTCCGATAGTGATCCAATTCTTGGAGTGGAGATAGCTGGGGTAAATCGTGCCTATCCGGTTGCCATTATGAATTGGCACGAGATCGTTAATGATGAGATTAATGGTAACTCCTTTGTAGTGACCTACTGTCCACTATGTGGATCCGGCGTTGTCTTCTCTGCGGGGAGCGGAACAGAGAAAAAGAATTTTGGTGTATCCGGCCTGCTCTACAATAGTGACGTCCTACTCTACGACAGAAAGACGGAGTCACTATGGTCTCAGCTATTGGGCAGGGCGATTAGTGGTGATCTAAAAGGGGAGAGTCTGCAGCTTCTGCCGGTAACACACACCAGCTGGAAGGTGTGGAAAAGAGAGCACCCGAATACAGAAGTGCTATCAAGACGTACTGGCTATTTTCGTGATTATGATCGCGACCCCTATGGTGGTTACGTGAATAGTGAGGGGATCTATTTTCCAGTAGAGAATATTAACCCTCTATATCACCCGAAAGAGCGTGTTCTGGGGGTTGAGATAGATGGAAGATTTAAGGGGTACCCATACTCTGAGCTCTCAAAAGAGGACTCTCCAGTTGTTGATAAATTTAATGGTGTGGGGTTGAAGATTCATTTTGATGAGGAGAGTAGTAGTGCCTGGGTCACCAACCTGACAGGTAAAAAACTACCCGCAGTATCATCCTTCTGGTTTGCCTGGATGGCTTTTCATCCAGATAGTGAGGTCTATTTTGCAGAGAGGTAAAAGGCTTCTTGTAGTGGCACTATTTTCTCTGGCAGGAGGAGTAGTGGCTGGTATTAATATTTATGCAGATGATGGAGATACAAGATTGAGCAGTGCTAATCACGGTGTAGTCGAGAGGGCAATATTTGCTGGAGGTTGCTTCTGGTGTATGGAGGCACCATTCGAGAAATTGGATGGAGTGGTTCAGGTGGTATCGGGATATACAGGAGGCGATGAGATTAATCCAACCTATCAGCAGGTCTCTGCAGGGGAGACATCTCATCTGGAGGCCATTGAGGTCACCTATAATCCTGAACTGATTCAATACAGTACATTGCTGGATACCTACTGGAGACAGATAGACCCCACAGATGGGGGAGGCTCCTTCGTGGATCGTGGTAGTCATTATCGATCAGCAATCTTCTATCTTGGCCCAGAACAGAAAAAACAGGCTCTTAAGTCTAGAGCAGAACTTGATGGATCGGGGCGTTACCAACAGCCTATTGTGACAGAGATAATAGAGGCTAAAACCTTCTATCTGGCAGAGGAGTACCATCAGGACTATTACAAGAATAACCCGTTACGTTACAAATACTATCGCTATGGCTCAGGGCGTGATCAGTATCTTGACAAGGTATGGGGTAGCGACAGTGAGGTTGTAGAAAGCAGTGAGGAGGTTATTCCATCGAAAGAGCAGTTGAGGGAAAGGTTAACCCCTATTCAATATAGGGTAACTCAGGAAGAGGGGACAGAGCGGGCTTTTGATAATGAGTATTGGGACAACAAGGAAGAGGGAATCTATGTTGATATAGTCTCTGGAGAACCACTGTTCAGTTCAACTGACAAGTATGATTCAGGAACTGGCTGGCCCAGTTTTATCCGTCCAATTGATGATGGTGTTGTGGTGGAGAGAGAGGATAAAAAACTCTTCTCTACTCGCACAGAAATTAGAAGTAAAAAGGCGAATTCACATCTTGGACATGTTTTTTCTGATGGTCCTGAGCCAACAGGATTGCGTTACTGTATGAACTCAGCATCTCTACGTTTTGTTCCAAAGGATAGGCTGGTGGAAGCGGGTTACAAAAAGTATATAAATCTTTTTGTAACCAGGTAAAAATGATGGTGTGATGATGATTGTATTTTAAGTTTATGGGAGTATGGTGTTACCGGGAGGGGTGATATCCATAGGGGGGTATATGAAGGCTGCAAACCTGTTTGTAAAAGCCCTGGAGGCTGAGGGGGTTGAATATATTTTTGGGATTCCCGGAGAGGAGAATCTTGATCTGCTGGATGCGCTAAAAGATTCATCCATTAAACTTATTCTGACTCGTCATGAGCAGGCAGCAGGTTTTATGGCTGCCACCTATGGTCGTCTTACTGGAAATGCTGGGGTCTGTCTCTCTACTCTCGGGCCCGGGGCCACCAATCTGGTAACTGCGGCAGCCTATGCTCAATTAGGTGCAATGCCAATGTTGATGGTTACTGGACAGAAACCAGTCAGAAGTAGCAAGCAGGGCCACTTTCAGATTGTCGATATCGTTGACATGATGCACCCACTCACCAAAACCACCCACCAGATTGTAAGTGCGGGAAATATTCCAACCCGAGTTCGAGAAGCCTTTCGTCAGGCAGAGAATGAGCGCCCCGGTGCCACCCATCTGGAGTTGCCAGAGGACATTGCCCGTGAGCATACAGATGCCCCGCTGATTAGAAAGAGCCTGTTTCGTCGTCCTGATGCTGATGTGATATCGGTGAAGATGGCGGTAGAGATGATTGAGGATGCAATTTGCCCATTGATCCTCGTTGGGGCTGGGGGTAATCGTAAGCGAACAAGCAAAAGCCTTACCCAGTTTATTGAGAAGACTGGTATTCCATTCTTTACCACCCAGATGGGGAAGGGTGTTATTGATGAGAGAGATCCGCGCTTTCTGGGATGTGCCTCACTGTCGGCGGAAGATTTTCTTCACCGAGCTATTGAGGTCGCTGACCTTATTATCAATGTGGGACATGATGTGGTGGAGAAACCCCCATTCTTTATGAAGGGGGACAAGCCAACAGTTCTCCATATAAATTATCTCACTGCGGCGGTGGATCCTGTCTACCATCCACAGCTGGGGGTGATTGGCGATATTGCCAACTCGCTTACAAGGATTTCCAACAAGATAATGCCGCAGGATAGTTGGGATTTTGCCAGAGTAATGGAGGTGAAAGTTCATCTGGATAATCACCTTCTGGAGGGTACGGATGATCCGCGTTTCCCGGTATACCCACAGCGCCTGGTAGCTGATGTAAGAAAGGCAATGCCGGAGGATGGGATTATCACACTGGATAATGGAGTCTACAAAATCTGGTTCTCGAGAAACTATCCAGCCTATCAATCCAATACCGTGCTGCTTGATAACGCATTGGCAACCATGGGTGCTGGGCTGCCATCAGCCATTGCAGCAAAAATTGTGCACCCAAAACGCAAGGTGATGGCTATCTGTGGGGATGGTGGTTTCATGATGAACTCACAGGAGCTGGAGACCGCAGTGCGCCTGAAGCTTGATCTGGTGATCCTGGTGCTACGTGATGATGCCTACGGGATGATTAAGTGGAAGCAGAGCAATATGGGGTTTGATGATTTTGGACTGGATTATGGAAACCCCGATTTCGTCCTCTATGCACGGAGCTATGGGGCGCACGGACATCGTGTCGAGTGTGCCGATTGCCTGCTCCAGGTGATTGCCAAATGTTTTGATACCCAAGGGGTACATCTGATTGAGGTGCCAATTGATTATAGTGAGAATGATCGCATTCTGAACCATGAGATCAAAGAGAGGAGCCGTCTGATATGAACAAGATTTCCATAATTGGGGCTGGTCGTGTCGGAGAGGCTACTGCGCATCTGTTGGCAGTAAGAGAGCATGCTCGTGAGGTGGTGCTGATTGATATCAGTGATGGTGCCGCCTCTGGAACTGCGCTGGATATTCAGGAGACCGCACC
>CAYQBY010000002.1:0-59780 GCA_964415865.1 uncultured Piscirickettsiaceae bacterium | reverse complement strand
GGTATTCCGGTCAGACAGTTTATCGATGAGGAGCCATTGCAAAAGTTGATTCAACGCACCAGAGATGGAGGTGCAGAGATTCTTGCGCTTAAGCAGAACAGTAGTGCCTATGATGCCCCAGGTGCTGCAGTTGCAGAGATGATTAGCGCCATGAGCATGAATAGAAGACGTATCCTGCCGTGTGTGGCAATCCTTGATGGTGAATATGGCCAGAATGATGTTGCCATGGGAGTACCAGTTGTATTGGGACAAAAGGGCATGGAGCAGGTTGTTGAACTAGATCTGGATGAGGGGGAGATGGATGCATTTTCCCAGTCGGCGGAGATGGTCCGTGCAGATCTACAAAAAATCTGAAACGCTACATCAACTTTTCCTGCAACGAGTTGCAGACAGCCCCGATGCTGTCGCCTACAAGAGTCGTGCTTCTGGAAGCACATCATTATGGATAGAATTAAGTTGGCAACAGGTTGCTGAACGTGTTGCATTATGGGGAGAGCAGCTGAAAAATATGGGTTGTAAGCCTGGAGACAGGTTGGCAATTCTGCTGGAAAACTCACCTGAGTGGGTCTCAATTGATCAGGCTGCATTCTCTATGCAGATGGTTACAACTCCGCTTTTTGTTCATGACCGGCCAGCTAATATGGCTTATGTTATATCTCACTCTGGCTCAAGGATTCTTGTGTTACGTGATATTAAACAGTGGGAGAGGCTTAAGTCCATTGTTGCTGACTCAGCTCTGGAGAGAGTCCTGTTGGTCAAATCAGGCTGGGAAAATTCTGTTGAATTGAAGCTGATTTGGCAGAGAGAAGTTGCTGTTGAATTAGGTGATGAAATATCAGTTCCAGATGGGTTGGCAACTATCGTCTATACATCTGGCACTACAGGAAACCCCAAGGGAGTGATGCTTTCTCACCGTAATATTCTGGAAAACTGTGCCGGTGCTTTCTCGGTTGCCAGACTCTTTCCAACTGATCTGCTTCTCTCTTTTCTGCCACTTTCTCATGCATTGGAGCGGACAGTGGGGTGTTATCTGCCCATGATGGCTGGTTCGACCGTAGCATTTTCACGTTCTGTACTGACTGTCCAGCGAGACCTGGTGGATCTTAAACCAACAGTACTGATTGCTGTTCCAAGGCTGTTTGAAAAGATAGACGAACAAATTGAGGAGAAGCTTTCAACTGCTACGTGGATAGTGAAATTATTAGCCGCACGGGCAACAAAACTTTTTTCCATGATCATTGGGAGGAAGGTAAGAAATACGCTCGGTGGCAGATTGAGGGTTGTAGTTTCTGGAGGTGCCCCATTGGCCAAAACAGTAGCCAACAGACTAATTAGTTTTGGTGTCCCAATCCTTCAGGGGTATGGGTTAACAGAGGCTGGACCAGTTGTTAGCAGTAATCGTCTTGAGGGAAATCGACCAGATAGTGTTGGTATGGCTCTACCTGATACTGAGATCAAGATTCAAGGTGAAAACAGAGAGCTATTAGTACGTGGCCCTGGTGTCATGCTCGGTTATTGGAGAGATCAGAGTGAGACAAACAGGGTTATTGATTCGGAAGGATGGCTTCATACTGGTGATGTCGCTAAGGTTAAGGGTGGGTATCTCTATATAACCGGCAGAATTAAGGATATTCTGGTTCTCTCCAATGGTGAGAAGATATCTCCCCCTGATATTGAGATGGCTATTCTGCAGGATCCACTTATAGACCAGGTGGTAGTGGTTGGAGAGGGCAGGCCATTCCTCTCTGCTCTGGTTGTTGTGAATGAACATGGACAACACCCCAGTAACCAGGAGCTTATAAGGAGGATAGCCTATCGTATGGGGTCATTCCCGGGGTATGCCAAGGTAAAACGGCTGATTATCCTCAATGAGCCATGGACTATAGAGCAGGGGTTGATGACTCCAACCATGAAGCTGCGTAGAGAGAAAATTCTTGAGTATTATCAAGAAGATCTGGATGCGCTGTATGGCTAGTTCCTGATGTATAATCTCCACCCATGCAACTGATCGCGATTGCCGCAGGAGGTGCCCTTGGTGCCGTAATGCGTTACCTGGTCTCTAACGGGATCTATAGTTGGCTGGGACGTGGTTTTCCATGGGGAACCATGACCGTCAATGTGCTCGGCTCCCTGGTTATGGGGTTGCTGTTTGTTCTGCTGACAGAGAGATTGGCGCTGGGGCCGCAGTGGCGTGCATTTTTACTGATTGGGTTTCTTGGTGCATTTACAACCTTCTCCACATTCTCCATGGAGACACTGAACTTATTGGAGGGCGGAGAGGTGGTGCGGGCCGTATTGAATATGGTCGGTAGTGTGGTTATATGTGTTGGTGCTGCCTGGCTGGGAGTAATTGTTGGACGGATATCATGGGGGTAGTGAGATGAGTCTTAAGAAAGAGTCGGTTACAGTGGTGCGGATCTATCTCTCTGAAGAGAAGGCCCATCTGGAACAACTATTGAAGAGACTGCATGACTGGGAAAAGATATCAGGGGTTACAGTATTTAGAGGCATCTCTGGGTATGGTGAGAATGGAGAGATTCATACAGGAGCACTGCTGGATATCTCACTAAACCTTCCAGTGGTGGTTGAGTTTTTTGATAAGCCGGAGAAGATCGACGAGGTGCTGGACCATCTGAGTTCAACTATTGACCCGTCACATATAATCTGCTGGTCGGCTGAAAGATTAATGAAGGATTAAGAAGAAGAAATGTTGGATCCGAAGATAGTACGGGATGATCTTGAGGGAGTAACAGCTGGGCTGGCTCGCAGAGGATATGTTCTGGATGCAGATAGCATGGCTGTCCTGGAGTCGCGAAGAAAAGAGACACAGGTACATACCCAGGAGCTACAAAACCAGCGTAACAGTAAATCCAAGGGGATTGGTCAGGCCAAGGCAAAGGGTGAGGATATCCAGCCCCTGCTCGAAGAGGTTGCAAGGCTCAAGGGTGATCTGGAATCTGCAGAGAAGGAGCTCGCAGTAATTCAGGCAGAGATGAGTGAGTTGATGATGGGGGTTCCAAACATTCCTCATGAATCAACACCAGATGGCAAGGGTGAGGATGATAATGTAGAGATCCGTCGTTGGGGTGAGCCTGCAACATTCAGCTTTGAGCCCAAGGATCACGTTGATCTCGGTGTTGACCTGAAGGGGATGGATTTTGAGGTTGCAGCAAAGATTACCGGATCACGTTTTGTAGTGATGCAGGGTGAGATGGCACGTCTTCACCGTGCCCTAACCCAGTTTATGCTGGATACCCATACTCAGGAGCATGGCTATAGTGAGCTCTATGTTCCTTATGTTGTAAACAGTGACAGCCTCAAGGGGACGGGACAGCTACCAAAATTCAAGGAGGATCTCTTCGCCCTTGGCACAGCAGGTATCCCGGAAGAGGAGCAGGCGAGAGACTACTACCTGATTCCAACGGCAGAGGTTCCGGTAACCAATCTAGTGCGTGACGAGATTATTCCAGCCGATGAGCTTCCCAAGAAGTTTGTTGCCCACACCCCATGTTTCCGTAGTGAGGCTGGATCCTATGGCAGGGACACCCGTGGCATGATTCGTCAACACCAGTTTGAAAAGGTGGAGCTTGTGCAGATGGTGCGCCCGGAGGATTCCGAGGCAACGCTTGAATCACTTACAGAGCATGCAGAGAAAATTCTGCAGAAGCTCGAGCTTCCATACCGGGTAATGGCTCTCTGTACTGGGGATATTGGTTTTTCATCTACCAAGACATATGATCTTGAGGTCTGGCTACCTGGGCAGAGTGCCTATCGTGAGATATCATCATGCAGCAGTTTTGGGGATTTCCAGGCCCGCAGGATGCAGGCCCGCTGGAGAAATCCGGAGACAGGTAAGCCAGAGCTGCTTCATACCCTGAATGGTTCCGGACTTGCCGTTGGCAGAACATTGGTTGCGGTATTGGAAAATTATCAGCAAGAGGATGGCTCGGTAGTGATACCTGAGGTGTTGCGTAGTTACATGGGTGGCATAGAGAAAATTTGTTAGAGATTACCAAAGGTTAGATTTTTTCAGAGGTTTCAGAGTTAATTAATAATGGATTACTTACCAATTTTTGTTGATGTAAAGAGCCGTCCCTGCCTGGTGGTGGGAGGTGGTGAGGTTGCGGCACGTAAGGTACAACTATTGCTGCGTGCAGGAGCTGCTGTTGAGGTGGTTTCCCCGGAGCTGGGCGCCACAATGTCAATCTTCCATGAGAAGGGAGAGATCAAGTGGATAGAGGAGAGCTTCCAGCCCACCCATGTTGGCAACCATATACTGCTCTATGCAGCTACCGATCAGAATGAGATCAATCAGCAGGTATCCGACCTGGCAAGGGAGAGGAATATACCGGTAAATGTGGTTGATACCCCAGAACTCTGTACCTTTATCACCCCATCCATAATCGACCGCTCCCCTGTTGTAGCAGCTATCTCTACCGGAGGTGCATCACCTGTGCTGGCGAGGTTGATCCGTTCGCGTCTGGAGTCAATGATCCCGTCGGCATATGGCAAGCTCGCAACCCTGGCGGCAAGTTTCCGTGGTAAGGTGAAAGAGAAGATACAACCCAAGCAGCGTCGCCTCTTCTGGGAGAAGGCATTCCAGGGGCCTATCGCCGAGATGATGTTCTCTGGTCGTGAAAAAGAGGCCGAGCATGCACTGGATGAGATGGTTGAGCTCTGCTCACGCAAGGCTGGTGACGAGCTTAATCAGGGAGAGGTCTATCTGGTTGGAGGCGGACCAGGTGATCCTGATCTCCTCACATTCCGTGCCCTGCGACTGATGCAGCAGGCGGATGTGGTGGTCTATGACCGTTTGATCTCACCGGCTGTACTCGATCTAACCCGTCGCGATGCAGAGAGAATTTATGTGGGTAAGGAGAGTAGTAACCACTCAGTCCCCCAGGATGAGATCAATGAGCTGCTGGCGCATTTAGCCACAGAGGGCAAAAGAGTGTTGCGACTCAAGGGTGGAGATCCATTCATCTTTGGCCGTGGTGGTGAAGAGATTGAACTGTTGGCAGAGAAGGGAATTCCATTCCAGGTAGTTCCTGGTATTACCGCTGCATCTGGTATCTCATCCTATGCAGGAATACCTCTTACCCATCGTGATCATGCACAGTCTGTCACTTTTGCCACTGGCCATCTCAAGGATGGTACATCAAACCTTAATTGGGGAGCATTGGCCCAGTCTGGTCAGACCGTTGTCTTCTATATGGGGCTCAAGGGGATTGAGATCATTGCAGCTAAACTGATAGAGCACGGAATGGATCCAAGCACACCTGCTGCCTTGGTCCAGAAGGGAACTACACCGGACCAGAAAGAGTATATCGGTACCTTGGTAACCCTGCCGCAGATTGTTGCTGATTCAAAGATCAAGCCACCAACCCTGATTATTATAGGTAGTGTGGTAACCCTGCATGATAGTCTGGACTGGTTCCAGCCTGATGAGCAGAGAGGAAATGAGCCACGTGTCTTCTGATATAAAAATCCCAACCATACCGGATGAATACTTTGTTGCTGCACTGCGGCTGATAGGTATGGCCAGCCTTAATGGTGCCTACCACGCCTCGGAATTCAAGAAGGTTGGTGAGGTGTATGATCTGTTAAATTCATTGTTGCAGGTCTATACCGAGGATAGCGCAGATAATGAGTTGGCAGATGGTAAAGAAGAGGAAGAGAGTCCAAGACTGACAATGGACCACCTCTTTATTATTGAAGTTGCAGTTGCCTTTGCTTTGGAACGGGGTAAACTGAACGAACAGAAAGAGCTGGCCGAGGCTGTTCATGCTGGTTTCAAAGAGCATAATGATGCGATCAGAAAGCAGTCGGCTGAAGCAGATACAAATCAATCTTCATAAGGAAAGATGCGATGCTAGTAAAAGATATCATGACCCGTCACATTCGTACTGTAAAACCAGATACACCTATGAGAGAGGTTGTCTCTGCAATGACACTCTATCGTGTAAGTGGTCTGCCGGTGATGGATGATGATGACAAGCTGATTGGCTTTATTGCCGAGAAGGATGTACTGCACCACATGTTCCCATCACTGGAAGAGATTATGGACCCGGGTCAGACCATCAATTTTGAGGATATGGAGATGGAGTATTCTCAGGTGCTGGGGCTCAAGGTAAGTGATCTTATGACAACAGGTGTTATCGGGGTTACAGAGGATATGCCTATCCTTAAGGCTACCTCAGTTATGGTGCGTCACCGTTTTCGCCGTATCCCGGTAATTGATGGAGACAAACTGCTTGGCATGATGAGCCTTGGTGATGTCCACAAGGCGATCTTTAAAGAGTCAATCGCAGACGCCTGCGCAACTGTTTAAAGCCCTCTTTTTGGTTGGTGATCCAACCCTTTAATCTGTAGCACACGCACAAAGACAGAGCTCTGTCTAAAGATGTGGCTGCAGGTAATATTGGCAATAACTATCACCAACATTCCAGGCAGAATAATATTTGGATTACTAGTTAGCTCCAGCAGTGCAATCAATGCTGCAAGCGGGGCCTGTAGCACAGCACTCATCATTGCCCCCATTCCCAATATTGCATAAAAACCTATATCTGAAACGGGTTCTCCGGTTAGCTCTGTAGCAAGTAATCCAAGTGCTCCTCCAAGACCAGCACCAATAAACAGAGTAGGGCTGATAAGCCCCATCGGCATACCCAAACCAACAGCCATTGCAGTAGCAAATAGCTTTGCAAAAGCTATCGCCAATAGAAAGTTGATGGTGAACTGATTGTTGTTAAGGATTGTAGATATGGTGTCATTACCAAGCCCCATGATCTGTGGAAAAAACCAGGCAATAGTCCCGGTTAACAGACCTGCTGCAACCATCCGCAGCATAATGGAGTGTTGATGAAAGCGTTGCATCCCAATCAGGGTGCGGCTAAATAGTGCACCCATCGCACCAATCGCAAAAGAGAAGAGCAGAATAAATGGGATCTCATTCATGCTCTCAATCTTGATCTCGGATGGCACCACAAACATAAGCTCAGCAGAGTAGAAGTTGCTTGCCATCATCGCCGCAACCACTGAGGAGATAATAATTGGGGTAAAACCTGCCACCGTATACTCAAGCAGAATAACCTCCATTGCAAAGATAACGCCAGCCATGGGGGTGTTGAAAGAGGCGGCTATTGCAGCTGCGGAGCCACACCCAACCAGAATACGTAGGTTACTGTTGGAGAGGTTCATCGATTGACCAAGAAGACTGCCTGCGGCTGAACCAAGATGTACTGCAGGGCCTTCACGTCCGGCAGATTCACCAAATATTATTGCCAGAATGCCACCAAAAAATTGCACGATTGCATTCTTTATCCTCAACTTGCCTTCGTGATAATTCATTCGCTCCATCACATGGGCAACCCCTGTAACCCTGTGTTCAGCCTTAAATAGCAGCAGAAACAGCCCGATTACAACTCCGCCAATGGCTGGTATAACAAAATGGAGATAGGATGGAAGCTTCTCAAAATTTTCAGACTCCGCCCCCGGAAGCAGAGCAGATAGAGGCCACTCAAACATAAACCGGAACAGAATAATAATCAGGCTGGTCAGCACTCCAACAACAAGCCCCAGCAGAACAAGTTTTGGCAGCTCATCATCAGACCGGAATAGTCTTCTGAAGACACGGAGAACATGTTGTTTTGGATTGGCCACAATGGCTACTATTCTACCAACTTTTGCTTTTGGCTAACCTTCAAAAAATAATTGTCACAAAACTGTTGACAATGATAATCGTTCGCATGTAGAGTAATTGTGTGGCTGGGGTAATTTGACTGTTTCTGTCACGGAAGACGTTTCCTCCCATTGTTTTCCTTATTGTTGAACAGTAGTTAATAGTTACGATCAAACTACCTCAGTACACACTAATTTTAACTATTTTATAGGAGATTAAGATGAGGTACAGAATAGATGCTGCTGCACTTGATTATACTAATAATAAACATTATCATTAGTATAACTATACAGAATGCATATGGTGGTTACTAAGTAGTAAGACTATATTGCAGATAATAGGATTAGGAGTTTCAGGGAATGAACAAAAAAATATTGAGTGCTGCAGTTGCTGTAGCAATGGTAATGCCAGGGATGGCAACAGCGGCTGGTCAGGCTGATATGGAAGAGGCGCTGCGCCTGCTTGAATCACAGGTCTCTGCATTGAAAGCACAGATGGCTGAGATGAAAGAGATGCAGGATGAAAGTAGTGCTGGCCTGGATAATGTCTCTTTTGGTGGGGTACTAGAGTATGAGATGGCAGAGGGTGGTAGTGGCACTCTGGCTAAGGTTGAACTGGATATAACAGCACAGTTAACCGATAACGTTACAGGCTTTATAAAGCTAAAGGATTCAACTGGAGGCTCTAGTGCCCCTTTTATTGATGAGGCGGCAGTTACTGTAGATACAAAGCTTGCGGCAATCACAGTAACCACAGGCGGACATCCGTTTGGTGACTACTCCAGCAACATGATCTCTGACCCTCTGACCAAGACTCTTGGCGATACAGACCACAGCTCTGCCAGCTCTGCCAGAATAATTGCCGAGGCACCGATTGGTGAAAACTTCACCATTGCCGCATCAGCTGACGATGATATCAGTAGCATTAATGCCAACCTCTCCATTGGTGATTTTGTTATAGGTGGTGGCCATATTACTGATGTTGTGGATGAGACAGGAAATAGTGCCAACAACCTATTTGCCACATACTCAATCGGAGACATCAGTATGGTCGCTGAAGGGATTGATAATGATGGTGGTGAGGATGCAACTAATTTCGAGATTGCATATGCATTTACAGTGGCAGGCCATGATGCCGGAATTGCAGTAGGACATGCAGAGAGAAAGAATGTCACTGCCACTAAAGAGAAGAAAAACATGTTCTCCACAACAGTCAACCTGTATGAGGGTCTTGACCTAACAGTGGAACATGCTGATTCTGATAACAATGCTAATGATGCCTGGCTTGCGCAGCTCGCGTACGGCTTCTAAATTCCTCCCTTACCTCGCCAGAGACATAGTTCTGGCGGGGTTTTTTTATAAAGATATTGTGTTGATGACAGGAGTAGAAGTTATGAAAAGAGATAGATATTTTTGGATTGGTGGTGTCATTGGTGTTGTGACGGGATTGGCTGGACTATTAATGAGTGGAGTGGTTTTGGCTAAAGAAGAGGTCAATATCTACTCTTATCGACAGCCACACCTGATCGACCCTATGCTTAATATGTTTACAGCAGAGACTGGAATCAAGGTCAATGCCGTGTATGCCAAAAAGGGAATGATTGAGCGTCTAAAAGCAGAAGGAGAGAATAGTCCTGCAGATCTGGCTCTAACAGTTGATGTTAGTCGACTTGCGGCACTGAAGAGTGCGGGACTTTTGCAGTCGGTAGAGAGTGATCTACTATCGTCAAATATTCCTCAAAACCTACGTGATCCAGAAGGGAAGTGGTTTGCCTTAACGCAGCGAGCACGAGTTATCATGGCTGCCAAAAATCGAGTGCCAGAAGGTGCGATCACCAGTTATGAACAATTGGCCAGTCCTGATTTGGGGTACAAGATTTGTATGCGCAAGGGCAACCATGCATACAACATATCCCTTATCTCATCCATGGTAAGTGCGTTGGGTAGAGAGGGCGCCAAGGAGTGGTTGACAGGGGTGAACAAGAATCTGGGACGTAAGCCTCAAGGTAATGATCGTGCACAGGTGGGTGGCGTACACTCTGGAGAGTGCGATTTGGCGATTGCCAACACCTACTATTTTGGAAAAATGTTTACCGGAAATGGCGGCAAAAACCCTGAGCAGATCTCTTGGGCGAAAGGTGTAAATGTAATATTCCCTAACCAGACTAACCGTGGCGCACATATCAATATTAGCGGTGTTGGTCTGTTAAAGCATGCACCTAACAGATCTAATGCTATTAAACTGATGGAATGGCTTGCCGGGGATATGGCTCAGTACATGTATGCCAACGAGAACCATGAGTTTCCTGTAAAGGCTGGAGTGTCCACATCTCCTCTGGTTACCAAGTATCTAAGCGGAGGCCAGTTCAAGGCAGATCCAGTCTCAATGGCGAAAATAGCGGATTACTCCAAAACAGCATCTGAGTTGGTTGCAGAGGTTAACTTTGGAAGTTAAATAGTTGTGAATAGCCGTAAGGCGTTTAATATTATGCCTTGGGTAGCTGTTGCCTGGGGCATTTCTCTGTTTGTGATGTTACCGATTGTGACAGTGGTATGGCAGGCATTTTTCCCGGAAGAGAATATTTGGGGGCATTTACTCGAAACTACTCTGCCACGCTATCTGCAAAGTTCGTTATTGTTAATGGTTGGGGTTGGGATACCCAGTGCGACATTAGGTGTGGCAACAGCATGGTTAGTTACACGGCATGAATTTCCAGGGCGCCGAGTTTTTCAGTGGGCTCTGTTGCTACCTTTTGCTTTTCCATCCTATCTATTGGCTTATCTCTATACTGATTTATTGCAATACTCTGGTCCGGTTCAGGGGTATCTACGAGAACTATTTGAGTGGCGTTATAAATCCGATTACTGGTTTCCAGAGATTCGTTCGATGGGGGGAGCAATAACTATGTTTACCCTTACCTTATATCCATATGTTTATCTGTTGGCACGTGCCTCCTTTCTAGAGCAGTCTGATACGCCAGGCAATCTAAGCCGTCTGTTGGGTTGTGGTGCATGGGGTAGTTTCTTCAGAGTCTCGTTACCGGCTGCTCGTCCTGCTATTGCAGTAGGAACCTCGCTGGTATTGATGGAGACACTGAATGATTTTGGAACAGTCGATTTTTTTGCAGTGGAAACTATGACAACCGGGATTTTTGATATCTGGCTCAATCGAAATAATATGGGTGGTGCTGCACAAATTGCCACCCTGTTGATGGGAATGGTTCTATTGCTGATTGTGATAGAGCAGATGAGTCGTCGTCATCAGCGACAGTATCAGGAGGGGGATAGTCGAAAACCTATTAAACGAAAAACCCTGACAACAGGAAAACGTAATCTAACCCTGTTGGTTGTAAGCATTCCTGTCCTTCTGGGATTTGTAGCTCCTTTTGCTGTTCTGGTCAGTTATGCCTGGAACTCTATGGGTAATTACTGGAACCCACAAATAATGCAGTATGGGGTCAATAGTCTATGGGTGGCTACATTGGCAGCAGTGTTGACTATTGTTGTAGGCTTATTGGTTACCTATGCCAAGCGTCAGCAGAAGGGTGGAGGGATAAAAATTGCGCACCGTTTGGCGGGAGTTGGGTATGCCATGCCAGGTGCGGTATTGGCTGTTGGTGTGGTGCTCTTTTTTGGTTGGATAGATCAAGGGATTAATAATTGGTTCCAGTCGTGGTTTGGATACACCCCCGGCCTAATATTTAGTGGAACACTTTTTGCGTTGTTGTTTGCTTATGTGATCCGTTTTCTGACAATTGCAACTGGTGGGCTGGACGCAAGTTTTGGCAAGATTCAGCCATCCATGGATCATGCGGCACGTTCCTTGGGGGAAGGTTCGTTCTCGCTGGTTTGGAAGGTGCATATACCTATGATCCGTAGCGGTCTATTAACGGCTGCACTTATTGTCTTTGTTGATGTGATGAAAGAATTACCTGCCACACTGTTACTAAGACCATTTAATTTTGAAACATTGGCAACCCATGTCTATTACTTTGCATCGGATGAGATGTTGCAAGAATCATCGATTGCAGCACTAATGATTGTGTTGGTGGGATTGGGGCCAGTAATCCTGCTAAGTAGGACGATTGCAAGCCATAGAGAGCAAGCACAGAACAGAGATATTAAAAGGTAAGTAGATGAATATACAAAGCCAACAGCAGAATGAGATTCTGAGAATAAATAATCTCTCTAGTGATTATGGTGGTCAGCCTGTATTAAGAGGTGTTGACCTCACCCTTAACAAGGGAGGATTGGCTAGCCTGTTAGGACCGAGTGGTTGTGGGAAGAGCACACTACTCAATGTGGTAGCAGGTTTTCATGATCTACAAGAGGGCGAGGTTTGGGTAGGAGAGACCCTGGCCTCATCTGTGACCCAAATGGTTTTGCCAGAAAAACGGAATATTGGGATGATCTTTCAGGATTATGCACTCTTTCCTCATTTGTCGGTTTTGGAAAACGTGACCTTTGGAATTCGTGATCGTTCAAAGAGTGATACTAAACAGGAAGCAAATGAGTGGCTCAATCTGGTAAGGATGGATGGCTTTGGGGGGCGTTATCCTCATGAGCTATCTGGGGGGCAACAACAGCGTGTGGCACTGGCTCGTGCTCTTGCTGCAAAGCCATCTCTGCTATTGATGGATGAGCCATTTTCCAATCTGGATACAGACCTCCGACGGCAGTTGGTACGAGAGATTCGTGACTTATTGAAAGAGAGAGGAATAGCAGCCATCCTGGTGACTCATGATCAGGAAGAAGCATTTCTATTTGGTGAAGAGGTGGGGCTAATGGATCAGGGGATACTCCAGCAGTGGGGAACGCCAGAGAAGATTTATACAGAGCCGCATAATCGATGGGTTGCTGATTTTGTTGGAGGGGGTAGCTGGATTCCTGGGGCAGTTTTAGATAATGGTGAGGTCGAGACCTCTGTCGGATCTTTTGTACACCCCTTTAGTCATGGGCTTAATGCAGAGCAGCGTCAGGTTGAGGTGCTTTTCAGGCCTCATGAAATCCGTCTGGAGCCAGCAGAACTATCAGAGAGTGGTGTCTGTCGAGTGGTGCATAGTGAATTTTCCGGACAGGAGATGCACTATATGGTGGAGTCATCAAGATCTGAGCAGATACGTGTTTCCATGGAAGGGCTCTCCAGGTTTCACGTTGGTGACACAGTTAGGCTGCTTTTTCATAAAGAGAGCCTGATCGTGTTTTAGTTTGGCCTCCCGGACAGGGGTCGAACCTGTAACCTTGCCCTTAGGAGGGGCACGCGCTATCCAGTTGTGCCACCGGGAGAGGCGGCGAAGTATATAGTTACAGCAGACTGCAGTCCATCATAAGGTGCAGTTGTTGGGCGGTTATGGCTTAGTGTGGTGCGTGGTGGTGCTCTACGACAACTGCTGGTTGCTCTCTGTTATGGGTAGCCAGACGTGCTGTTAATCCATCTATTCCCACCTTGCGTATTTCAGCGCTAAAACTGGATTTGTAGTTTTTGATCAGACTTACACCATCGACGATAATATCAAAAACTTTCCACTCCCCTTCTTTATTTGGACGGACACGAAACAGGACTGATATAGATCCATCAGCTCCGGAAAACTCTGCACGTACCACAGCATCCTTGCGTTTTGGGTTTGGTTCAAAGGGCTGGTAGTTAAAGCTTTTGTCAGAAAATTCTATGATTGCCTTGGCATAAGTGTGTGAGAGCATGCCAGAGAACTCCTTGATAAACTGCTGACGTTGCTCTTTGGGGATTGTTTTCCACTTTTTACCTATAACCAGATAAGACATCAGGTTCATATCCATATGGTGAACCAGCACCTCCTGAATCAACCCTTTTGCAGTACGTTGTATTTGGTTGGGGTCACCGCTTGTCTCCGCAATCTTTTTCTCAGCCTCCATGTGCTCCATCATTTCATCAGTAAGATGTTTGAGTAGTACATCTGGCGCCTGATGGTCACCGGCGCTTGCTCCACCGAGGGTGAATAGCAGTACTAGTGTTGTCAGAATTATCCTGCTATTGAGGGTTATGATAGAGGCTGTTGTCATGGTGATAACTGTATGTTGAATATAGGGTTGTGCATACTAATGTTTTGAGTGGCATGAAGTCAATGTGACCTACAATGGGTTAAGATCTATTGGCATAGAGTGTTCTGGAGAGTAATTGGTGAAGAAGAGTTACAAGATTCTCGATAAACAGATTGTCTATGACGGTTTTTTCCGTATGGAGAAGTATCGTCTACAGCATACGTTATTTGAAGGTGGGTGGTCTGAGCCTATGTCACGTGAGCTCTTTGAGAGAGGGCATGCTGTTGCTGTCCTGCTTTATGACCCCAGAGAGGATGCGGTGGTGATGGTTGAGCAGTTCAGGATTGGGGCGTTGGAGTGTGAGACAGGAGCATGGTTTCTGGAGGTGGTTGCCGGGATGGTGGAAGAGGGTGAGAGTGAGGAGTCGGTAGCCAGACGAGAGAGTGATGAGGAGGCAGGCTGTCAGGTGGGCAGGCTTGAGTTTATTGCCCGTTACTGGGTTAGCCCTGGGGGAACATCAGAGACCTTGGCGCTCTATTGTGGAGAGGTGGATTCTACTGTTGCGGAGGGGGTGCATGGTCTGGATCATGAGAATGAGGATATTCTCGTTCATGTGTTGCCATATTTGGAGCTGATAGAGGTCTGGAAGAAGGGGGAGATTAACTCTGCCACCCCTCTGTTGGCGGTACAGTGGTTAATGATGAATAGAGATAGACTTCGTAGCGAGTGGAGCGATAGTTTTTGATAGAATGCAGTTTATGCATTACGAGGGGACAATTAACAGGGCGATAAGTCGGGCAAGAAGGGGGGGCGTAGGTAGCTCCCAGGCAGAGAATATTGCCTTGCTCAAAAAGCTGGTTCGTCATGATCTGAAGAGCCTGATGGCGCTATATGAGGAGAACTTCGATCTCTTTTTGCGTCTGGTTCCTGATGTCCGCTCTCGTCAGCTGGATACTGAATATATTGCGGATGGTGAGTTTTCGTTGTTCCTTAAGGTGGCTGAGGAGAATCGGTATACAACCACGCTGGTGCTGACGCATCGCTTTGTGGGGATCTCTGGTAGTGAGGAGGAGCCATCTGCCAAGATACGTCTCTATCACGATAGTCAGCAGGCAGAGGTCATGTCGATGAGTCAGGGGGAGTCTCTGCGCTCTTTTCTTTCTCTGGTACGTGGTGGGGAGGAGAATCTGGACGCACGCTGGCGTCTCAATCTTTTCCTGAATCACTGGCTGAGACACTGTCTCGATCAGGGTTATAACTTCTAGAAATTAAGGGTTGAAATCTGTTTTAACGCCCCCATAAAGGGAAGGCGTGGTTTATGTTATTTAAGTAATTATTTGAAAATCAAAGGATATGGAGTAAATAAAGAGATGGCAACAGAGACAAAAGAAGCACACAAGGAGACGATGGGGTTTCAGGCTGAGGTAAAGCAGCTGCTAAAACTGGTAATTAATTCACTGTACAGCAATAAGGAGATCTTTCTGCGTGAGTTAGTCTCCAACGGAGCGGATGCCTGTGACAAGCTCCGTTTTGAGGGGTTATCCGATGATGCGTTGTTTGAGAATGATCCTGACCTTAAGGTTGAGATCACCATGGATAAGGATGCCAAGACCATCACTATTGATGATAACGGTATCGGCATGAACCGTCAGGAGGTGATGGAGAACATCGGAACTATCGCCCGCTCTGGAACCAAATCATTTTTTGAGAAGCTGACTGGTGACCAGCAGCAGGATTCTCATCTGATCGGTCAGTTTGGTGTGGGTTTCTACTCCTCTTTTATTGTTGCTGATAAGGTAACGGTAGAGACACGTCGTGCCGGCCTTACTACAGAGCACGGTGTGCGCTGGGAATCATCAGGTGAGGGTGATTACACTCTGGAGACAATTGACAAGGAGCGTCGTGGTACTCGTATCACTCTTCATCTTCGTGATGATGAGGAAGAGTTCCTTGATGGCTGGAAGATCAAGTCACTGGTACATAAATACTCCGAGCATATTACTCTGCCAATCATGATGGAGAATGATGCACCACCTCCTGCCGCTGAGGATGGGGATGAGTCATCAGAGCCTGCAGAGCCAGTAGAGCAGGAGCCATGGGAGCAGGTAAACAAGGCAACTGCGCTCTGGGCCATGAACCGTAATGAGATTAGTGAAGAGGAATACAAGGAGTTCTACAAGAGCGTAGGGCATGACTGGCAGGATCCAATGGATTGGATTCATGCACGGGTAGAGGGCAACCTTGAGTACACCCAGCTTCTTTATCTGCCTTCAAAAGCACCATTTGATCTTAACGAGCGTGAGCGTTCTCATGGTATCAAGCTTTATGTGCGTCGTGTTTTCATTATGGAAGACACTGAAAAACTAATGCCAACTTACTTGAGGTTTGTGCGAGGAGTGATTGATTCTAATGATCTTCCTCTTAACGTTTCCCGTGAATTACTGCAGAGCAGCAAGGTTGTTGATCAGATCAGCAAGGGCTCTGTGAAGAAGGTTCTTGGAATGATTGAGGGTGTGGTCAAGAAGGGTGAAGAGGAGTACGCCAAGTTCTGGAGTGAGTTTGGTCCGGTCTTCAAGGAGGGTCTGATTGAGGATACCTCCAACCAGGAGCGTATCGCCAAGCTCTGTCGTTTTTCTACCTCAGATAGTGAGAGTGCAACCCAGGATGTATCTCTTGAGACCTACGTCGAGCGGATGAAAGATGGTCAGGAGAAGATCTACTACATCACTGCAGAGACCTATAATGCAGCAAAAAATAGTCCTCACCTTGAGGTGTTCCGCAAGAAAGGGATTGAGGTGTTGTTGCTGAGTGACCATGTCGATGAGTGGGTGGTTAACCATCTGCGTGAGTTTGATGGCAAGTCTCTGATATCAGTAACCCAGGGTGATCTAGATCTGGGTGACCTGGAAGACAAGAAAGAGAAGAAGGAGCAGGAGAAGGAAGAGGAGAGCTTCAAGAGCCTTATCGATCAGATGAAGGGTGTGTTGGGAGAGGAGGTTGAGGATATTCGTGTCAGCCACCGTCTTACTGACTCACCAGCCTGTCTGGTAGCCAATGCTGGTGCCATGGATGCCAATATGGAGCGCATCATGAAGAGCATGGGTCAGGAGGTTCCATCATCCAAGCGTGTTATGGAGATCAATGTAGAGCATCCACTGGTTGAGCGCCTGCAGAATGAGGCTGATGAGGATCGCTTTGCAGACTGGACCAGAATCCTGTTTGATCAGTCTCTGCTGGCTGAGGGTGGACAGTTGGATGATCCAGCAAGCTTTACTCGTCGTCTTAACGGTTTGTTGCAGACCCTGGCAGGATAACTGCTTGCGCATGTCGTGCCCGCGCAAGCGGGTATCCATGTTGTTACTACCCCTTGTATCCCTATTGTGGGTGCAAGGGGTAGTTGCTGATGTGGTATCAGATATTGATGCCATTATCGACTCCCCCAAAACTCCAGCTGCACTTTGGGGGGCACGGATTGAGGATAGCAAGACGGGCAAGGTTCTCTATTCACGTAATGGGGATAGTCCTTTTGTTCCTGCTTCGGTTGCCAAGCTTATTACTACGGCGGTTGCTCTGGACCAGTTAGGGCCAGATTACACTTTTACTACCCATCTCCAGTTCCCACACAAGACAATCCCCCAAAACGGGATAATTCGTGGAGACATTCATATTATTGGTGGCGGTGATCCAACCCTGGGTACTGCAGAAGGAGCAGTGGGGCGCAACTTTCTCAAGAGCTGGGCCAAACGTATGGTCAAGGATGGGGTCAAGCGTATTGAAGGAGATGTTATAGGGGACGACGATATATTTGTTGATGAACCTCTTGGTAGAGGGTGGGCCTGGGATGATGAAAATTACGCATTCTCGGCTCAGCCATCAGGGCTGACTATTCATGGTGGTACTGTAGGTTACCGAATTGACAAGAACCGCAAGCAGGGTCTAAAGAAGGAGCAGGTTCATCTCTATCCTGATACGGATTATATGCAGGTCGAGGTCAAGAGAAGCGGCAAGAAACGACAGGTGCAGATAGGACGTACACACGGCACAAATAACTTTGTGGTTGAGATTCCAAAAAAGATGCGCAGAAATCCGGAGATGTCTGGCAAGGTGACTGTGGATAATCCAACTGCCTATACGGCAACTCTCTTCAAGGAGGTGTTGAAGAGTGTAGGTATCAAGGTTGATGGCAGTGCGGTTGATCGTGATCAGAGTACCAAGGCTGTGAAAAATAGTGGTCTGGTATGGACTCACCACTCCAAACCGCTGAGAGATATTCTGCCGTTGGCCAATAAGAGAAGTATCAATCTGGTGGCTGAACATCTGTTGCGAGCCACTGGAGTTAAACGCAACAAGAGTGGAGAGATTGTTAAATCTGGCTCTGTTGAGCGTGGCCTGCAGAAGATTGATAGGTTTATGGGCAAGCGCAAGATCAAGTCTTACCGTTATAGCCTAGTGGATGGGTCAGGGCTCTCGCGTTATAACCTGCTAAGGCCGGCAGACTTGGTAAAGATATTGAGATTTATGGATCAACACCCTCAGGGCAAGGTGTTTCGTAAAGCACTATCCAGAGCTGGGCATGATGGAACATTGCGTTACCGTTTTCATGATACTGCACTGCAGGGCAGAGTATGGGGAAAGACGGGTACACTCTCGTCAGTTCGCGGGATTGCCGGGTACCTGAAGACCAAAAAAGGGAAGGAGCTGACCTTCTCTGTCCTGGTAAATAACTACGCCTCTGGGAGCAGAAACATCAGGAACCGGATAGATCAAATCCTGCTCAAGGCAGCCCATTGGGCAGACAAGTGAGCAGGCCAATCAGTGGTAAGGAGATTAGATAGTGGAGTTGGCAGATATAAAGAAGAGAATTGAGGATGGGATTCCAGGGGCAACTGCGGTACTGGAGGGAGATGGCTGTAGCTGTGAGGCCACAGTCATTAGTGATAGTTTTGATGGACAGGGGTTGCTCACTCAACAACGTGCGGTGATGGCCACTGTTAAGGATGTGTTGGCCAGTGGTGAGCTTCATGCGCTCGCTATAAAAACCTATACCACCGAGCAGTGGGATAGTAGGGATAACTAATGTCTAAAGTAGGCAGTCAGCTCTGGTAGATCCACCTCGGACAGTTTTAGCTGCACATTGCAGTTCAGTTCGGTTGGCTCCTTTAGACGTACCTTGCACTCTAGTGCCAGCTCAGGGATCAGGAAGGTGCCACGCTGTTTCATGGTGTGGACCAAAACCCCCTCACCGCTCCATTCTGGATTGCGGCGTAGCCAGACCATGGTCCAATGGCGGTTGGAGAAGCGCTCTGCGCGACGTACATTTCCAATCACTGCCTCGGCTGCACCAACCCGCTCTGTCAGTTCATCACTATCCAATAGTGGCCTGTGCTGAATCCATGCCCGCAGTTGCTGATGGGCAACTAGATCTAGATAGCGTCTAAGTGGGCTGGTTACCTGGCTGTACTGTTCCATTCCAAGTCCGGAATGTGGTCCTGGTATGCTCTTTAACTGGCTGCGCTGGAAACGGCGGCGAAAGCCAAACATCTCGGATGGGCTTTGCGGCAGTGGCCATGGCTCTCCATTCTCATCAGGCTCTGGTGGAGGCTGGGTTGAGTATGGGAAGGGGATGTTGTTATCTTGTGCAAAGCGGGCGGCTGCCTCCCCGGCCATGAGCATGAATTCGGTTACCAGATCACGACTGCGTAGGCGTGGCAGTGGGGTGATGGTGATCTCATTATCAACCACACGAATCTTTACCTCTGGTAAATCAAGGCGAATAGCCCCCTGTGCGATACGTTTCTGTTGATACTGTAAGGCCTTGTTGTATAGGGGTGCGTACTCTTCCCCCTCAATTAATTTGTCCACATCACCATAGGTGGTTCTGGTTACCTTGATCCAGCTGGTTACTACCTCGATATGTTCTATTTCACCACTTTCTGAGAGGGTGAAGCTGAATGAGAGTGCCGGTGATCGTTCCTGTAACCCAAGACCAAGCAGTTCGGTTGCTCTGGGGGGCAGCATCGTAAGGGTACCCTCCGGGATGTATAGATTTGATCCACGGGAACGAGCCTCAAGATCAAGCTCGCTGTCTGGAGTAACCAGGGCTGCCACGTCTGCAACATGTACCCAGATCTTCTCTCCATCAAGACTGATGGCATCATCCGGATCACGATTGCCCTCATCATCAATTGCCCATGCAGTCAGGTGAGTCAGATCAACTCTCTCTTCATCAGGCAGGTCTGGAACATCACCCTCAGCAGGAGTGGTCTCTAGTCCCATGCGTGGAGGGTATGGGTTATGTGATTCATTCCAGTAACCTGTCTCCAGTAGCAGATGGTGACCATTCTCCGGGCGTTGTTCTCTTTTAAGGTCACGCAGTATTCTACTTACCTCGCTGCGACCAAGTGCAACCATCTCTACATCACTCAGCTGCTGGTGGTCTTCCGGTAGTAGATTGTTGCTGGCTAGACGCTCCAGAAAAGCTGCTTTCTCATCTTGTGCTCTCTGCTTGTTATCGCGGTCACTCTTTTCTTGCTCAACTTTATCTGCAGGATATCCACTGATTGCATCTGGGGTGCCATGAAAGTAGAGGTCATCAGCAACAATCTTCCAGCTGGCCCAGATGGTTTTTGGATTAGATGCACCAAAGATTAGCTCACTAAGCTCATCCAGTGTGGTGCTCTCCTCACCAAGCAGTTCCCATGCCTCCTCGATCTCCCCCTCAACAGGAGCTTCCAGTTCTGCCAGAGAACGGATTGGGCCCGAGTGGAGCAAAAGAATATCCTTGTCGCGCACCCGCTTGCTTTTACCGTTTGGAAGCTGAATCTCGATCTTATCGGTGATGGAGGTGACGCGAGCAGGCCCACTTTTGTAGAGAACCAGGGCATCACTTTTGGGGGTTGTCTGTGTCATTGGTGCGAAGGATACAGCAACTTTTGAAGATTGACTTTAGTCAATGACTGTTGCGAGAATGATATCTACTATTTTACGTTCTAGTGGTATCTGATTTCAGTATTTGGTCTGGAAATTTCCCAATGACAATAGCTGGTAGAGTGAACAGAGATAAGAGCAAGAGGTCCCTTCTGTTGGTTGGGGTCTTTACCTTTATCTTTCACTCAATTGTCCCATATTTCCAGGTGGCGACTGCTGAATCTTCTGATGGTTATACCACAACCATCTGTACCACCTACGGTTACAAGACTGTTTTTGTCGCCTTTGATTCTCCTCAAGAGATAGATGATAACCAGTTAGATAGTAGTTATTTTGAATGTCCAACCTGTATTGTTCAGGCAAATGCCACAGGCTGGATTGATACCTATAGTTCGCTTTTTGATCCTCACACATCGCAGGATCGTGAGAAGTGGGTAGCGCAACTCCCATTGACTCCGGAGTCGCCCGCTTATCCCCACTTCCTCAGTCGAGCACCACCAGCATAATCTCTCTTTTAATGCCCCTCCATTTTGGGAGAAATGGAGGAGGTATAACGCTGCTACGCTGCTTTTCAGTGAGGATAGGCAGCGTTTTTGCCGGCTATGTATAGCTGGTCCGTTACAGATATATTTTTGAGAGATTTATAATGAAAGTAAGATTTTTTCGTGCAGTTACTGCACTGGTATTGTTTGGTTCAATCTCCTCTGTCTTTGCAGAGGGAATTATGGTGAATGACCCATGGGTTAGAGCGGCACCACCCAATGCTCCGGCACTGGCTGCATTTATGACGCTAGAGAATCATGGAGGTTCTGATGTTGCACTGGTTGAGGTACGAGGGCCTGCAGAGTTGGGGCGTGTAGAGATGCATCGTACCAAAATGGCTGATGGGATGATGAAGATGATTCAGCAGAAGAATATTCCAGTCGCACCACATTCCAGTACTGTATTGAAGCCGGGTAGTTGGCACATCATGATGATTGGACCCAAGCAGGTACCAACAGTAGGTGAACAGGTTCACCTTACCCTGGTTTTTAGTGATGGCAGCGAGCAGATGGTTATGGCTGAGGTTCGCAGGGGCGGTATGATGATGAAGGGTGACGGTCACCAGATGATGCAACATTAAGGATTGAGAGAATGACGGGGAGCTTATACTTCCCGTCGATTCTTAAGGAGAAATTGATAGTGAAAAGAATATTTTTGAAAAACAGCACACCTCTCTTGTTGGTGCTGTTTGGTCTGTCGCTTGTGCTTTCTGGTTGTGGCCGTTCTGCAGAGCAGTTAAAACTGGAGGGGGCCATGGTGTTGTCGCCCCCAAAGGTGCTGTCTAAATTTACGCTTAAACAGAGAGACCTTGGTGAATTTACAACGGAGAATACAAAGGGGGAGTGGTCGTTGTTCTTCTTTGGTTATACCCACTGCCCGGATGTCTGTCCAACAGAGCTCTTTATGTTGAGTGAGATGATGCGAGCAATTGAGAAGAACCCTGATAGTGTAGTTAAGGCGCCTCAGGTGGTCTTTGTTTCAGTGGATCCTCAACGAGACAGTCCAGCTTCTTTACAAGAGTACGCTGGCTATTATCATCCATCCTTTTTAGGGGTAACAGGTGAGCAGGAGATGGTGGATGGTCTCTCCAGATCGATGGGTGCAATTTATGAGAGAGTCTATTATCTGAATGGTAAACAGTTGATGATCGATGAAGAGGAGGAGATTCCTGAGGGACTGGAGAACTCCTACCTTATCAACCACTCTGCATCCATATTTTTACTCAATCCTGATGGAGAGATGCATGCCATTTTTTCCACTCCACATAACCCGGACGTGATGGTTCGTGATCTTGCTACCATTCAGCGAGTCTGGGATTAGTTTCATTGATTAGAGCACCTACTAGGAGTCTGTTATTTGCCGTAGCCATGTTGTTGGCGGCAGGTGCAGGGATCTATCTCTCTACTCAGCAGTCGGAGAGAGAAGTTGTGCGCCTGCCTCTGGTAACAGATTGTAAACTTCATCTGCAGACATGTAGTGCATCGCTACCAGATATGGGTGAGTTGACCTTTGAGATGAGCCCAAACAATCTATCCCCAACTGAGTCTATCTTGTTGAAGGCAGAATTCAGTGAGTTAAATCCTGAAAAGGTAGAGGTTCTGTTTGAGGGAAAGGAGATGTATATGGGGTTTCTGCAGTATCACCTTTATCCTGATAATGAGGAGAGGGTTTTTACTGGAACTGGCAGTTTATCAATATGCATTCGTGAGCTGATGGAGTGGTTTGCTATTGTGAAGGTGCAGGTTGGAGATATGGTCTATGAGGTGCCGTTTGAGTTTGAGACTCTTCATCTGAAATGATTTTTCAAGGTGGCGAGATGATCAGGCTGTTGATGGTGTTGTTGACTATCATACCTGTAGTGATTGGTATTGGTGGTAGAGACCGAGAGCCGGCAACAGACCCATGTCTTCATGGAATTGTGGTGAGGGATGGCGCAGAGCAGATGGCTGGTGGCGCCAATTATGTAGTTGGTAACGGGCGATACTGCAGGGCTCCATTAACCACAGCACATGATGATCATGATCCACAGTATGGTGGAACCTTCTTTATGGCCCCAAATGGAATTCACCATGTTGAGTTTCTATACTCAAAAAAGTGTGGCGCAGAGGTGGTGCTCTATAACTCCTATACTCAGGAGATTAATGCATCCAGACAGCTACTAGGGATGGTTCGTGTGATTCCATCAAGTGAGGAGGAGGCCGAGACCATCCGTTTTTTGCGTCCCTCAACCAAGGGGATACTGTTGGCGGCAGATATTGGTTCAGTGACCAGACCGTTTGAGTTGGAGTTTAATCTTCAGTTTCCCAACAGGGTTGAACCTGACATGTTTAATGTTCTTGTTGGTAGATAGATCATCCACCTGTATGCGCATATAATTGTGCTAACCGTAACTATCCATTTCATCCCCTAATGATCCGTATATCCTCACTCTCGATTCGTCGAGGGCCCCGCCTGCTGTTTGAAGAGAGCTCCATATCAATCCATCCTGGACAGAAGGTTGGAGTGACTGGGGGAAATGGTACTGGCAAATCTAGCCTCTTTTCACTGATGTTAGGAGAGATATCTGCCGATGAGGGAGAGCTGAAGTTGCCTGAGAGCTGGGTGATTGCTCATGTTGCACAGGAGACCCCATCACTTGAGAGCAGTGCCATTGATCTGGTGATGGATGGTGACCATGAATTACGCCGTCTGCAGAGAGATCTTGAGATGGCAGAGCAGAGTGGTGATGGCATAAGGCAGGGGGAGCTGTTTGCGCAGATGGAGGCGATCGATGGATTTAATGCCCGCAATCGTGCTGCCAGGCTTATGCAGGGGTTGGGTTTTACCGTTAATCAGGAAGATCTGCCGGTAGAGTCATTCTCCGGTGGGTGGCGTATGCGTCTTAATCTGGCGCAGGCACTTATGGCACGTTCTGATCTTCTATTGCTTGATGAGCCTACCAATCATCTCGATCTTGATGCTGTATTCTGGCTGGAGGATTGGCTCAAGCAGTACCCGGGAACCCTGTTGTTGATCTCTCATGATCGTGATGTGCTGGATCGTGTGGTGGATGGAATTGTTAACATAGAACATCATAAGATGGAGTTAACATCTGGAAACTACAGTGCTTTTGAGAGAGTGCGTGCTGAAAAAATGGCGCAACAACAATCTGCATGGGAGAGACAACAGCGAGAGAAGGAGCACATGCACCGCTTTGTGGAACGGTTTCGTGCCAAGGCGACCAAGGCTAAACAGGTGCAGAGCAGAATCAAGGCTCTGGAGAGGATGGAGTCAATTGCTCCTGCGCATGTAGATTCACCATTCCACTTTCACTTTATTCAGCCAGAGAAGCTACCACATCCAATGCTCACCATTAACCATGCAGTAGCCGGATACGGTGATAGTGTGGTACTGGATGATTTCTCTATCACTCTCAACCCAGGAGAGAGGATTGCACTACTGGGAAGAAATGGTGCAGGTAAATCAACCTTGATGAAGCTGATGGATAGTTCGCAGACCCTGTTGCAGGGTGAGCGCTTGGAGGCCAAACATCTTCATATAGGTTATTTCGCTCAGCATCAATTGGAGTTGCTGGATCTGCAGGCTACACCGTTGCTGCATCTGCAGCGTAACCACCCGAACTCGACCGAACAGGAGCTAAGAGATTATCTTGGGAGCTTTGGTTTTAGGGATGATCGGGTGATGGAGCTGGTTGGCCCATTCTCTGGTGGTGAAAAGGCGAGGCTGGTGCTTGCCATGATAATTCGCCAGCGCCCCAATCTGTTGCTACTTGATGAGCCAACCAACCATCTTGATCTGGAGATGCGTCATGCCCTGGTTATGGCTCTGCAGGAGTTCAAGGGGGCGTTGGTGGTGGTATCTCATGATCGTTATCTGCTGGAGGGGGTGGCAGATCAGTTTATGTTGGTTGCAGATGGTGGAGTAGAGCCATTTGCAGGAGACCTGGACGATTATGGGCAGTGGTTACGCTCCTCGGCCAAGCAGGGAGAGGTGTCGACAAATCATGATGCTGGGGATGTTCAGCGCCAGAGTTTAAACCGCAAAGAGCAGCGCAGGTTGGATGCAGAGCAGAGAAAACAGCAGGCACCATTAAAGAGGATGGTTGCCAGGTTGGAGCAGGAGATTGAAAAGCTTGAGGTAAAAAAGTCTGAATTAGAGGAGAGGTTGGTGCAACCAGAGATCTATGAGGATAGTGCCAAACAGAAGTTAAAAGTGGTTTTGCAGGAGCAGAGAGAGGTGGAGCAAGAGCTGGAGAATAAAGAGGAGTTGTTGCTCGCACACTATGGAGATCTTGAATAGTCATTCATGTACAATCAGCCACTTCCCCTCAACACCACCAATATTAAGAGGCACGTATGGAAGTTTCCCCTGTTCAGGGTATTTTTAGTGTTGTAACTGATAATATTTTCACCCTGATTTATCTGCTTGCCGCGGTTGAGATTGGCATCATTGCTCTTATAGCATCCTCTCTGAAACGACATAGTCTGAGGCTGCATGATGTATCCAGTAACCTGTTAAAAGGGTTTGCTGATGCCCCCGATCAGGACTCACTGCAGAAGTCACATGAAAAGATTGATGCTGCCCTGCACTATCTATCAAACAAGATCTTGCTGGATAAGAGTGCTGCAGCAATAATCAAGGAGAATGTCTCCAGACTCTCGGAGAGAAACCTCTACAACAGATACTATCTGATCGAGAGCGCCAATAGTGTCATGTCTACCCTGGTACAGATTTTCCCGCTATTGGGTATTCTGGGGACCATCCTGGCAATTGCCGGCACAGCCTTTGGGGATGGTGGGATTGATGCATCACGCCTGACTAGTGCATTTGTGTTGGCGATGGATACAACAATTTTGGGTATCGGTTTTTCGGTAATCTTTATGGTGGTTGAGAGTTTTCTTGCCCCCAAGGTTGAGCGCATGATCAATGAGAGTATCGATTTCAAAAATATTATTACCAGGGTTCATCTAGGGTAATGATGGAGAGGATGTCACTCAAGAGAAGAAGCAAGGTTCATCTGACATCCCTGCTCGATCTGTTGTTCATCATGATATTTATCGCTCTTATTCAGCCCAAAAAGGCGTCTGAGTTTGATAAGGAGAGTATCAAGAAAGAGATAGAGCAGCCGACCTCTTCGGAGGTGAAGCCGGTTGAAAAATCTACTGCGGGTGAGGATGTCTTCTACCAGAAGATGATGGTGTTTAATGAGTACAACGAGGAGCATGGGTACCTATCCACACGCACCCTCTACAAGAATGAGTCTGGCAGATGTTTTATGCGTATGACCCAGCATCGTGTTGAGGCCAAAATGGTTGATGGCAAGAATACCCCAATGACCAGGGAGGAGTATGAGTGGCACAATGACCCTGATCTGCAGAAAAGTGGTGGCCAACCGTGTGAGATATCAATGAGTATGGCTGAGGTTAAGGTAGACTTGAACTATGGCACGACAATCTACTGCAATAGGACTGGGCAGTTTGAGCGTTATCTGTGTGAGTGGCGCTCAACCAATGATACTCAGGGTGAGGGAAGCTACTCTTACTGGGAGCCCATCAAGGTGTTTGACAAGAAGAGTGAGGATATTCTGGTTCATGGCAGTATCCTCTACTGGACGCCACCTGAGGTAGAGGCGGAGCCAGAGTATGATCCTTACGGACGTAGAGCCCCAGAAAGACGTAGAACTGGTGGCTATCCTCCCAGACGTTACTGACCTGTAGTGTTGTTGGCTATATTTGCCACTCTACCGGCTTAATATCATTGCTGAGCAGATAGTCGTTGGTCTGGGAGAATGGACGGCTACCAAAAAAACCTCTATGGGCTGAGAGTGGGGAGGGGTGCGGTGCCTGAATAACCAGGTGACGATCTCTGTCAATTCGTTGTCCCTTCTTTTGTGCATATGCCCCCCACAGGATAAACACTAGATGGTCACGTTCTCGATTCAGGTGGTCAATAGCAGCATCGGTAAATGACTCCCACCCTTTTCCCTGATGTGCCCCTGCATTGCCACTCTCAACAGTAAGTACAGCATTCAGCAGTAGTACTCCCTGATCAGCCCAGCTGGTCAATGTTCCGCTGCTGTTTTTGACTCCAAGGTCTGATTCAAGCTCTTTATAGATATTGACAAGAGATGGCGGGATCTTGATATCGGGCTGTACAGAGAAACAGAGGCCATGGGCCTGACCATCTCCATGATATGGATCCTGTCCTATGATCACTACTTTAACCCTATTGAAAGGGGTGTGGTCGAATGCGTTAAACCATCTGTCGGATGGGGGAAAGATAGTTGCTCCAGCTCTTCTGCGTTGTAGCAGAAACTCACGAAGCTGAACCATATATGGTTTGTCAAATTCAGGCAGAAGGGCCTGCTTCCAGCTCTCCTCAAGTTTTATCTGCTCTGCAGCTGACATGATCAGTAGTGGGGTGGAGGGGTCTCTTCCGAGAGTGATTTTATTAGTGAGGGGGTGATCTCCTGGATCTGTCTCTCGGAATCACTTAGGCGTTGAGCTATTGTCATTACCTCCAGCTGAAGCTTAGAGATTATGTCATTGAGTTCCTGGATGTGGTTATCCTGAAATGAGAGCCTGCTTTCCATCTCCTCAAGGCGGGAAGTGAGCTCCTTGTGATCACTCTTATTGTTATCCATTCTCTATCTCCTCCAGCATCTCCCAGCGTTCATACATGCTACTGAGCTGTTGTTCAATATCATTAAGTCGATCTGTGATTTTTCCAACCTCATCCCCTTCATCCTGGTAAAAGTTTGGGTCTGCGAGTTTTTTATGGATTGTAGCCTGTTCATCCTCTAGAGACTCAATCTGTTTGGGTAGTGTCTCCAGCTCCCGTTTCTCTTTATAACCTAGTTTTGCAGGAGATGATTTTTTTGTAGAGCTTGTGCTTTTAAACGGTTTTGATTTGGTATTTTGCTGGATTGATGGGCTCTTGTGAGTTTGACGAATCCAGTCATCATATCCACCAACATACTCATTGATCTCTCCATGCCCCTCAAAAACCAGGGTGCTGGTAACTACGTTGTTGAGGAAAGCACGGTCATGGCTGACCAGCAGCAGAGTGCCCTTATACTCAAGTAGGAGCTCCTCCAGTAATTCAAGGGTCTCTACATCGAGATCATTGGTGGGCTCATCCATTACCAGTAGATTGGATGGCTTTGAGAAGAGCCTGGCCAAGAGCAGGCGGTTTCTCTCACCTCCTGAGAGGGTACTTACCGGACTGCGGGTGCGTTGTGGAGAGAAGAGAAAGTCTTGTAGATAACTGATTACATGCTTGCTGTTGCCATTGATAGTTACATTGTCACTACCGTCAGCAACACTATCCTGTACTGAGCGATTCTCATCAAGCTGATTTCTCAACTGATCAAAATATGCAACCTGTAGTTTTGTACCATGTTTAACAGACCCTTCGTTCGGCTCCGTCTCCCCCAGAAGAATACGTAACAGGGTGCTTTTTCCAACTCCATTAGGGCCAATAATACCAATGCGGTCCCCGCGCTGAATGTTGATAGAGAGATCATTTACCAGAGGTATACCATCATAACTGTGCTGTAGATTCTTGGCTCGAATCACCTTCTTTCCTGAGGCCTCAGATTTCTGCACACTCATTTTGACGTTACCTGTACGGTTGCGTCGCTCGCTACGCTCCATGCGTAGGGCTTTCAAGGCACGAACTCGCCCCTCATTTCTGGTGCGTCGAGCTTTGATCCCCTGGCGTATCCAGACCTCCTCCTGAGCCAGTTTTTTGTCAAAGAGAGCATTATTTCGCTCCTCCTCCTCGAGCGCCTTCTCTTTCTTTTCCAGGTAGGTGCCATAGTTGCCTGGCCAATCTGTCAGGTTGCCACGATCCAGTTCGATGATTCTGGTGGCAAGTCTGCGCAGAAATTGTCGATCGTGGGTGATGAAGAGTAGAGTGGTCTGGCTATTGAGAAGAAACTCCTCGAGCCACTGAATTGATTCAATATCGAGGTGGTTGGTTGGCTCATCCAGGAGTAGTAGGTCGGGACTCTGTACCAGAGATTGTGCCAGTAACACACGCCTTTTCATTCCTCCGGATAGAGTAGAGAAATCCTCATCTGGATTTAGCCCCATTTTTGACAGAGTAGTCTCTATCTGTTGCTGAATTGACCAGCCATGAGCAGCCTCAATTTTTTGTTGAACCGCAGCCATTTGGTCTAGAGTTTTTTCAGAGGAGTCATCAGCAAGTTGTAAAACAAGATGATGATATTCAGAGATCAGTTTTCCCATCTCCCCAACCCCCTGGGCGGTAATATCATAAATGGTACCGGAGGTATCTTTGGGAACCTCCTGTTTGAGACGTGAGATTTTTGTTGAACCAATCTCTACTGTGCCATCCTCAGGAATGGCATCACCTGAGATCACTTTTAGTAGAGTTGATTTGCCTGTTCCATTTCGCCCAACCAGGCAGAGGCGTTCACCACGTTCAATAATCAGGTTGGCATTATCAAGTAGAGGGAGATCGCCATAGGCGAGCTGGATATCCTTGAGTTGAACCAGAGCCATTATCGATCTATTCAGGAAGGGAATACAATCTCTGCAACCTCATCAAAATGGGCAACAAAGTGTGGGGTGATCCCTTCACGAATATAATCTGGCAGCTCATCAAAATCATTTTTGTTCTCTACAGGAAAGATCAGCTCTTTTATGTTCTGACGACGGGCAGCAATTGCCTTCTCTCGTACTCCACCAATTGGCAGTACCCGACCAGTCAGGGTCATCTCACCTGTCATGGCCAGTGGGCGGTTTATCTTGCGTCCACGAGCCAGAGAGAGCAGGGCAATGCCCATGGTTATTCCTGCGCTCGGCCCATCCTTGGGGGTGGCTCCAGCAGGAACATGGAGGTGCACATGCGCCTTCTCGAAGAAGTCAGCTTTGGCACCATAGTTCTCAAGATGGGAGGTTATATAGCTATAGGCAATTGAGGCTGACTCCTGCATTACATCACCAAGTTGTCCGGTAAGTTTGAAGCCACGGTTATCTGTATGAATTTTAGAGGCCTCAATGGTCAGGGTCTCTCCACCCATAACAGTCCATGCAAGACCGGTTACTACTCCAACCCCGCGATATGGCTTTTCACTCTGGAATATTGGTTGATCAAGATATTCGACAACATCTTTGATATTGACTTTGAAGGGACCTTTTTTCCCTTTGACTATTTTTACTGCGATCTTGCGGATAATGCGCCCCAGCTGTTTCTCCAGATTGCGGACACCGGACTCACGCGCATAACCATCTATTACGGTTCGTAGTGCAGCATCACTTATCTTGATAACGCTGGGTTTCAGGCCGCTACGTTCCATCTGTCGTGGCCAGAGGTGGTTCTTCGCAATCTGTACCTTTTCCTGGGTTATGTATCCTGAGAGTCGGATAGTCTCCATGCGGTCCAGGAGTGGCCCCGGAATAGTATCCAGCTGGTTGGCGGTACAGATAAAGAGCACCTTGGAGAGGTCAAATCTGGTATCAAGATAGTGGTCCAGGAACTCTACATTCTGTTCTGGATCGAGAACCTCCAGTAAGGCAGAGGCTGGATCCCCATGGTATGAGGCACCTATCTTGTCGATCTCATCAAGCATGATGATAGGGTTCTGGGTCTCACTCTCACGGATTGCCTGAATAAACTTTCCAGGCATAGCTCCAATATAGGTGCGGCGATGTCCCTTGATCTCAGCCTCATCCCTCATGCCACCAACAGATAGGCGGTAGAATTTTCTCCCCAGTGCATCAGCAACAGACTTCCCAATCGAGGTCTTGCCGACTCCAGGAGGGCCGACCAAGAGCAGGATAGAGCCATTGACTTCGCCTCTAAGCTTGCCCACGGCAAGGAATTCGATAATACGATCTTTTACATCCTCAAGGCTGTCGTGATCACGATCAAGAATCTTGCGGGCACGTCGCAGATCAAGCTTATCCTTGGAGTGGATTCCCCACGGCAGAGAGGTTATCTGATCAAGGTAGTTACGGGTCACCGCATATTCGGGTGATCCAGTCTCCAGCATACTCAGTTTTTCCATCTCTTCATCAATCTTTTTCATTGATGCCTCAGGAATAGTCAGCTTCTCTATGCGCTCCATGAATCTGTCATGGTCTGCAGTACGATCATCCTTAGCAATCCCCAGCTCTTTTTGGATCGCCTTTAGCTGCTCCTTGAGAAAGAACTTGCGCTGCTGTTCATCCATCTTGTCGTCAACGCTGTCACGAATCTTGCTCTGCAGTTTTGCAACTTTCAGGTCTTTCTTCAGTAGAGAGAGCACATGTTTCATGCGGCGACGAATATTGAGGGTGTCCAGAACCTTCTGCAATTCATCCGAGGTTGCCGTGGTCAGGCTAGCCGCAAAATCAGTTAGGGCGGATGGTTCGTTAGGGCTAAATCTATCGAGAAAGAAGCGTAATTCCTCACCATAGAGTGGATTAAGTGGAATCAGCTCTCGCAGGATATTGATGATTGCCATGGCGAACGCTTTGGCCTCATCCCTGTTTTTAGGCTGGATTGGTTTAGGATACTCAACCTCCACACGATATGGGGGGGTGTCTGAGAGCCAGCGTACTATTCTGGCACGTTGCACACCCTCGGCAATAAACTGGATTTTCCCCTCCTGTTTCATGGGATGATGCATGCGTGCGATAGTACCAATCTCGAAATAGTCTTCCTGAGAGGCAAAGTCAGACTCATGTGGCTGGGTCATAAATAGCCCAACCATATGCTCGTTGGTATCCCCAATTTTTTGGACTGTATCCATCCACGGCTCACCATTCATTAGAAGAGGTTGGGTCTGGGCCGGGAAGAAGGGACGCTCTGATAGTGGAAGAAGATATACCTGTTTTGGCAGGTTTTCAGATGGAAGTGCAAGTTCGGATGATGGAGATAGCTCGATCTCTACCTCTACCTCACCGTTAACTACATCCATATCTTCGTCAAATTTGTTGCTCATGATCTCTCTTTTGTATGTTGTTATGAGTATCTTCAGGGAGGGGTATTTTCCCTGACTATCTCTCTTTTAGAAAGGAGTGATTGTTGTGGGGATGATTTTTCTCTTTTCAAGGTGGGCAATGCGGTTTTTTGTTATAGAATCCCTCCACTAAATTTAAAATCTGAGGAGTCCAGATTGATGGATGAGACTGCAAAAATTGGAATTGTAACGGTATCTGATCGCGCCAGTCGCGGTGAGTATGAGGATCTTGGAGGACCTGCGTTGCAGGGGTGGTTTGAAAAAGCCCTCTCTTCCTCATGGGATCCGCTAGCTCGGGTAATTCCCGATGAACAGCCTGTTATTGAGGAGACACTCCGTTCTTTGGCGGATGATGGTTGTTGCCTGATTGTGACAACAGGTGGAACAGGTCCGGCACCACGAGATGTGACCCCAGAGGCGACAGAGGCTGTCTGTGACCGTATGATGCCGGGCTTTGGCGAGTTGATGCGTCAGATTTCATTGAAGTATGTACCAACTGCGATACTCTCTCGTCAGACTGCAGGGATCTGTGGTAAGGCACTTATCGTAAATCTTCCTGGAAAGCCGTCAGCCATTGCGGAGACTCTGGATGAGCTATTTCCTGCAATTCCATACTGTGTGGATCTGATTGAGGGACCACGACTTGAAGCTCATCCTGAGGTGGTTAAGGTTTTCCGCCCCAAAGGCAAATAGACTGGGCAAATAACTCTTGTTAAGTGAGATTAAAATAGTCACCAAGACTCGTGAGGTCTTGCAAATAACTGCCGATAAGATTCGTGATCCGGAGCTGGTTGTTAGGGTGTTTCGAGATATTAGTGTGAAAACCTGGATGGAGGTTCAGCAGACAGGGGTTATGTTGACCACGCTACGCAAGATCTCACTGGGGCAGGAGACTACCGAAGAGGAGCGTCAGGGGGCACTTGAACAGGCAAAGGATCTGGCCCGAACTGTACCTGCTTTCGGTATTTTTTTATTACCTGGAGGCGCACTGTTGCTACCGCTGGTTGCCAAGGTTGTGCCCTGGAGGATGTTGCCATCATCATTTGATTCCGAATCTGATACAGGGCATGCACAGAATCAAGTGGTGGATGATGAGCAGAGCAAAAATTGATATTGAGCGGCTGATGTTGCAGGAATGTTGTTTTCAAGAATGTTAGAATGTCGGGCGAGTATGGAGTTTTGGAAGATCTGTTAATACAAGGAAGAGATACTTATGAGTACTGTTGAGCTAGATGGAGCCTCTTTTGAGGAGACAGTTAATGGCAATGATATTGTAGTTGTCGATTTCTGGGCGCCCTGGTGTGGCCCATGTAAAAATTTTGCTCCAATCTATGAGAAGGTTTCGGAAGAGATCGAGGATGTGGTTTTTGCCAAGGTAAATACAGAAGAGCATCAGGATCTTGCAACTCATTTCCAGATTCGTTCCATTCCTACATTAATGATTTTCCGTGAGCAGATCGTGATCTTCTCGCAGCCAGGCATGGTGCCGGCAGATGGGCTTAAGGATTTGGTGGCAAAGGCACAAGAGCTGGATATGGAGGATGTGCGCAAGCAGATTAAAGAGCAGGAGTCCAAGGCCTGATTATTGACAGAGTCACTGCTGCAGAGATACTGAACACCCCAAGGGATTTTATTCGTTGGGGTGCTTCTTTAATGGGGGAGGCAGAACAACAGGGGCAACTCTACTTTGGACATGGTACAGATAATGCTATAGATGAGGCGATACAGCTGGTTTTGCATGGTCTCCACCTGCCACCTGATTGCCCTGATATGTTGCTGGAAGGGAGGTTGCTGCAGCCAGAGTGTCAACATCTGGTCGCTCTGTTCGGCAGGCGAGTTGAAGAGCGAATGCCACTTGCCTATCTGACCAACATAGCTACATTTGCGAGCCTACCATTTTATGTGGACGAGAGAGTCCTGGTTCCAAGATCGCCAGTTGCGGAGCTGATAGAGCAGCAGTTTTCACCTTGGGTGAATCCGGAAATACCAGACAATATACTTGAGATTGGCACTGGAAGTGCTTGTATTGCAATAGCTTGTGCATATGAGTTTCCAGGGGCAACTATAGATGCTGTGGATCTTTCCGAGGATGCGCTGAAAGTTGCAGAGATAAATGTTGAGCAACATGGGGTGGAGGATCAGGTTAGCCTGATCCATTCAGATCTGTTCTCTGAGCTTACTGGAAAGAGATATGATTTGATTGTTAGTAACCCGCCGTATGTAGACAGGTCTGATCTGGATTCAATGCCAGCAGAGTTTCATGCCGAACCTCGTATGGGGCTGGAGGCTGGTGAGGATGGACTTGATATCGTGGTCCAGATTCTACTGGAATCATCATCTCATCTGAAAGAGAATGGCACACTGGTTTGTGAGGTGGGGAATAGTGCATCTGCTCTGGAGCAACTTTTTTCAGAGATACCGTGGACCTGGATAGATTTTGAGCGTGGCGGGCATGGGGTTTTTGTGATCAGCCACGATTTGCTGGATAGATACCAGTCGTTATTTCGCGATGAGTTTGAGCGGCGAGCAGTAAAATAGATAGGAATAGCCATCTGCAACACGGTGTGTACTGTAGTTGTAGAGAAGGGAGGAATATAGTTACATGGAACAGATATTAACATTCGACATGGATTTGATTCGCCGGTATGACAAGGCGGGTCCACGTTATACCTCATATCCGACAGCGGTTCAGTTTCATGAGGGTTTTGACAGGGAATCATACAAGGCAGCGGCATTCCGTACTAATCAGGAGTATCCGCTGCGCCCTCTGTCACTCTATTTTCATATCCCGTTTTGTGACACCGTATGTTTCTATTGTGGCTGTAACAAGATTGCAACCAAGGATAGAACTAAGTCACCCCCATATCTGGACCGGATAATTCGTGAGCTGGAGCTTCAAGGCGAACAGTTTGATAGCTCAAGAGTTGTTGATCAGCTGCATTGGGGAGGAGGCACACCAACTTTTCTCAACCATGATGAGATTTTGCGTTTGATGGATGCCACTCGTCAAAACTTTAACCTTCGTGATGATGATGAGGGTGAGTATTCGATTGAGATTGATCCACGTGAGGCAACTGCAGAGACCATTGCATTGCTAAGAGAGCAAGGGTTCAATCGTATGAGTCTGGGTCTACAGGATTTTGATCCTGTGGTGCAGAAAGCAGTTAATCGCATCCAGTCAGAGGAGGAGACATTCGCTGTATTGAATGCTGCTCGTGATACCGGCTTTAAATCAATCAGTATTGATCTTATTTATGGGCTGCCACATCAAACTGCAGATAGCTTCCAGAAGACAGTAGACAAGGTGCTGGAGGTTAGACCAGACAGGCTGTCAGTATTTAACTACGCGCATCTACCTGAGATCTTCAAACCGCAACGTCGTATCAATGAGGATGATCTTCCGACACCAGACCAGAAATTGGAGATCCTGCAACGTACCAACCAGCAACTATCCGAGGCTGGTTATCTATATATTGGCATGGATCACTTTGCTCTTCCTGATGATGAACTGGCTGTGGCACAGCGTGAAGGTACGCTATACAGAAATTTTCAAGGCTACTCTACCCACCGTGACTGTGACCTGGTTGGCCTTGGGGTAACCTCAATTGGGGTGGTTGGTAATACATACTCTCAGAACCTGAAAGAGTCTGATGATTACTATGCAGCAATCGATGCCGGCGAGCTGCCAATCTTCCGTGGGGTAGAGCTGGATGCTGATGATCTACTGCGCAGGGATGTAATTACTGAGCTTATCTGTAACTTTCGTTTACGTTACAGCACAATAGAGGAGCGTCATAATATCAATTTCAGTGAGTACTTCCCGGTAGAGTTGGAAGAGCTGAAGGATATGGAGAAAGATGGATTGCTAACCATGGATAGTGATGGCGTTACCGTAGCTACTGCAGGACGGCTGTTGATCAGAAATGTCTGTATGGTGTTTGACCGTTATCTGCGTGAAAAAAAGGCACAACATTTCTCCAAGGTTATTTAGGGGGTTCCTTAGTTCTCACTCTTTTTGTTTCCGGTAAGTTTGGCGTAAAAGGCACAACTAAAGAAGAGCGTCAGGCTGAGTACTATCTCAATTCCTGAATAGAGTCTCTCTGGAGGGTTTACTACAAAATCACCTATTCCATGGATGAAGTAGAGTAGAGCAAGAAATCCTGTCCAGGCATGAGTGTAGGCCTTGCCATGAATGATGCCGCGAAGAGGAAAGAGTAGCGGTACTACCATTACAGCAAGAGCCATGGCTATGGGGAAATAGTGTGATGGCCCAAGCCATATATTCCATAGCAGAAGATGGATCATCAGTACAAAGTAGCTGATGAGCGCCATTATTCTGAAGAGTTTTTGTTTTGAATTTGCCATGGTAATGGAGTCTGAAATCGTGGATTATATAGAAATCTCAATATATGTAATGGACCTTTTATGAAAGCACTGGAACAACTATTCGAAAATTTTCTCTGGAGTAGCCGTCTGGTTGTACTTACAGCTGTTATCTCTAGTCTGCTTGCCTCGCTGGCAATGTTCTATATGGCTACAGTTGATGCGTTCTACATGATCTCGCACCTCTCCAATTATGCTGACCCAGCTATGGAGGCCGCTGCCAGAACTGCTCTGCATGCCGCAACGGTTACCCATATTGTAGAAATTGTAGATGGCTATCTACTGGCTACAGTGTTGCTGATATTTGCGCTTGGTCTATATGAGTTATTTATAAGTGAGATTGATGCGGCGGAAGGGGCAGCAACCTCATCTAGTGTGCTGTTGATCAAGAGTCTGGATGACCTGAAGGCACGTCTTGCCAAGGTTATTATGATGATTCTTATTGTGAAATTCTTTGAGCATACGGTTTCCATGCACTTTGGATCTCCACTTGACTTGCTATATATGGCGGCCGGTATTGCACTCATCGGGTTGGCATTATATCTCTCTCATGCGGGAGACGGAAAAGAGCATTAAGGGTTATCAGGGGCGGCCAATATCCTCGATTTTGATTTTCCACTCTGCTGGCCCACTTTGATGTAGTGACTCTCCCTTGCTGTCGACTGCAACAGTAACAGGCATATTCTCTACCTCAAACTCATAGATAGCTTCCATGCCCAGCTCCTCAAAGGCGACAACCCTGGCCTTTTTGATTGCCTTCGCAACCAGATAGGCGGCACCACCAACAGCAATCAGATAGACCGATTTATGTTTTTTGATTGATGCAATTGTGGAGAGGCCACGCTCAGCCTTGCCAACCATCCCAATGAGTCCGGTCTTTTCCAGCATAAGGTCAGTAAAACTATCCATTCTGGTAGAGGTGGTGGGTCCGGCCGGACCAACTGCCTCGCCTTTTACGGGATCAACAGGTCCTACATAGTAGATCATGCGATTGGTCAGATCGATACCATCAGGTAGCCCCTGTCCAGATGCAAACAGATCTGCAATACGCTTGTGTGCAGCATCTCTACCAGTTAACAGTTTTCCATTTAAGAGCAGAGTTTCACCAGGTTTCCAGTTCTGGGTGTCCTTAGCGGTTAGGGTATCAAGATCTACTTTGCGTGCGTCAGCTGATGGCTCCCAGGTAATATCTGGCCACTCATTAATTGAAGGGGGTGTAAGTTCTACAGGGCCTGATCCATCAAGGGTAAAGTGAATGTGACGAGTGGCCGCACAGTTGGGGATTATTGCAACTGGTAGTGATGCCGCATGTGTAGGGTACTCTCTGATCTTTACATCCAGAACTGTGGTGAGTCCTCCTAGTCCTTGGGCACCTATACCCAATGCATTCACCCTGTCCATGATCTCAAGTCGGAGTTTTTCGGTTGTGGTGGTGGCGCCACGTTCACGTAACTCCTGGATATCGACAGGATCCATCAACGCCTCTTTTGCCAATAACATTGCCTTTTCGGCGGTACCACCAATACCGATGCCAAGCATCCCGGGAGGACACCAGCCAGCCCCCATAGTAGGAACCTGCTCTACAATCCAGTCAGCAACATTGGCAGAGGGGGAGAGGTTAGCAAATCTTGCTTTGTTTTCAGAACCTCCTCCTTTAGCTGCAACTATTATCTCCAGCACATTGCCAGGCACCATCTCTGTATGCAGAACAGCAGGAGTATTATCCTTGGTGTTGTTTCTCTTTCCGGCTGGATCTGCCAGTACCGAGGCACGTAGCTTGTTATCAGGGTCAAGATAGGCACGATGTACCCCCTCGTCAACCATCTCTTGCAGAGAGATGTCACTCTCCCAACTAATGTCCATGCCGACCTTTAGGAATACAACAACTATTCCGGTATCCTGGCATATTGGCCGTTTTCCCAGCGCAGACATTCTGGAGTTCATCAGGATCTGTGCAATGGCATCCTTAGCTGCAGGGGACTGCTCTCTCTCCCATGCCTCCCCCATGGCCTGAATGAAATCAGTTGGATGGTAGTAGGATATATATTGCAGGGAGTCAGCAATACTGGATATGAAATCTTCTTGTTTTATGGTTGTCATGGGTTTTATTTTATCCGTTATTCAGAAGTTCCTGTACTGTCACCAGGATGGTTCCATCCTCTTTAAGTGTGAGGTCTTTGGCCTCGACAATATCAACCTCAACCACGGCCAACCCCTCCCAGACCCCATCTCCATCCTTTTGAACGGATACAATCTCGCCAGCACCTTGTGGTGAGCTGGATGATGTGGAGTAGAGACGATCGCCGCTCTCTGGTTGGCTCTCATCAATAATGGTTATTCTGTACATCATGCGTTTGAGTTTCCCCAGGTATTCCATGCGCGCTACAACCTCCTGCCCCGGATAGCACCCCTTGGTAAAGCTGAGTCCGTTTATAGCCTGAAGGTTCACCATCTGCGGAACAAATGACTCCTGAGTCTGCTCTTTTATTGATGGCACTCCAGCACGTATATCAAGGAGTTCCCATGCACCTCTGCTGACAGGAGTTGCCTTTACATCCAGATGAGACCATATCTTCCCTGCATGAGTGGTGTCGGTAATGATAAGGAAGCGTGGATAGAGGGTAGGGCGTAGTCGTACTATTCTGGTATTCTCAGTTGCGGCAGTGTCATCAATATTCTCTGGAAGATGGTCAATCAGTGAAGAGAGTTGCTGTTCTGCATCTGGACCAGATACTCCTATCCGTACCTGTTGATCACTTATGTTGGTGATTGTGACTTTGGAGCGCATCACAAACATCTGTAGTCGCTTCTCTATCGAATCACTTAGCTCATCTGGTAGCAGGAGAAGGAACCTCTCTTTGGCTACACGAATAACCTGAAAAATTGCCAACATTCTCCCCTTTGGGGTGCACCATCCATTCAGTTGGCTCTTGCCGGTATCCAGCGCATTAATGTCATTTGTGAATTGGTTTTGCAGAAAGTCAGCACTATCCTCACCGTCCACCTCAAGAACAGAGAGGTGAGAGAGGTCGCACATAATATCTCCACTGGATACGACATGTCGCTCCTGCTCTGGATTACCAAAGCTGATTACGCTCCCTTCATTTATCTCTGCACCAGTAGCCTCTAGAAAGGATAGCCATTCGCTATTCATGGTTTTAATCTCCCTGTTATTGCAATTGATATCTTCTTCAATTACTGTCAACTCAATAACACAATAATAACCATAACCAATACGCCATGGAGAAAAATTCGAGGCCAGTTTTCCTTAATCTATTGCAGATTCGTTTTCCTGCGACCGCAATACTCTCCATTCTGCACCGTATATCCGGGGTGATACTGTTTTTATCTCTTCCCATGCTTCTGTTTCTGTTTGAACGTTCGTTGCGTAGTGTCGACTCATTTCAGATGCTGCTTGAATTATGGGATCTCCAGCTGATACCGCTGTTAGCTGTGGTTGTATGTTGGACGTTGGTGCACCATCTTATTTCCGGAGTACGTGTTTTGCTGCTTGATGTTGGGGTGGGCATTGCAAAGGAGCATGCACAACGTAGTGCTATTGTGGTGACAGGATTGAGTATGTTGGCACTGTTTACAGTCGGGTGGGCGCTGTTCTGATGTTTGTTCTGACTGGAATGCGAGCCTGGGTTATGCAGCGTTTCAGTGCCGTTATTCTACTGCTAGTTACCCCTTTGCTATTTATCTCGGCGTTACAGGTTGGGAGCATGGAGTATGGGGAGTGGAGAGCATGGGTTACTAATGAGTTTAATCCGTTATGGATTATGGGATGGTTTGTAGCACTGTTGCTTCACTGTTGGGTAGGGGTACGTGATGTGCTGCTGGATTATGTGCGACACCATATGGTGAGAGTTTTATTGTTGGGTGGGACAGCACTGCTGTTGTTCTGGTTGGGCCTGTGGATGGCACTACTCTTGTTGAGTGTGTTGTGAGGTTGCTATGACACTTAAGAGAAGAACCTTTGATACGATAGTAATAGGCGCAGGTGGTGGAGGGTTGCGTGCTGCTCTACAGCTATCCAATGAGGATGTTCGTGTTGCGGTAGTCTCCAAGGTCTTTCCAACTCGTTCCCATACAGTGGCAGCACAGGGGGGGATCAATGCTGCGCTCGGTAATGTAATGGAGGATGATTGGCGTTGGCATATGTACGACACCATCAAGGGGAGCGACTGGTTGGGAGACCAGGATGCTATTGAGTATATGTGCCGTTCGGCCTATAAACTGGTGACAGAACTGGAGCATTCAGGAGTACCATTTTCCAGACTTGATAACGGTACTATCTATCAGCGCCCATTTGGCGGACAGAGCCAGAATTATGGTGGTGAACAGGCAGCTAGAACCTGTGCTGCAGCAGATCGTACTGGACACGCTATTCTCCATTCACTCTACCAACAGAATCTGGCTCGTAAGACCCATTTTTTTGATGAGTATTTTGCTCTTGATCTACTGCGTGATGATGAAGGCAGAGTAGTTGGGGTGTTGGTGGTGGATATCGCAAGTGGAGAACCACTGCTGCTCGATGCAAAAACTGTGCTTCTGGCAACCGGTGGTGCGGGGCAGATATTTAAAACTACCACAAACGCAATGATCAATACTGGAGATGGTATGGCAATGGTGTTGCGTGTCGGTATCCCACTTCAGGACATGGAATTTTTTCAGTTCCATCCAACAGGTATTGCCGGTAAGGGGATGCTGTTATCCGAGGGGGCTCGTGGAGAGGGTGGTTACCTGATTAATGGTGAGGGGGAGCGCTTTATGGAGCGTTATGCCCCAAGCGCAAAGGATCTTGCTAGTCGCGATGTGGTGAGCCGTGCGATCTTTCTGGAGGTAGAGGCAGGTAGGGGCTGTGGTCCAAACAAGGATCATGTGCTGTTGAAAGTTGACCATCTGGGTGAGTCAGCAGTTAAAAAACTGTTGCCCGCAATTAGAGAACTTGCGCTGACATTTTCTCATCGAGATATGGTCAAGGAGCCTGTTCCGGTATATCCGACTGCACACTACACCATGGGCGGTATACCAACTAATCGCTTTGGTGAAGTGTTGGGGCAGGATGGACAGATTGATTTACCCGTACCAGGACTGTTTGCAGTAGGTGAGTGTGCCTGTGTATCGGTTCATGGAGCAAACCGGCTGGGGGGGAATTCGTTGCTTGATATTGTGGTATTTGGTCGAGCGGCAGGAAACAGAATTCTGCAATATCATCGTGACCACAAGCATCGTTCAACTATTCCAGAACACTCAATAAATCGGGCACTGGACCGTTTTCAGAAACAAGGCAGAGGAGGCAGAGGTGAGGAGGAATCTGTCTCTCAGTTGCGAGATGAGTTGAAAGAGACAATGGAACGCTACTGTGGGGTATACAGAAGTGAGGATGTTCTGCAGCAGGGAGTTGAGAAGGTCAGGGATATTCGGAAGAGAGTCCGTAATGTGGTAATCCATGATCAGAGCAAAGTGTTCAATACAGCACTGATCGAAGCTTTGGAGCTTGAGAATCTGGCCGATGTAGCATTGGCCACAGTAGTCTCTGCAGAGGCCAGGCAGGAGAGTAGAGGAGCCCATTCCAGAACTGACTATCCAGAACGAGATGATGAAAACTGGTTGGCACATACCTTGTTTTCTCTGGATGATGAGCTGCAGTACAAGAGGGTAAACATGAGCCCTCTTACCGAACCATCAGTTCCACCAAAGGCCAGGGTCTATTGATGAGGTTTTTAATCTACCGGTTTGACCCGGAAAAAGATTCATCTCCAAGAATGCAGGAGTATGAGCTTGATGACTCTATAGTCTCGGATGAGATGATGGTGCTGACTGCGCTGAAACTGATAAAGGCCAGTGATGAGACGTTAACTTTCAGAAAATCATGTGGTGAAGGTGTCTGTGGTTCAGATGGCATGAATATCAATGGCAGGAACTCTCTTGCCTGTATCACGCCACTCAAGGGGTTGAAGCAGCCAGTCGAGATTCGGCCATTTCCAGGTCAACCGGTAATTCGTGATCTGATTGTAGATATGGGGCCGTTCTACAGACAGTATAGGGCAGTAAAGCCTTGGCTGACTGTGCATGATCAGGAGCCAGAGGTTGAGTATCAGCAGTTACCGGAAGAGAGAGAGCAATTGGATGGCCTCTATGAGTGCATTCTCTGCGGATGTTGCTCCACAGCATGCCCCTCATTCTGGTGGAATCCACAGGAGTTTCTAGGACCAGCTGCACTCCTGCAGGCGTGGCGTTTTGTCTCTGACAGCAGGGATCAGGCAACAGATGAGCGTCTGCATGCACTGGAGGGACCTTTCAAGCTGTTCAGATGTCGCACCATCATGAATTGTACCAATAGCTGCCCAAAGGGGCTTAACCCGTCAGATGCAATTGGCAAGTTACGTGAGGCTATGTTGAAGCGTTCACTATGACTACCCATTCACAAGTGTTATGGCGTTGCCGCAGAGGGATGCTGGAGCTTGATTTGTTGCTGCAGGATTATGCCAATGCTCACTATCTAAATGCCCCCATATCGCTTCAGAAGCAGTTTTTATTGCTGTTGGAGGAGTCCGATCAGAACCTGCAGAGTTGGTTGCTCAATGGTGAGACAACGTCTAATCAAATGATCGCAGATATTATTGGCGAGATTTTACAACCGCTGCAGATGCCGTGCCCTACGGCTTAAGAATTGTATTTTCTGCTTTATCAAGCAGGTCTGGATAATCCAGGGTGTAGTGTAGTCCCCGGCTCTCTTTGCGCTGCAGGGCAGAGCGGATAATCAGTTCTGCTACCTGTGCCAGATTACGCAGTTCCAGCAGGTTGTTTGATATTCTGAAGTTGCTGTAGTACTCGGCAATCTCATGCTGCAGCAGCTCAATACGGCGTTGGGCACGTTCTAGCCGTTTGGTGGTACGGACAATTCCAACATAGTCCCACATGAATCTGCGAAGTTCGTCCCAGTTATGTGAGACCACAACCTCCTCATCAGAATCGGTGACCCGGCTCTCATCCCATGGTGGAATATTAATGTTTGAGGGTGATTGATAGTTGCTCTGGTTGATCTCCTTTGCTGCTGAGGAGGCAAAAACCAGGCACTCAAGCAGAGAGTTGCTGGCCATTCTGTTAGCTCCATGGAGTCCAGTATGTGCTACCTCACCAATGGCATAGAGTCCGGCAAGATCGGTTTTCCCTTGGATATCAGTAGTAATGCCACCACAGGTGTAGTGAGCTGCGGGGACCACAGGTATTGGCTCTCTGGTTATATCGATACCAAACTCCAGGAGTCGACTCTGGACCATTGGAAAGTGTTTTTGGATAAAGTCGACATCCTTGAAGCTGATATCCAGGTAGAGATGTTCAACACCAAGCCTCTTCATTTCGTGGTCAATGGCTCTGGCTACAATGTCTCTTGGGGCTAGCTCTCCACGTGAGTCAAAGTCACTCATGAATGGTTGCATGTCAGGAAGCAATAGCTTTCCTCCCTCACCACGAACGGCCTCCGTAATAAGGAATGATTTTGCCTGGGAATGGTAAAGACAGGTGGGGTGAAACTGATTAAATTCCATGTTGGCAACCTGGCATCCGGCACGCCAGGCCATGGCGATCCCATCTCCTGTAGATATATCTGGGTTGCTTGTGTAGAGGTAAACCTTGCTTCCCCCGCCAGTGGCAAGTACTACATTAGATGCCTGAAAGGTATGAATCTGATCATTGAGGCGGTTAAGTATGTAGGCACCAACCACCCTGTTATTGAGCTCTCCATTCAGTTTTGAGCTAGTAATCAGGTCAATGGCGATATGGTTTTCAAATATCTCTATATTGTTTCGAGATCTAATCTGTTCACTAAGGGTCTTTGCAATAGCCTTGCCAGTTGTATCAGCTGCATGAATTACTCGACGATTGCTGTGACCACCCTCGCGGGTTAGATGTAGAGGTGACTTTGGATCTGAGGGCTCTGTATGCGAGAACTCCACCCCCGCATCAATCAGGTTGTTGATTGATGATTTTGCGTTCTCTACGGTAAAGCGAACCACATCCTCATTGCAGAGGCCGCCGCCCGCATTCATGGTGTCCCTTACATGCGACTCTATAGAGTCATCTTTGTCCAGAACTGCGGCAATTCCTCCTTGTGCATAGAGAGTGCTTCCTTCATCAAGCAGAGACTTGGAGAGGATGGCGATGCTGAGGGATGGATCCAGCTGTAGTGCCAGGGTCAGGCCTGCGGCACCGCTTCCAATGATCAGTACGTCATGTTGATGGAGGGACATTATGGAACCATTTTACAGTGTATAGGTCTATTGCATCTACTTGTATGATACTGTCAGCGTCGAGTTAAATTGAAATATGGGAGCAGTTTTGGAGCAACGAGATGTTGACCAACTATTGGTCGAGCGAGTCCAAAAGGGAGATAAGCGCGCGTTTGATCTGCTGGTTCTGAAGTATCAGCACAAGGTGATATCACTGGTTAGGCGTTTTGTGAAGGATTATGCCGAGTCTGAGGATGTTGCTCAGGAGGCCTTTATTCGTGCCTACCGGGCCCTGGCGAATTTTCGTGGTGATAGTGCTTTTTATACCTGGTTATATCGGATTGCTGTCAATACGGCAAAAAACCATCTTGCTGCAAAGGGAAGGAGGCCGCCTGCAACTGATCTGGATGCGGAAGATGCGGAACTTTTGTTGCAGGGAGAGGGTCTGACGGAGAAAGCAACACCAGAAAATGAGTTGTTGAGAGATGAGGTGCAACAAGCGCTTTTTCTTGCATTGGAGAATCTATCAGAAGATCTGAGGATGGCAATTAAGCTGCGGGAGCTGGAAGGTATGAGTTACGATGAGATTGCAGAGATTATGGATTGCCCGATTGGTACAGTTCGCTCTAGAATTTTTCGTGCCCGTGAGGCAATCAGTCAACAGCTACAGATGTTGGGGGAGCATTGATGATTCACAATAATAATACTGCGGAACAGCTATCCCGGCTGATGGATGGAGACCTCTCTGCTGATGAGTTGAAACAGCTGCTTGCAGAGATTGAGAGAGACCCCCAACTTCGCCAGCAGTGGATGAACCATAATATAGCAAGGCAATTACTGTTTGAAAATGGATCTTTAGCTTCACGGTATGCCGGCAATATTGCTGATCGTGTGGCTGATGCAGTGGAGCAGGAGGCAAGTGTTCTTGCTCCAGAGGTGGCCATAGCTGCAGTAAAATCCCAGAAAAACAGCAACAGGAGAAGAGCATGGGTGCCGGTGGCGTTAGCGGCATCTCTGGCAGCAGTCAGTTTTCTGATGGTTCAGCAGATGGGCCTTCAAATGGCTCCATTATCAGCTGCGGACAAGGTAGCTTCTATAGAGACAGAGTGGGTCGAGGTAGATGGGAAATGGGTTGAGCGCTGGATTAATCCGCTAGAGCGTTCTACTCGTGTTCGCTCATATATGGTGCGACATGATGAGAATAGACACTCTGCCCGTAAGCAGGCTGCCCTGGTATCTACGGTACCATCACTACATGAAGATGCTGGAGAGCCCAGACCGGTGGTGAAGAGAATTATTGGATGGAAGTTGGGTTGGTTGCCTGACGGTTTCCGTAAGGTGGATATGGTTAAACATGAGATCCCAGAGTTTGGTGGGGCAGTTAATCAGCTGATTCTTAGTGATGGAGAGGCGGTGTTCTCGGTTTTTGTCGAGAAGTCTACGTCCGGCGATGGCCGGCCTGTTACCGAGCGTCAGATGGAGAGTGGTGGCAGACAACTGAATATTTATAGCCACTCTGTATTGGGATACAGAATTACCGTTCTGGGTGAGGTGTCAATGGATATGGTGAAGCAAGTAGCAGTCTCACTGGAGGCGGAACGTGGTTAAGGAGATGGCAACTGTTGTTGCTGTTGATGGTGAGAATGCCTGGGTGGAGACTACACGGCAGAGCTCTTGTGGTGGTTGTGAGTCATCATCAGGGTGCGGTACCGCAACATTCTCCAAGGTATTGGGAAACCGCCCATTCAGGGTGCAGGTAAAAAATCCTCTGCATGCAAAGATTGGTGAGCAGGTTACCATTGCTGTCTCTGAAAACGGATTAATGAAGGGGGCAGCTCTCCTCTATATGGTTCCACTACTGTCTCTTTTTCTGTTTGCATTAATTGGACAGTGGGTGATGACTGCCTGGTTTGGTGTTATGCAAGAGTGGGTGGTAGTTGTGGCCGGGGTTGCAGGGGCTTATGCCGTTGTTTTGTGGATGAAGAGCAATGGGTGGTTTGAGCAACATGAGATGATTCCAGTTATCACGGAAATTCAGCCTCTCTCTTATGTGAATATTGATTAGTTGTTAAAAATATAATATAAAACAATAAATTATTTATAATAGTTAAAGGAATATATAGTAATGAAAAAGGTGTTTTATGGGTTAAAGATCTCTCTCTTGAGTGGACTGTTCGGGATTTTATTAATGTCTCCACTAGGAGTATCGGCAGCAACAGTTGGCGGGCTTCCAAACTTTACCCAGTTGGTAAAGGAGCAGATGCCTGCAGTAGTCAGTATTAGCGTAAACCAGAAGAGAAAAATGCCCTCAATTCCTGGTATGGGGCCATTCTCCCAAGGACCGGATGATCTCCCTTATGAAGAGCTCCCAGAGTTCTTTCGTCGATTCTTTGAGGATCGTGGCATGGGGCCTAGAGGCTCAGTACCTCATCCACAACCACGTGAGTTTGAGACACAGGCCCAGGGTTCTGGAAGCATTTTAACGGAGGATGGTTATATCCTGACTAACCACCATGTGGTTGAGGATGCCAGTGAGATTACAGTGCGCCTCTCTGACCATAGAGAATTCAGGGCAGATGTGGTCGGTTCTGACAAACGCTCAGATATTGCATTGATAAAGATTGATGCCAGTGGGCTGCCTATCGTCAAGCCAGGCACCAGTAAGGATCTCGAGATTGGGGAGTGGGTAATGGCAATTGGCTCACCATTTGGTTTTGAGATGTCTGCAACTGCAGGTATTGTTAGTGCCAAGGCACGTAATATCTCTGAGGGTGACAACAGATTTAACTACGTTCCATTTATCCAGACTGATGTAGCGATCAATCCGGGAAACTCCGGTGGTCCATTATTTAATCTGGATGGTGAGGTTGTTGGGGTGAACTCCATCATATTCAGCAAGTCTGGTGGTTATATGGGGCTCTCCTTCGCAATCCCTATTGAGGTTGCGATGGATGTTGTCAAGCAGGTCAAAAATGGGGGCCATGTAAGTCGTGGTTGGTTGGGAGTTTTGATTCAGGCGGTTACCAGTGATCTGGCTGACTCCTTTGGCATGGATCGTCCAGTTGGGGCGTTGGTGGCCGAGGTATTGAAAGATAGCCCTGCATCTCTCTCTGACCTCCAGGTTGGGGATGTTATAACAGAGTTCAATGGGCATTTTGTAGAGAGTAATTCTCACCTGCCACCGATTGTCGGTAGAACACCTGTTGGCCACCCTGTTCCGGTAAAAATAATCCGTGAAGGGCGCGAAATGGTGGTGCAGGTAGTGATTGGTGAGTTGCCATCTGATGATGAGTTGGCATCATCTCTACCACAACAAAAAGATAAACAGGTGGAAGAGGCGACTACGGAGCGTCTGGGAATGATTCTTGAGGATATTCCTGTAGAGGTGCGCGAAAGCCGTTCAATCCACTCTGGCGGAGTTTTTGTGAAACAGATTGAACCTGGTAGTTCCGCAGATCGTTCCGGAATCAAGGAGGGGGACGTAATCAGTCGTATCAATTATGTGGTGATTGAGGGGATTGATCATCTACTACAGATTCTTGATCGTCTGCCGGATGGTAAAAGTGTTCCTGTCTATGTGGTTCGAGACAAAGGTCCTATCTTTCTTGCCTTGAGAATGCCAGATTAAGCGTAAATTACAATTGATGGTTCGGCAGGGGTGTCATCTCTGTGATGACATGGAGGAGCTGCTGGCTCATCACCCCCTGAGGGATCGCTTTGAGATGGAGCGAATCATTATTAATGATGTTCCGGAACTGGAGTCACAATATGGGACAAAAGTACCGGTTCTGCTGGAGCAATCAGCAGAAATCTGTCATTATTTCCTGGATGAAAAACGGCTCAGGGAGCATCTGAGCAACTAAATAGAAAATGACTCCAGCCGGAGTCATTTTTTTAATTGACGGAACAAATAGTGTACGACCTCTCGCAGATCAGGAATTTCTCCATTATTGCCCATATTGATCATGGCAAATCTACTATTGCAGACCGCTTTATTCAGGTCTGTGGTGGTCTTTCAGACCGTGAGATGTCTGCGCAGGTGCTCGACTCGATGGATATCGAGAAGGAGAGAGGCATTACCATCAAGGCACAGAGCGTCTCTCTGGAGTACAAGGCCAATGATGGAAAAGTGTATCTACTGAACTTTATTGATACCCCGGGGCATGTTGATTTTTCCTATGAGGTGTCGCGCTCTCTGGCAGCTTGTGAGGGAGCTCTGCTTGTTGTGGATGCGGCGCAAGGGGTGGAGGCTCAGACTGTTGCCAACTGTTATACAGCAATTGATCTCGGCCTGGAGGTGCTTCCGGTCCTCAATAAGATTGATCTTCCATCAGCAGAGCCGGAACGTGTAATTGAGGAGATTGAGGAGATTGTCGGCATTGATGCTGAGGATGCCAAGAGGGTTAGTGCAAAGACAGGGTTAGGGGTTGATGATCTGCTGGAGGAGATTGTCGACCATATTCCGCCACCGAAGGGTGATCCGGATGGACAGTTGCAGGCGTTAATTATTGACTCATGGTTTGACAACTATCTTGGTGTAGTCTCATTGGTACGGGTTGTGAATGGGAAAATTCGTAGCCGAATGAAGATGAAGGTGATGTCGACTGGAAACAGTCATCTGGTTGATCAGGTCGGAATCTTTACCCCCAAGCGTACTCCTCAGGATGAACTGTCTGCTGGTGAGGTTGGATATATTATCGCCGGTATCAAGCAGATTGATGGTGCTCCGGTGGGCGATACTCTGACGGCAGCAGATAATCCAGTTGAGGAGTCACTACCAGGGTTTCAGGAGGTCAAACCACAGGTGTTTGCCGGCATGTATACGGTGGATACTGATGATTATGAGGATTTCCGGGATGCTCTGGCCAAGTTGCGTCTTAATGATGCAGCACTGGAGTATGAGCCAGAGGTCTCTCCTGCACTAGGTTTCGGATTCCGTATCGGTTTTCTCGGTATGCTCCATATGGAGATTATTCAGGAGCGACTGGAGCGTGAGTATGGGCTCAATCTGGTAACCACGGCTCCAACAGTGGTCTATGAGATTGAGAAGAGTGATGGTGAGGTTATTCATATTGATAATCCTGCTGATCTTCCGGTGGTTAACAAGATAAGTGAGATTCGTGAACCGGTAATTGTGGCCAATATTCTGGTCCCTCAGGATTATGTAGGGGCAGTAATCGGGCTCTGCATAGAGAAGCGTGGGGTACAGAAAGATATGCAGTATATGGGGCGTCAGGTCTCCATCACCTATGAGCTTCCGTTGTCCGAGGTATTGGTTGATTTCTTTGATCGTCTCAAATCCGTCAGTCGTGGCTTTGCCTCCATGGACTACTACTTCAAGGCGTTTCAGTCGGCCGATCTGGTCAAGGTTGATCTTCTTATCAATGGCGACAAGATGGATGCACTATCAATGATAATACACAGAGCTGCATCTATCCCAAGAGGGCGCCTGTTGGCAGAGAGGATGAAAGAGATCATTCCACGGCAGATGTTTGATGTGGCAATTCAGGCCACCATTGGTGCCAAGATTATCTCCAGAACTACAGTTAAGGCATTGCGAAAAAATGTAACTGCCAAATGTTATGGTGGTGATATCACAAGAAAGAAAAAACTGCTGGAGAAGCAGAAAGAGGGAAAGAAGAGAATGAAGAGAGTAGGCAAGGTGGATATCCCTCAGGAAGCATTCATGGCAGTATTACAGACAAGCAAGAAATAGGAGCGAGGAGATGCATCTGGATTTTTCAGGAATTTTGGTAATCGCGCTAGTGATAACCGGTGGGATATGGCTTCTTGATGCGAAGCTATGGGCAGCAAAGCGCCAAGGACAAGAGTTACCAATTTTGGTGGAGTATTCACGCTCCTTCTTTCCGGTGATTCTGATTGTGCTGATTCTGCGCTCTTTTATTTTTGAGCCATTTCGGATTCCATCCAGCTCTATGAGACCCACATTGGTTGTGGGAGATTTTATCGTGGTTAACAAGTTTGCCTATGGGCTGCGCCTGCCAGTAGTTGATGCCAAGATTCTTGATTTAGGTGATCCTGAGCGTGGTGATATTATGGTCTTTCGTTATCCGGAAGATCCAAGCGTTGACTACATCAAGCGTGTGGTTGGTGTTCCAGGAGATCGCATTGAGTATAGAAATAGACAGCTCTCCGTCAATGGTAAGCTAGCCAAGATAACAAATAAGCGATCCCATCTATGGATGAACAATAAATGCCATACCATAGACTCACTGCGTTTTAGAGAGCAGACAGCAGATAGTGATCATGAGATCCTGATTATTCCACCCAGAGCCTCACGAGCAGAAGGAGAGTGGGTAGTCCCCGAGGGACACTACTTTATGTTGGGAGACAATCGAGACAATAGTCGTGATGGACGCTACTGGGGATTTGTCCCTGAGGACAATATTGTGGGTAAGGCGGTTGCTGTCTGGATGAGTTGGGACTTCAGTTGTGGTGATGGAATAAGCTGGAACCGCATCGGTTCTATAGAGTAATTAGAGCCTGCCAGATGCCGTATGCCCCATTAGATCTGCTTGAAAAACGACTGAATTACACGTTTCAGAGTTCCAATCTGCTACGTCAGGCAGTTACCCATCGCAGCATGGGTAGTCAGAACAATGAGCGCCTGGAGTTTTTGGGGGATTCAATTCTTGGTTTTGTGGTGAGTGAAATGCTATACCACCATTACCCGGATGTTCCGGAGGGTGATCTGAGTAGACTACGGGCGCGTCTTGTTCGTGGAGAGAGCCTGGCAGAGATTGCCAGAGAGTTTGATCTTGGAGATGCCTTGGTGCTGGGTCAGGGAGAGTTGAAGAGTGGCGGCTTTCGTCGTGATTCAATCCTTGCAGATGCTATGGAGGCAATTATTGGTGCCATATATCTGGATAGTGATTTTACTCAGTGTAAGAGATGGTTGGGTCAGCTGTTTGAGGAGCGTATCAACAGATTGCCGCCGCTTGCTGAGTTGAAGGATCCTAAAACCAGACTTCAAGAATGGTTGCAGGCACGTAAACATCCATTACCAAACTATGAAGTAGTAAAGATAAGAGGAGAGGGGCATCACCAGACATTTATCATGGCGTGTCGAGTTGATGGAATGGGAGTGGCAACCCAGGGTGAGGGCAGCAGCAGAAGAAAGGCAGAGCAAGAGGCGGCAGCACTGGCGATTGTTAAGCTGGGGAGTAGTGAGTGAATCAGATAGATAGCTCAATCAGCAGAAGTGGTGTGATTGCAATTGTGGGGCGCCCCAATGTTGGCAAGTCCACATTGATGAATAGAATCCTTGGGGAAAAACTAAGTATTACCTCACGTAAACCACAGACCACTCGCCACCGTCTGTTGGGCATCAAGACCGTTGGGGATTCTCAATTTACCTATGTGGATACACCTGGTATCCACTCCAATGCAGAGACGGCAATGAACCGTTACCTTAATCGTGCTGCAACTGGCAGTATGGATGATGTGGACGTGGTGGTTTTTGTTGTGGATGGTGAGAGGTGGAGTGAGGAGGATGATGCAGTTGTTGAGTTATTGAAACAACAGCGCTGTCCAGTGGTGGCTGTTGTTAACAAGATTGATCAGATTGGTAATAAAGAGAAGTTGTTGCCATTGATAGGAGAGCTCTCTCAAAAGCTCTCATTTGACTCCATCATTCCAGTCTCCGCACTTAAGGGGAAGGGAGTTGATCAGCTAGAGAAGAAACTGGAGTCACTTCTTCCTGAGGGTGTGCATCTATATGAAGAGGACCAGATCACTGACCGTAGTGAACGTTTTCTGGTGGCTGAGCGAATTCGTGAAAAATTGACTCGTCAGTTGGGGCAGGAGCTACCCTATGCGCTCACAGTAGAGATTGAGCAGTTCAAGGAGTCTGGCAAGTTAACCGACATTGCTGCTGTAATCTGGGTAGAGCGCGCGGGACAGAAAGGGATTGTGATAGGAAAGAAAGGGGAGCGTCTGCGTACTGTGGGCAAAGAGGCAAGGGAGGAGCTGGAGGAGTTACTGGGAAGAAAGATATTTCTACAGCTGTGGGTTAAGGTTAGGGCTGGTTGGTCAGATGATGACCGTGCTCTGCATAGCTTGGGGTATAGAGAGGATGGCTGATACCAGCAGAAACTCGAGAGATAATTTTCACCATGCATTTGTGTTGCATACCCGACCTTTCCGCAATACCAGTCAGATTATTGATCTATTTACTGAGGATGCGGGCAGAGTAGGTGTGGTTGCCAGAGGGGCAACGCGTAGTAGCTCCAGAGGCAGATCGTCACTTTCTGCACAGTTGCAGCCCTTTACCCCGCTGCAGGTCTCCTGGAGCGGGAGAGGTGAGCTCCATACCTTAAATCGTACAGAGGTTGTCAGACGCTCATATTCACTACAAGGCAGAAGAACCCTCTGTGGGCTGTATGCCAACGAGCTATTGGTACGACTACTCCATAGGGGGGACCCTCACGTAAAACTGTTTAAACAGTATGGGGAGTTGTTGCACTCACTCGATAGTGGTGGTGATGAAGCATCTCTATTACGTGCTTTTGAGGTACAACTGTTGAATGCTGTAGGTTTTGGTTTTGACCTGCAGATAGATTGTGCAGGTGTACCTATTCACTCTGATCAGGTCTACAGTTATCATCCCGAGGAGGGCATGATGCCGTTCTCCTCCTCCAACAAAAAATCTGTAACCGTGATGGGAAAGACACTAGAGTGGCTGCGTACTACGGAGGGTGGGGTTGAGAAGAGGGTTCTGCAGGAGGCCAAACATCTTCTACGCAGCGCGATTGATTACCATCTGCCCAACGGTATGTTGGAGAGTCGCAAATTGATAGCACAATATGGAGCACTGAATTGAGTAATGAAGATATCCCTCTGCTTGGGGTAAATATTGATCATGTTGCCACCCTGCGTCAGGCGAGAGGAACGCTCTACCCAAGCGTGATGGAGGCTGCAATTCTGGCAGAGAAGGGAGGGGCGGATGGAATCACCATGCATCTGCGTGAAGATCGCCGTCATATCCAGGACTATGACCTTGAAGAGGTTGCTGCTCATGTAAACACCAAGATTAATCTAGAGATGGCGGTAACAGAGGAGATGATCTCTATTGCAGAAAACTTCAAACCTGCCGACTGTTGTCTGGTTCCGGAAAAGCGTGAAGAGCTGACAACTGAGGGGGGACTTGATGTGGCCGGACAGATCGAGAAGATGAGAGATGCTGCGACTCGACTTGCAGCAGCAGGCATTCTGGTCTCTCCATTTATTGATCCTGATCCACGTCAGATTGAGGCGGTTGCTGAGATTGGAGCCCCTGTCTGTGAGATCCATACCGGCCGCTTTGCTGATGCAACGGAGCAGGGGGAGCGGGATGAGGAGTTTAAGAGAATTCGTGAGGCGGTCAAATTTGCTAAAGAGCTGGGGATTCAGCCCAATGCCGGGCATGGACTACACTACCAGAATGTTCAGCCAATCGCCGCGCTACCTGGGATCGTGGAGCTCAATATTGGCCACTCCATTGTCGCCCATGCCGTATTGGGCAAGGGGTTGGAGGAGTCCGTCAGAGAGATGAAAAAATTAATGGTAGAGGCGCGTAGTAGCTGATTCATGATTGTTGGGATAGGGACAGATCTTGTCGATGTGAAGCGAATCAGAGAGAGTCTGGAGCGTCATGGTGATCGTTTTGCTGACAAGATACTCTCAAAAAATGAGGTGTTGGAATTTCAGCTGTGTGGAGAGAGGATTAAGCCGCACTTTTTAGCCAAGCGATTTGCTGCAAAAGAGGCAACAGTAAAGGCTTTGGGGACCGGATTTCGTGATGGTATTCAGTTGCATGATATTGAGGTTACCCATACTGATAAGGGAAAGCCGGAATTAACACTGTCTGGGGCAGCCAAGAGAGAGCAACAGCAGCTTGGGGTAATATCTACCTATATATCAATATCGGACGAACATGAACATGCCGTTGCGTTTGTAATAATGGAGAAGGAATGAAGTACCAAACCATGCAATCCCTGGTAGGCAATACGCCGATGGTTCAGTTGCAGCGTATTTCCGGAGAGGAGAGCAGACAACGTAACAATACAATTCTGGTGAAGCTGGAAGGTAACAATCCGGCTGGATCGGTCAAGGATCGTCCCGCGCTGAGCATGATCAAGCATGCTGAGGAGCGTGGTGAGATTGCTCCTGGAGACACCCTGATTGAGGCCACCAGTGGTAATACTGGTATTGCTCTGGCAATGGCTGCAGCAATTATGGGGTACAAGATGGTTCTGGTTATGCCTGAACATATGAGTATTGAGCGTCGCTCCTCCATGAAAGCATACGGTGCTGAACTTGTACTGACCCCGGCAGAGGGGAGTATGGAGGCGGCTATCGACAAGTCACGTGAGCTCGGGGCTGAAGGGAGAGGAAAAATTCTGGATCAGTTCTCAAACCAGGATAATCCGCTTGCCCATTATGAGGGCACTGGCCCTGAGATCTGGCGGGATACGGAGGGAGAGGTTACCCACTTTGTCAGTGCTATGGGGACAACGGGAACCATCATGGGAAACTCTCGCTACCTCAAGGAACAGAATCCAGAGATCCAGATTGTTGGAGTGCAACCTCAGGAGGGGTCAAGCATACCGGGGATACGGCGTTGGCCGAAAGAGTATCTGCCGAAGATCTATGATGCCTCACGAGTGGATAGTTTGATTGATGTCTCTCAGGATGCAGCTGAAGAGATGACCCGTCGTCTGGCGGCTGAGGAGGGGATCTTTTGCGGGATCTCATCTGGTGGGGCCGTTGCTGCTGCCCTGGATCTTTCCAGGAATATTGAGAATGGCGTTATCGTGACCATCATCTGTGATCGTGGTGATCGTTATCTCTCTACTGGTGTTTTTCCCTCAGAGTAATTTTCCTGTATAATCCTGACTAAATTAGTGCGAATTAGGGTAATGGGATGAATCAGAGTGATGAGGCAGATCTTGAGTTCAATTTTGAAGAACGTGTTCTTCTGGCGCGTCGTGTCATGTCCCTATTTCAAGAGTGGGATATAGGCAAAAAAGAGCAGATGAGGCTGCTGGGTGTGGACGGTAAAGAACGCATGCTTACACAATTTATGCATGGAACACCGATTCCTGATGAGCAGAGTGTGTTGCAACGTGTCCGTCACCTTATTGGCATTGGTGATGCACTATTCCATAATTTTCCAAGAAGCAGGGCTGGCGGAGCAATCTGGTTGCGTCATACCAATAAATATCTCAGTAAACGTCCACCACTGACTATCATGCTGGAGGATGGCATACCAGGCCTTAAACAGGTTTGGGTCAACCTTGATTGTACCCAGGGTTGGGATTAATCGACTAACAGCTAGTCTGCTGGTGATATACTCTCGCGCTTGATTTTTTCGCGAGATTTTAACCATGGGCCGTAGACGTCGTAAGCCACTACCTCAGGAGCCAATTGAGGCAACCATTGAATCCCTTGCCCATGATGGAAAGGGCATTACCCATACCGATGGTAAAGTTGTATTTGTGCCCGGAACCCTGCCGGGAGAAGAAGTGCTATACAAACTGACCGGTCGACGCAGGAATTTTGATTCTGGCGAGATTGTTGAGGTGCTCACTGCATCACCAGACCGAGTTGAACCGCCATGCCCACATTTTTATGGGTGTGGCGGCTGTTCACTGCAGCAGATGGAGTCAGGTGCACAGATTAACTTTAAACAACAGACCCTGCTGGATAACTTCTCGCGCCTGGGCAAGGTAACGCCTGAGTCTGTATTGCCGCCGCTGACTGGACCATCTCATGGATATCGTCGCAAGGCACGTCTGGGTGTGCGTTATGTCCCAAAGAAAGGTGGTGCATTGGTAGGTTTTCGTGAGAAACAGAGTGGTTATCTTACGGTTATGGACTCATGTAGCGTGCTGGTGCCAGAGGTGGGAGAAAGGATTGGCGATCTTCGTGATTTGATCACCTCCATGGATGGCTGTAACAAGATTGCCCAGATTGAGGTTGCCTGTGATGATACTCATTCACTGCTGGTATTTCGTAACCTGGAACCACTCTCTGATGCAGATCAGGAAAGGTTGGATAAATTTGGAAAGGAGCATGATCTTAATATCTATCTGCAGCCCAAAGGGCCTGATAGCGTCACTCCACTAAACCAGGACCATGTAGTTGAGCTTAGCTATCACCTGAATAGCTTTGATCTTGAATACAGTTTTTTACCAACAGACTTCACTCAGGTAAATAGTGCAATCAACCAGGAGATGGTGCCACTTGCAATTGAGATGCTGGAGCTAACTGACCATGACGAGGTGCTGGACCTGTTTTGTGGACTGGGTAACTTCACTCTCCCAATTGCCAAAATCGCTGGCCATGTGGTTGGAGTGGAAGGGGATGAGGCGTTGGTGCAGCGTGCACGAGAGAATGCTGAGCGTAATAGTGTCAAGAATGCAGAATTCTTTGCTGTTGATTTGCAGGATGAAGAGACTGGCGGTATATGGCTAAACAACCGTTATAATAAAGTACTGCTGGATCCCCCTCGTAGTGGTGCTCTGGAGATTGTGCAGAAGATGAGGAAAATAAAGCCTGAACGTATTGTTTACGTTTCCTGTAACCCGGCAACCCTGGCTCGTGATGCAGATGAATTGGTTAACAACCAAGGGTACAGACTGGTTTCTGCCGGGGTAATGGATATGTTCCCACATACCGCCCATGTGGAGTCTATTGCCCTATTCCAAAAAGAAAATTCATAACTAATTGATTCACGTATATTTGTGTTAATATAAGCGTTTCCTGCTATTCTTGAGGCACTAGCCATGACATCCCCATCCAAAGAGTTGCCTGCGTTCAATACGCTAGGTATCAGTCCTGCTGTGCTTAAAGCCATTACTGAGATTGGATACGAATCACCGTCACCAATTCAGGCAGAGGCAATTCCACATCTGCTTGAGGGGAAAGATATTCTTGGACAGGCACAGACAGGTACCGGTAAAACAGCTGCATTTGCACTGCCCCTACTGTCACGGCTTAATCTAAAACTGCATAGGCCGCAGATTCTGGTGCTGGCTCCCACCAGGGAACTGGCTATCCAGGTATCAGAGGCATTCCAAAAGTATGCAAAACAGCTCTCAGGCTTTCATGTGGTTCCCATCTATGGGGGGCAGGATTATCGTACGCAGCTAAGAGCACTGGATCGTGGTGTGCATGTGGTGGTGGGTACGCCAGGGAGAGTCATGGACCATATGCGTCGTGGCAGCCTCAAGCTCGATGCGTTGCAGTGTCTGGTTCTGGATGAGGCAGATGAGATGCTACGTATGGGGTTCATTGATGATGTGGAGTGGATTCTGGAGCAACTTCCTGAAAACCATCAGACTGCACTGTTCTCAGCGACGATGCCGAATGCAATCAGTCGCATTGCCAAAAAGTATCTGAAAGATCCGGCATTGGTAAGTATCAAGGGTAAGACCACAACCGTTGAGAGTGTACGCCAGCGTTACTGGATGGTGAGCGGACTGCACAAGATGGATGCGCTGACCCGTATCCTTGAGGTGGAAGAGACTGATGGCATCATTATCTTTGTACGCACCAAGGTCATGACTACAGAGATAGCCGAGAAACTGTCAGCCAGAGGGTTTGCAGCTGAGGCACTTAATGGTGATATTCCCCAAAAGATGCGTGAGCAGACAGTGAACAAGCTCAAGAGCGGAAAACTGGATATTCTGATTGCCACTGATGTTGCTGCCCGTGGGCTTGATGTTCCACGTATCAGTCACGTCATCAACTACGATGTCTCCTACGATACAGAATCATACGTGCACCGTATTGGCCGTACTGGACGTGCTGGGCGCAAGGGAGATGCTATCCTCTTTATTGCCCCACGAGAGAAACGGATGTTGCATGCAATTGAGCGTGCAACCAGACAGAAGATTGAGCAGATGGATCTGCCCAGCAATGAGATTATAAATGACCGTCGTATTGCCAGGTTCAAACAAAATATCACTGACACCATAGCCAAAGAGGAAGATCTTGAATTTTACGGAAAGGTTATAGAGTCCTACCGTATTGAGCATGATATTCCAGCTATTGAGATTGCCGCGGCACTGGCAAACATGTTTCATGGGGATACGCCACTGCTGGTAAAGAATCAAGAGAGAAGAAGGCGTAAAGAGAGTAAGAGTACAGATAAGAGTCAAAAAAACAGCCCTCGACAGGAGCAGCGCCGTTCGCGTGGAAAAAAAGAGCCTCTACAGCCTGGTAGAGAACATTTTCGTCTGGCTGTTGGGTCTGTGCACAAGGTCAAACCTGACAATATTGTTGGCGCCATTGCTAATGTGGCTGGTCTCTTCAATGAGGATATTGGCAAGGTTGAGATCCATGAGCAGTACAGTACCGTTGATCTACCAGAGGGTATGCCCAAGGATATATTTCGTGAATTGAGAAAAACCTGGGTCTGTGGCCAAAAACTGGAAATCTCCCGTATGGGTGGAGGCGATGATGAAGGGTTTAAGCCTCCACGTAAGAAAAAAGGGGTTAAACCTGGTGGTAAGAAAAAGCCACAAGGTGCAAGGCGTAAAGATAGGTCTGCGAAAGGGAGAGCCAAAAAGGGCGGGGCTCGTAGCTGAGAAATCACTAGTGCCTAAAAAACAGGCAATCTGCTTGGGTGTGAAAATACCCTCAGATAAGTGTCTGGAATTTGAGTTATCTACAACTTTATCCACAGCCATTGTGGAGAAGCCAAATTCTGCTAGTTATCTTATGTGATTATGAAATAGAGCAATAATTCAAATCATAAATATAACGTAACATGCTGAATGCTGGTTAATATATAAAATTATTTTCAAAAAGTTAAAGTTGTTTGTAACTTATTGTTTTCTTGTGAATACGACAGTTTTGTGCCTGTTAGCACTATCAGACTATTCTAATATCCCCATATTGCTGATGATATTTTAAGGCAAAGAAAAAGGAGTTGCGACGCTAATCGTAACTCCTTTTGTATATGGCTCCCCCGACTGGACTCGAACCAGTGACCCAAGGATTAACAGTCCTTT
>CAYQBY010000001.1:119475-132622 GCA_964415865.1 uncultured Piscirickettsiaceae bacterium | reverse complement strand
TCAAACATCCTCGTCACCTCTGCCGCTATATGTGATTGACAGGTTATTCGTAATGATCATCCCGCGCCTTTTTGGCACGTGAAAAGAGTTCCAGCAGTGATGCCCCATCCTCATCCTGGACCATCTGCTTGACCAGATCGAGTTCGTCCTGAAATGAATCTATTGCCTGCAACAGCTGATCCCTGTTGGCCAGAGAGATATCACGCCACATGGTTGGATTGCTTGATGCAATTCGGCTGAAGTCACGGAACCCACCAGCAGCAAAACGGAAGATCTCACTATGGGCCTCCTGTTTTGCCAGTGAGTCCACCAGGGCATAGGCGAGCAGATGAGGAAGATGGCTGGTTGCTGCCAACACCTTGTCATGGTGCTCTACATTCATCTCCACCACCTCGGCACCTGCAGTCTGCCACATCTCGGTTACAATACGGAGTGCCTCAGGATCACTATTCTCAAGTGGGGTAAGAATTACACGACGATCTCTATAGAGATCAGACAGTGATGCTTGTACTCCACTATTTTCAGTGCCGGCAATAGGGTGTCCCGGAATGAAGCGGGGAGGAACATCGCCAAAGGCTGCTACTGCATCCTCCACGACGATACCCTTTACACTTCCTACATCAGTGAGTACTGCCTCTGGTGACAGGTGCCCCACCATCTCCGAAAATATTGAACGCATGGATCCAAGCGGGGTGGCAATAACAACCATATCAGCATCTGTTACTGCCTCAGCAATACTCTCTGCAATCTTATCAATCACACCAAGCTCAATTGCCTGCTGCAGGTTGTCATGGCTACGGCCATACCCGACAACCTCAATAACACCGTTTTGATCACGAAGAGCGCGTACCAGTGACCCCCCGATCAAACCCACTCCAATCAATGCAAGACGTTTGATCACTACTGCCCCCTCAATATTTTGGTCAATACCTGCAGACAACGGAGATTCTCCTCTGGCAGGCCGATGGATATTCGCAGATGGTTAGCCATTCCATAGTTACCAACAGGACGCACAATCACCCCCTGTTTTTGCATCTCCTCAAATAGAGGCGTGGCAGGCTGCCCAACATCAACTGAGATAAAGTTGCCAACAGATGGAATCCACTCTATCCCGAGATGGTCCAAACCATGTTCCATCTTTTTCATCTCCTCTCTATTCAGCTCCACCCCACGCTTAATATGGTCCTGATCATCAAGGGCAGTTATTGCTGCCACCTGAGCAAGCGTATTCACATTAAATGGCTGGCGTACCCGATTCAACAGATCAGCAATGGCTGCGCTGGATAGTGCATAACCAATTCTGTATCCGGCTAATCCGTATGCCTTGGAGAAGGTTCTGGTAACTATCAGGTTGGGAAATTGGTCCAGCCAGAGAGAGCTGTCCGGATAATCATCATCCTCCACAAACTCTATATAGGCCTCATCAACCACCGCCACCACATCCTCTGGCAGTTGTGAGAGAAAACTATGCAGTGCATTACTATCAATCCAGGTACCTGTTGGGTTGTTGGGGTTGGCTATCCAGACAACACGGGTATCCTCCCTGACGGCACTAGCCATCGCATCTAGATCATGCCCCCACTCCATTGCCGGAACTACAATCAAGGTCGCACCAACAGCCTGTGTAGAGAGTGGATATACTGCGAAGGCATGTTCAGACATGACTGCAGAACGTCCATCTCCAAGAAATGTTCTGGCAATCAGATCCAGTATATCGTTAGATCCATTACCGACAGTTATCTCTGCAGGGTTACGCCCATGGTGCCGAGCCAGTCGATCTCGCAATTCGACAGCACCACCATCTGGATAACGTGCCTGCTCATCAAGCGCCCTGGTGACAGCCTCTGTTACCTTGAGAGATGGCCCTAGCGGGTTTTCATTAGATGCGAGTTTGATAATTGTGGACTCATCCATCCCAATTTCGCGGGCCAATGCAGAGATCGGTTTGCCTGGCTGGTACGGGCTAATACCCTGAACTCCAGACATGGCATATTCATGGATGTCACAGGCGGACATTGTGCGCCCTGTTACAGAATAGCCTTGGGGTATGCCCCCAAAACCCGGAACATGCTTGCATTGGATTCCAGTTTTTCCAGTGCATCCTTGACATGCTCATCCTCTGAATGCCCCTCCAGGTCGACAAAAAAGAGGTAGTCCCAATTGCCGCGACGCGATGGACGAGACTCGATTCTGCTCATTGAGACCCCATTCTCTGAAAATGGAGAGAGCAGTTCATAGAGCGCTCCCGGGCGGTTGCTGGTAGAGATCAAGAGAGATGTCTTGTCATTACCACTGGGGCGTGGAGACTGCTTGCCGATAACCAGAAAACGGGTGGTATTATCTGGTTCATCCTCGATATTACGAGCCAATACATTAAGCTCATAGATCTCTGCGGCAACCTCACCGGCTATTGCTGCAGCACCGTTCTCTTCTGATGCAAGACGGGCAGCCTCTGCATTACTGGATACCGGAATCTGCTCAACTCCCGGCAGATGTGCCTCCAACCAGTCTCTGCACTGTGCCAGAGACTGTTGATGAGAGTAAATACGTACCACCTCATCCAGTTTTTCCGACTTGGTCATAAGGTGATGATGAATTCTAAGCTCCACCTCACCATTAATCTGCAGTGGTGAATTTATGAACATATCCAGGGTATGGGTAATCACCCCTTCAGTGGAGTTCTCTACCGGGACCACGCCATAGTTTGCCTCACCAGACTCCACGTCATGAAAGACATCCGGGATAGCTCCCAGAGGAATTGTTGTTACTGACTTGCCAAACTGTTTAAGTGCAGCTGCCTGAGTGAAGGTTCCCTCTGGCCCAAGAAAGGCGATACGCATGGGCTTCTCAAGCGCCAGACAGGCAGACATAATCTCGCGAAAGAGACGAGCCATCTCCTCATCACCCAATGGTCCCTGATTTCGCTCCATCACCAATGAGAGAACCTGGGCCTCTCGTTCTGGACGGTAGAAATCCACAACACCATCAGCTGAATCATCGGCCGATAACTTTGCCTTCGCCACCTCCTGAGCAAGTTCTGCTCGACGACTGATCATCTGCTGGATCTGTTGGTCCAATTGATCAATCTCCTGGCGAATCTCTACGAGTCTCTTCTCTCCGTCCATTATGCCCCCAATCAGTTAAATAATACGAACCGACAATACCCCCTCAATGGCTCGAATCTTATTCTCAACATCATCCATATCTCCTTCAACATCAAGCAGATTGTATGCGATTTCATCTCTCGACTTGTTCATCATATCAACAATATTGATTCCAGCATCTGCCAGTAGTGAGGTTATCTGTCCCACCATATTTGGGACATTGGAGTTTGCTACTGCAATCCTCGCCGAACCTGCCCGTGGCATCTTCATCTCTGGAAAGTTGACGGAGTTGGTGATATTTCCATTCTCCAGGTAATCCTTGACCTGATCCGCAACCATGATGGCACAGTTATCCTCCGCCTCTGCAGTCGATGCTCCCAGATGGGGCAGACATACTACGCGAGGGTGATCCTTGTTCTCGTTGGTTGGGAAGTCATTAATATATGCATAGACCTTACCGGAGTCCAGGGCCTCCAGAACAGCTGCATCATCCACAATGCCGCCGCGGGCAAAGTTCATGATTACAACGCCATCCTTCATGATCTTGAGGCGATCTTCGTTTATCATGTTTCTTGTTGCGTCAATCAACGGTACATGGAAAGTGATAAAATCTGCCTCTGCCAGAAGCTCATCAACACTGTGGGCACGTACCGCCTCGGAGGAGAGGTTCCATGCACTCTGGATTGTTACAGATGGGTCATAACCGATAACCTTCATCCCCAACGAGATTGCCGCGTTGGCAATCTGCACCCCAATAGCACCGAGACCAATTACCCCAAGAGTACGGCCAGGCAGCTCGAAACCGACATATTTTTTCTTGCCAGCCTCAACATCCTTGGCAATAGAACTATCGTCACCCTGTAGATTCTTTGCATAATCCCACGCCTGGGCAATATTACGACTTGCCATCAACATGCTGGATATAACCAGCTCTTTGACCGCATTTGCATTTGCCCCGGGGGCATTAAATACCGGAACTCCATGCTCAGTCATCTTCTCGACTGGAATATTATTTACCCCGGCACCAGCACGGCCTACCGCCTTTAGAGTCTCAGGGATCTCCATATCATGCATCTTGTAAGAGCGCAGAAGAATCGCATCAGGATGTTGGATCTCGGAGGCAATCTCATAATTGTCACGCGGCAGACGGTCCAGTCCAACCACAGATATGTTGTTTAGTGTAAGAATTTTATTCATTGTCTATCCCTGCTCTCTCTCGAACTCTTTCATATATTCAACCAACGCATCCACACCTGCCTCAGGCATTGCATTATAGATACTAGCGCGCATGCCACCGACAGAACGGTGACCCTTAAGTGTCACCAGGCCTCGCTCCGCAGCCCCTGTCAGGAAGATGCCATCCAGCTCTGAATCAGCCAGGGTAAATGGAACATTCATCCATGAACGACCATTTTTTTCCACTGGGTTGCCATAAAAATCGGAGCCATCAATAGTAGCGTAGAGTTTGCCAGCCTTGCGCTCGTTGATCTCACCAATTGCGGTCAGCCCGCCCTGCTCCTTGATCCACTCAAATACCAGACCAGCCATATACCAGCTGTAGGTTGGTGGGGTGTTATACATGGAGCCTGCCTTTACGTGGGTTGCATAGTCAAACATTGCTGGGGTACCGCCCAAGGTCTCTCCAACCAGATCATCACGCACAATGACAATAGTCAGCCCTGCAGGGCCGATATTCTTCTGTGCACCAGCATAGATAACCCCATACTTTGATACATCCATGGGGCGAGAAAGAATAGTGGATGACATATCTGCAACCAGAGGAACGTCGCCAGTCTCTGGAACATAGTCAAACTCCACCCCACCAATAGTCTCATTGGGGGTGTAGTGGACATAGGCCGCATCCGCATTAAGATTCAGTGACTCTGCTGTCGGAACCGCAGTGAAACCGCCCTCCGAGGTATCAGCAGCCAGATTCACACTACAGTAGCGGCCAGCCTCAGCAACAGCCTTTTTTGACCACATTCCGGTATTAAGATAGTCAGCACTCTCCCTGCCACGCAACAGATTCAGTGGAACCATTGCAAACTGACTTGATGCACCACCCTGCAGAAACAGCACCTTGTAGTTTTCAGGGATCGCCATAACCTCACGCAGGTTAGACTCTGCCTTTTCTGCAATGGACATGTAATCCTTGCCACGATGGCTCATCTCCATCACGGACATACCAGATTCACCCCACTCCAGCATCTCCTGCTGTGCGCGTTCGATAACTGCAGTCGGCAGCATTGCCGGACCTGCACTAAAATTGTAGCTTCTTGCCATTATCTATCTTCCTTGCCTATATCATCAATTGTGAACACTAATAGTGGTCGTTACTAATCTTCACTACTCTCTTCGCTCTCTTCCGACTCTTCAGCCTCACTCTCCTCAACACGCTCAATCCCAACCAACCTCTCATCATCTCCAAGACGAATAAGGGTTACACCCTGGGTATTGCGCGCCAGAACTGAGATCTCGGATACGCGAGTACGGACCAACACACCTCCACTGGAGATCATCATGATCTCCTCTTCCTCATTAACCTGAACTGCACCCACAACGGCACCGTTTCTATCAGATGTCTGAATAGAGATTACACCTTTGGTGCCACGCCCCTTGCATGGATACTCCTCCATGGAGGTGCGCTTGCCAAATCCATGCTCGGTGGCAGTCAGAACATGACTCTTTTGCGGCACGAGGAGAGAGATAATATGCTCACCAGCATTTAGCTGCATCCCCTTGACCCCACGAGCAGTACGTCCCATAGCCCGTACTGTAGATTCAGGGAACCGAACTGCCTTACCGCCACTGGCAAAGAGCATAATGTCGCTGTTGCCACCTGTCAGTTCCACCCCAACCAATTCGTCATCATCCCGCAACTCAACCGCAATAATGCCTGCAGTTCTGGGGCGAGAGAACGCGGTTAGTGGGGTCTTTTTAACAATACCGCTTGTAGCGGCCATAAAGATGAACTTGTCTTCACTATATTCTCTAACCGGCAGGAATGCGGTAATACGCTCCCCATCCTCCAGCGGAAGGAGGTTATTAATCGGTTTTCCACGAGCTGTACGTCCCGCCTGTGGCAACTGATACACCTTCAGCCAATAGAGTCGTCCTCTGGTTGAGAAACAGAGAATAGTGTCGTGGGTATTGGCAACAACCAGCTTATCTACAAAATCCTCATCCTTTATCGCTGCTGCGGTCTTGCCACGGCCACCTCGGCGCTGTGCCCGATAATCTGTCACCGGCTGCGCCTTAACATATCCGCCATGCGAGAGGGTCACAACCACATCCTCCTCACTAATAAGATCCTCAAGCGAGAGGTCTACCTGGGTTTGTACAATCTCAGTCTTGCGCTCATCCCCATACTTTTCACGCATCTCAACCAGCTCCTCACGGATAACCTCCATAAGTCGATCAGGGTTGCGCAGGATATTAAGCAGCTCTCCAATTTTCTCCAGAAGAGCTCTGTACTCATCCAGAATTTTATCTTTCTCCAGCCCTGTAAGACGGTGAAGCTTCAGATCAAGGATAGCCTGTACCTGCACTGGAGAGAGATGGTATAGATCATCAATCAGACCATAACCATCATCCAGACCCTCAGGACGGGTATCAGCAGCGTCTCCACGATCCAGCATCTCCACCACAATGCCCGGCGGCCACCCCTGAGCAGCCAGTTTCTCTTTTGCCTCGGCAGGAGTTGCGGACGATTTGATCAGAGCAATAATCGGATCAATATTGGTTAATGCAATTGCCAACCCTTCCAGCACATGGGCACGTTCACGCGCCTTGCGTAGCTCAAATATGGTGCGACGGGTCACCACCTCACGACGGTGGCGGATAAATACCTCAAGCGCCTGCTTCAGATTGATCAGGCGGGGTTGGCCATCGACCAATGCCACCATATTGATGCCAAATACATTCTGCATTGCAGTCTGCTTGAAGAGGTTGTTACGAACAACATCTGCCACCTCTCCCCTCTTCAGCTCAATCACCATGCGCATACCATCCTTATCGGACTCATCACGCAGGGCAGATATTCCTGTTAGTTTCTTTTCACGTACCAACTCACCAATACGCTCCAGCAGCCTCGCCTTGTTTACCTGGTATGGGAGCTCATCGACCACCAAAGTCTGCTTCTTCCCATCTTCACCCTCAACATGAGTACGGGCACGCAGATAGATACGGCCACGACCTGTCTTATAGGCCTCATGAATCCCTTTTACCCCGTTAATAATGGCAGCAGTCGGGAAATCAGGGCCCGGAATATGCTCCATAAGTCCGGAAATATCCAGTTCTGGATCATCAACCAGTGCGATTGTTGCACTCACCACCTCAGTCAGATTATGAGGGGGAATCTTGGTTGCCATTCCCACCGCAATTCCCTCTGAGCCATTTATCAGCAGATTTGGGAGGCGTGTTGGAAGGATTGACGGCTCGTGCTCACTCTCATCATAGTTGGGAGTAAAATTAACGGTCTCCTTGTCCAGGTCCGCCAATAGATCATGGGCGATCTTTGACATCCGGATCTCGGTGTAACGCATTGCAGCGGCGGAATCACCATCCACCGAACCAAAGTTACCCTGACCATCAACCAGCATATAACGTAGCGAAAATGGCTGCGCCATCCGCACAATAGTGTCATAAACAGCCGTATCACCATGAGGGTGATATTTACCGATTACGTCACCGACAATACGAGCTGACTTTTTATACGATTTGTTCCAGTCATTCCCCAGTTCATGCATCGCATAGAGCACGCGACGATGGACAGGTTTGAGGCCATCTCTGGCATCTGGAAGCGCACGCCCGACAATCACGCTCATGGCGTAGTCAAGGTACGACTGCCGCATCTCCTCCTCGATATTTACGGGGAGAACTTCCTTTGCAAATTCAGTCATTTAATATTAAACGGTATGAGTTGTGAACAGCCACAAAAAGACGGTTTATTCCGCCCTTTTCAAACCGTGAATTGTAACAGAATCAGGCGGAAAATAGTGCCTCAATTTTCTCTCTTGTGGGATTCTCCACAACCCCTCTCTCAGTCACAATCACATCCACCAACTCGGCCGGAGTTACATCAAATACGGGGTTCCATCCTGCTGCTTTTTCGGCTGCCATACGCTTCCCACTACAGGAGAAGAGCTCCTCTGCCTCACGCACCTCAATCGGAATATCATCTCCGGAGGCGACCTCCCGATCTATAGTCGAGGTGGGAGCAACTACCATAAATTTGGTCCCGTGGTGGCGAGCTGCAATAGCAGTTGCATAGGTACCAATCTTGTTGGCCACATCTCCATTGGCTGCAATCCGGTCAGAGCCGACCACAACCCAATCCACTTTGCCCTGTTTCATCAACCAGGAGGAGGCGCCATCTGCCAACAGAGAGACTGGAATGTTATCCTGCAACAGCTCCCAAGCAGTAAGCCGTGCCCCCTGTAGCCAGGGACGAGTCTCATCAGCGAAAACAGCCTGCAGGCGATTCTCACGCCAGGCTGAACGGATAACCCCCAGCGCAGTCCCGTAACCTCCAGTCGCCAGAGCGCCTGCGTTGCAGTGGGTCAATACTCCACTTCCGGGGTTGATATAGGCAGCACCCAAATCACCCATCTTCTTGCAGGCAGCAATGTCCTCCTGGTGTATTTTTTCAGCCTCTGCGGCCAGTGATTGAACCAGATTGTTTTTGTCTCCATCCAGCAGGGGGCGCATACGCTCAATTGCCCAGTGCAGGTTGATTGCGGTGGGCCTTGCCTGTGCCAATCTCTCCAGATCACCATCAAGATCCACTCTCCAGCCATCACCCGATGATGCTAGACGATTTTTTGTTGCCAGCACCACGCCGTAGGCGGCAGTAACCCCGATCGCTGGTGCTCCTCGTACCACCATATCCCGTATTGCAGCAGCAACCTCATCCACATCCTGGTACTGGATATACTCCTCCTGCAACGGCAAAATTCTCTGATCCAGCAGAATCAACTCCTCTCCATCCCACTGAATGGCAGGAGACTCTTTTCTATCCATCATCATCTCTTTCTTCCTTATGACTTGTATTTTTTGATCCAGCCCGTAATCTTACCCGGATGCAAGCTATTGATACATTAATTCATGCAGAGTGGGTTGTCCCAATTGAGCCTGATGAGACCATTCTGGAGAACTACTCTGTAGCCATCCATGATGGAGCAATTCTTGAGGTATTACCAAGTAATTTGGCTCGAGACAAATACCAGGCAACCCAGAGCTTCTCTCTGGAGCAACACGCACTGATGCCGGGGCTGATCAATGCCCACACCCATACAGCAATGTCTCTGCTGAGGGGGATCGCTGATGACCTCCCCCTTATGACCTGGCTACAGGAACATATCTGGCCAGCCGAGCAGAAGTGGGTAAGTGAGGACTTTGTGCGTGACGGCAGTGAGCTTGCCATGGCGGAGATGTTGCGGGGAGGGACAACCTGCTTCAATGACATGTACTTCTTCCCTGAGGTGACGGCAGAGAGCGCTGCCCAATGCGGTATTCGCGCAGTGATCGGACTGATTGTCATTGATTTTCCTACTGCCTGGGGTGATGGTCCTGATGAGTATCTTGAGAAGGGACTTAAAATTCATGACCAGTATCGCCACTCCCCCCACATTCATACTGCATTTGCTCCGCATGCTCCATATACCGTCTCGGATGATCCGCTGAAGAGAATTCAGATTCTAGCCGAAGAGCTTGATATCCCAGTTCATATACATCTACATGAGACTGCCCATGAGGTTGATGAGGCCACAGAGCAGTCTGGTATGCGCCCACTGCAACGACTGGATAATCTCGGCCTACTGGGACCACAACTAACTGCCGTCCATATGACACAGCTCAATGACGATGAGATCAAGCTACTGGCAGAACGTGGAGTCAATGTGGTCCACTGCCCTGAATCAAACCTCAAGCTAGCCAGTGGTTTCTGCCCAATTGATAAGCTAATGAAGGCTGGAGTTAATGTTGCACTAGGAACAGACAGTGCCGCCAGTAACAATGATCTGGATATGCTAGGGGAGATACGCACTGCCGCTCTGCTCTCCAAGGGAGTCTCCATGGACCCCACCTCTCTCTCTTCCCACCAGGCTCTGAAAATGGCAACTCTGAACGGTGCACAAGCACTGGGGCTGGATAAAATTACCGGTTCAATTGTACCTGGCAAGGCGGCTGACCTTATTGCCATTGATCTCAGTGCACTGGAGACCCACCCCATATACAATGTCGCTTCTCAACTGATATATGCAGCCAATCGCAATCAGGTTAGAGAGGTCTGGGTCAATGGGGAGCACCTGCTCAGAGATGGAAACCTGGTTAGCCTTGATCAAGAAAAACTGAAACAACAGGCCACGGAGTGGCAAGGTAAAATAGAGTCATGACAACCGTTGCAGAAAATGTAGACAGCGCAGAGATTGCCAAGTTTGAGGAGCTGGCACATCGCTGGTGGGACCGTGATAGTGAATTCAAACCACTACATGACATGAACCCACTACGGCTCGACTACATCGAGCGCTACACTCCAATGGATGGTATGCGAATTCTCGATGTTGGCTGCGGTGGCGGAATTCTTTCTGAGGGGATGGCACACGCCGGAGCAGAGGTAACTGGGATTGATATGGGTGAGGCCCCTCTATCCGTAGCCCGACTACACCTGCTGGAGTCAAAACTGGAGGTCGATTACCAACAGATCACCGTGGAAGAGCTGGCAGAAAAAGAGCCCAATAGCTACGATATAGTGGCCTGCATGGAGATGCTAGAGCATGTTCCTAATCCTGCGTCTGTCGTAACGGCCTGTAGCAGGCTGGCAAAGGCTGATGGTCATCTATTTTTCTCCACTATCAATCGCAACCTGAAATCCTACATGATGGCCATAGTAGGGGCAGAGTATATTCTCAACCTGCTCCCCAAAGGGACCCATGACCATGACAAATTCATCAAACCGGCAGAGCTGGAGCAGTGGGCTCGTACAGCAGGTCTCTCCATGGACGACCTAACCGGAATGAGCTACAACCCACTAACCATGACCTATTCACTGGGCTCAAATGTAGATGTAAATTACTTTGCTCATGCCCGCCCTCTTAACGATTCATGATAAGAGCGGTTCTACTAGATCTTGATGGCACTCTTGCCGATACTGCACCTGATCTCGCCTATGCCCTGAACCAGATACTGATTGACAGCAACATGGATCCACTACCACTATCAGATATAAGGGAGGTCGCCTCCAATGGTAGTGCTCCGCTTATATCTCTGGGTTTTGGTGACCAACTGGAAGAGCAACTGTTTGAGTCATATCGCCAGCAATTGCTGGATATCTACAGCGCAAACATTGTCCGCGAGACAACCCTGATGAATGGCATGGATGAGCTCCTTCTACAGTTGGAGAGTCAGGAGATCCGCTGGGGGATTGTTACCAATAAACCAGCCCGTTTCACCGATCCACTGATTGAGCAGCTTGGACTCTCAAAACGCGCCTCATGTGTTATCAGTGGCGACACAACTGATAGCCCAAAACCACATCCCAAACCCCTTCTGCACGCCTGTGAGCTACTACAGCTCTCACCAGAGCAGTGTATCTACGTAGGGGATGCCAGCCGGGATATTGAGGCTGGAAACAGGGCCGAGATGACCACCATTGCTGCCCGCTTTGGCTACCTCAGTAGTGATGACAAAATTACAGAGTGGTGTGCTGACGGCATCATAGACCACCCATCAGAGATACTTGACTGGCTACCCACAACCAATGACTGAAACCATACTAACCATCATCCTTGCTGCTACGACTGCTGCTGCCATCTATCTCTGGCGCAAGACGGAACAGAGAGAGAATGAGAACAGAGGACTACGTAAGGAAAATGCACGACTTGAAGCAGTACTGAATAGTGAACGCAAACATATAGAAGAAAAAATCAGCCATGCACGTAGTAAAAATCGTGATGAACTTAACCAGGTAATCAACGATCTAACTGCAAAAGCGCTAAAAAACAACAGCGAATCATTTCTCAAGCTGGCAGAAGAGTCTCTCGCCAAACATCATTCCCAATCGGAAGGCGAACTAAAGCAGCGCCAACAGGCAATTGACACCCTGCTGAAACCAATCAGAGAGACCCTGGAAAAGAGTGACAAGCAGCTGCGCGAGATCGAGAAGGAACGCAAAGAGCAGTATGGCTCTCTTACCCAACATCTAAAAAGCATCACTCTGACCCAGGAACAGCTCCAACAGGAGACCCGCAACCTGGTTCAGGCCCTGCGTCGTCCCGAGGTTCGTGGACAGTGGGGGGAACTCACTCTGAAACGGCTAGCCGAACTAGCAGGTATGGTAGAGCATGCCGACTTTATAGAGCAGGAACAGATTGATGGGGAGGATGGAATGCTTCGCCCTGACATGGTTATCCACCTGCCAGACCATCGAGCCATTATCGTTGATGCCAAAACCCCACTGGACGCCTACATAAATGCAACCGAGGCCGCCACAGATGTAGAGCGCGACCAGGAGCTTGAACGCCACACCAGAAACGTTCGCAAAAGGGTCAAGGAGTTGGCAGCCAAAAGCTACTGGTCACAATTTGACGAGAGCCCTGATTTTGTTGTTCTCTTTATTCCCGGAGATCAATTTCTCAGTAGTGCCCTGGAGCGGGATCACACCCTGCTGGAGGATGCTCTCAAAGAGAAGGTGATCCTTGCCACCCCAACCAGCCTGGTTGCCCTTCTCCGTGCAGTATCCTTTGGCTGGAGGCAGCAGGAGGTTGCCAGAAATGCTGAAACCATCAGAGAGGTGGGGGTACAACTATACGATCGCCTGGCCGTATTTAGCAGCCACCTGACAAAGGTTGGAAAAAATCTTGATGGCAGTATTGATGCATTCAACAAGGCAGTCGGCTCACTTGATCGTAACGTATTCTCCAGTGCCCGCCGTTTTATAGAGATGGGGATTCACCCTAAAAAAGAGATAACTGAACCTGCCCAGATTGAAAAACTGGCCAGATCACCAAAACTTATTGAGGACGATAAAGTGGATCCTGAGAATC
>CAYQBY010000001.1:0-119375 GCA_964415865.1 uncultured Piscirickettsiaceae bacterium | reverse complement strand
AAACTGGCCAGATCACCAAAACTTATTGAGGACGATAAAGTGGATCCTGAGAATCTAGTTAAGAATCCAGTTAAGAATCCAGCTAAGAACCCAGCTGATAGTCCAGCTGAGAGCTCAACAGGGAATCAGGTAGAATAGCGCGTCATTATGGACAAGAACTACACCCCAAAACCAGATCTACTCAGTGGCCGCACCATTCTTGTTACCGGAGCAGGAGATGGTATTGGTCGTGCAGCTGCGGAGGCTTTTGCTGCACATGGCGCAACTGTTCTACTTGTAGGACGCACCCTGTTTCGCCTGGAAGATACCTATGACGCCATTGTCTCAGCAGGAAACCCACAACCATATATTTTTCAGATTGACTTCGCCAAGGCCACAGAAGACGACTTCAAGGGGCTGGCTGGAGGCATTGGCCAGGAGATAGGAAAACTTGATGGATTACTCCATAACGCTGCCCACCTTGGTGGCCTTAGCCCTATTGAACACTTCACCCTAAAACAGTGGGAGACTGTATTTAAGGTTAATGTTACCGCCGAATTTCTGCTAACCAAATATGCGCTTCCATTACTCAAGGAGTCTGTAGATGCCTCCATAATCTTTACAAGTTCTGGGGTTGGCAAAACAGGTCGTGCCTACTGGGGGGCATACGCAGCATCAAAGTTTGCCAATGAGGGGATGAGTCAGATCCTGGCTGATGAGCTGGAAGAGGATGGAGTCAGGGTAAACACCATTGACCCGGGAGTTGCCAGAACCGTCATGCGAGCCAAGGCATTCCCTGGAGAGAACCCAAATAACAATCCAAAACCGGCAGCTCTAATGGGAGCATATCTCTACTTGATGGGATCTGACAGCGCTGAAATAACTGGAGAACGTATTGATGCCTGGGTAACCCATTGATAGATAAAAAATTGATATTTTCCATTAAATATCGATTGACAACTATATAAGCTATTGTTAATATAATCCTCAGATTGTCGAGTGACTAGAGACACTCCAATCTATCTATAACCTACATACTCCTCCTTTGGTGGTTATAGCTATTGCCACAGACACCCAGGTGATCTGTGGCTTTTTTATGAAAGTTTTGTCTGTCTCTTCGGTTGATGACCAGCCAGCCACCTCCTCCTCGGTCTGCGCTACGAGACTGGAGAGGCAGACACCTAATTCTCCAGTGCAAAAAATGCAAAAACCCGCCTCAATGGGCGGGTTAAATTACCTGTGAGTCGTCAGGTAATTATTGATTCAAAAACTTCAGCACACGCCCTCTATCCTCATCTACCTGCGCGGCGACATTCGCAACCTTATCACCAAACATCTGCCCCATCATATTCACATTGATAAATGCCACATAGGTTTTTCCATCTGCTTTAGTGTAAATAGATGTTGCACATGGCATTAGTACACTAAGGATACGCAACTCTTCATGCTGCAGGATCTGAGCGGCATATTTTGGTTTACAGATGAGCCATTTTCAAAACTCCATCGTAGCCATTAAGCCAGCTACCTCGCGCCCCCTGTAGGTGCGATTCATTCTAACTTGGGCGACTAACTATGGTGGATCCAGTGCATCTACCCCAAACATCACGGTTTTCATTATTTTCGCGCCATAGTTTCCCGTCCACATGTGTGGCTGCTGTATGAGGTGTGCCTTTTTGATGGAATCAGAGACGTTCACTCTGCAAATCGCATCAGTTGACCCACAGTCAAAGCAATGATTCCAAACATCAGGTGTGTCATTACCTTGGATGCACCCCGAACACGAACCATACGTCCGCCAAATTCATCCTTGAGCCGTCCATTGATGCGCTCCACTGTGCTGCGTTCGTTGTATCGAATAGTCTCTGCTTCACGGTATCCTGCTGTGCGGCGTGCCTTCTGCTCTAGTTTGATCTCTGCCTTGCGCACCTTGCTACGAGGATTTTCATCGATAATGGGGACGTGCCCCAGTGACTGGCTATGCTGTTTGATCAAGGGGGCATCGTAGGCGGCATCCATCAGGTCGTAACAGTTGGTGATTCGCTGGCTGGTTATCTCGGCCAACGGAATAGCGGCCTGACTATCATGCAACGAGGCTGAGGTTAGCAGGCAGCTGGCTGGAATGTCTCCATCGACTCCATCAATATGCAGTTTGTAACCGATCCAGCTGCTTTTGTATCCCTTGCTGTTACGTTTGGTACCTACGGTACACTCCGTAGGGAGATCATCCAGCATCTCCTGCAGGGAGATACCGCTACTCTGCTTCTCCAGTCGGGTCATTGGCTTGGTACGTACTTCTCCTTTTTTCGGGCGCCCACGCTTCTTTGGTGGCTCCTCCTTGACCACCTTGGGCACCGGTTTCTCTCTGGCGTTGATTGCGGTAGAGTCGCGAGAGTTATGCCCAATCAGCTGATTTCCCAATCGTCACTTGATCAACTCCTTATGTACCTGTTCGGTCAGACGACTCTCAGCAAACTCAGCAAAGGCGCGAGAGAAGGTGGAGCGGCTGGGGACATCACTTTTACGCTCCCAGCCACAGATTCTTCTGAGCTTAATGTCTGATTCCAGACGATCCAGCAGCATCTCGGTGGTGGGCATGTTGTAGATCGCCTTGGCAAGGAAGGCGCGAGCAATGGCAGTACGCTCCTTTGGAGGGCGCCCTGGTGTTCTGCCGACATGGGGAATGAAGCGCTCAATTTCCACCACCTCCAGTGTTTCGATCAGCTGCTGCTGTTTGGCTGTCAGCTCTCCCAGCTCATCCTCAAGAAAAGGGAAGAGCGTGGATTGAAAGCGGTGCCAGATTGTGGATAATGTATGTCGTGTCTGGTTCATGAATTCTTCCTCTATTGGACTGTTTTCATTTGGTTTTGTCACCACCCATTTTAACCGATGGGGCCAGGCACGTTTTCAAAATTGGCATCTATGGCCAATAATACTGATGGTTTGTGGAGTTTTGAAATTACCTCTGTGATACCATCATTGCACCAACCATAAATCAAAAAGGAGTTCAGTTGTGGGGAATAAAACCAATAAACCATGCCAGACATCTCTAAAACCAGGAACTTACTATTGGTGCAGTTGCGGACACACTACAACGCCCCCTTATTGTGATGGGTCACATGAGGAGATTGATGGTGGTTTTACACCTGTAGAATTTGAGATTACCAAAGATAGTGATGTGGCACTTTGCGGATGTGGTCAGACAAAAACAGCTCCGTATTGTGATGGAAGCCATGCAAAAATAGAGTAGATTGTTGAGCCGTTATGGAATAGACAAAAGATCCAGCACCATTTCAGGCTTAGCAATTACCACTTGTGCCCCAATTTCATCCTGCAAATGTTGTCTCAACACTCCCTGAGCATCAGGCTCCCCATGGACCAACACAACTGGCGGCACCCCCTTGATCTTTTTGTACCACCCAAGCAACCCCCGCTGATCCGCATGGGCAGATAGTCCTCCAATAGTGTGTACACTGGCAGCCACTTTAATTGTCTCTCCCCATAAACGAACATACTTGGCACCATCAACAATTGCTCTCCCTAATGTTCCACTGGCCTGAAACCCAGAGATAACCAAGTGACAATCCCGACGCCAAAGATTGTGTTTAAGATGGTGTTTAATGCGACCTCCTGTACACATTCCACTGCCGGCAATAATGATGGCGCCCGAACTTATCTGATTCAACTTCATCGAATCTTCGGTTGTTCTACTAAAATGAAAATTTGGAAGATGAAAAAAATCTCCCTTTCTGGAAAAGATCTTGCTGGCCTCCCGATCATATAAATCATCATATTTCGAGTATGTCTCTGTAGCGTCAATTGCCATTGGGCTATCAAGAAATATCTGCCAGTTTCCCAGCCCCCATTCATCATAATATTTGCTGAATAGATAAAGAATCTCCTGCGTACGTCCCACAGTAAATGCGGGAATCAATATATTGCCCTTTGTCTGTTTTGCTGATCTCAGAATACCTCGGAGCTCCTCCAGAGTATCTTTCCATGAACGATGCATTCTGTCGCCATATGTACTTTCCATCAGCACGATATCAGCATTTTTTACACTCTCTGGATCACAGAGTATTGGCATTCCGTTCTGGCCAAGATCACCACTAAAAACCAATTTCCTCTCGCTGCCCCCATCACTCATAGTAAGTTCAACAATTGATGCACCCAAGATATGCCCCGCATCTAGCAATTTGAGCCTTACTCCCGGAACAATATCATGCTCTGTATTGTAATCTACCGCCTTGAACTGCATAACTGCATGCCTTGCATCTTCCATGGTATACAGCGGCTCAATCAAAGGAAGGCCTTTTCGTGCACGCTTGCGATTACCCCATTCAGCCTCTTTTTCATTCAAGAAGGCAGAATCAGCCAACATGATATTACAAAGATCCTTTGTTGCTTTATGTGTATAGACAGGACCAGAAAAACCAGACTTAACCAGGAGTGGAATACGTCCACTATGATCAATATGAGCATGACTCAGGACTACAGCATCAATAGATGTTGGGTCAAAAGCAAAAGGTTCGCTGTTACGTAGCTCACTTTTTGGCATCCCCTGAAACAGGCCGCACTCCAGAAGAACACGATACCCCTGGTTCTCGATCAAATAACAGGAACCTGTAACCTCTTTTGCGGCACCATAAAATGTAATATTCATACGGGCAAATTCTTCTGGTTATCCATACTACGCAAATTTTGTTGCGCGCCAATTGTAAACTTTTTTCTGTATTTCCATTACCACCACCAAAATCAGCGCAATACCAAGCAATTCCAGCCAGTGTTCAAAACTGATTGGAGAGGCCCCAAGAGCTTCCTGCAACCATGGAATATACATGGCTGATATATGAATAAGTTGCGCCATAATTGTTCCAAACAGCAGAAGAGGGTTTCTGAACGGTGTATCACTAAAGATCGAGCGTCTCTCTGAGCGACTATTAAAAGCGTGCACATTCTCAAACAGAACCATTAGCAATAGTGTGCTGTTGCGTGCTGCATCAGTCTCCATACCAAGAGATACCGTCAGGTTCCAGTAGAGTAAAAAAGCTGTAATACCAATAATCAGTGCAGAAATTATTATCCGTTCCACCATCAGCACATTAAATATGGGCTCCCTGGGTTGGCGTGGGGGCCGCTCCATCTCATCACCTTCAGCAGGCTCAAAAGCAAGAGCAATATGCTGAATCCCATTGGTAACCAAATTCAACCAAAGTAGTTGGGCCGGAAGGAGCGGCAACGGTACACCAGCTAACAAGGATAGAAAAAAGAGCACCACCTCAGATGCGCCTGTCGAAATCAACAGAAAAACTACTTTTCGTACATTTGCATAAGCCACCCGCCCTTCCCTAATCCCGGAAACGATTGAGTTGAAATTATCATCCACAAGAATCATGTCTGAGCTTTCACGCGCAACATCCGTACCACTCTTCCCCATGGATACGCCAACATTTGCAGCATTGAGCGCAGGGGCATCATTAGCACCATCCCCTGTCACAGCCACAAAATGGCCGTTACGAATCAGTGATTGGGTAATTGTAACTTTCTGCGCTGGTTCAATGCGGGCAAAGACTCTGGCATGCCTCGTCAACTCATCAACCTCGCCCTCCCCCTGCTGTTCTGCCTGACTTAACTGATAGCCGGTAACTACCTGCTGTTTACTTTCAGCCATACCCAGCTCCTTTGCTATTGCAAATGCCGTAATAGGGTGATCACCTGTCACCATGGATACATGAATGCCTGCCTTACGACAGGATTGTATGGCTCCCGTTACCTCCTGACGCAGCGGATCAACCATTCCAATCATCCCAAGGAAGGTTAGCCCTTCTAGATCTCTTTCAGTAAAGGGGATACTCAGATCATCAGGACGTGTTCCTGTTGCAACTGCCAACACTCTAATTCCATTTTGTGCAAGTTGGTCAGCCTGCTCCTGCAACTGATCAACATCAATGCTCGCCTCCCCCCCTGGAGTCGCCATACGATCACACATGGACAACAGTACCTCTACTGCACCTTTAACATGAATTCGCTGTTTTGCTGTGTGTTGATTGAGCGATGCAGAGTAACGATTTTCTGGTTCAAATGGCATTTCCCCAATCAATGGATAGGAATCAACCATCTCTTCTCGAACAACTCCTGCCTTATGTGAGAAAACCTGAAGTGCAACATCCACCGCATCACCATGATTAACCCACTCACCATCACGCATTCCCAGATAGGCCTCATTATTGAGTGTCACGCTCAGTGCCATAGACTCTATCCGCTTCTGTTCGGACAGACTGAGATTTTTTCCACCCCTGCTTAATTTTCCTTCTGGAACGTAACCCTCTCCTTCGATCTCATACTGTTCTTCGCCTGGAAGGACTACCATTTTTGCAGTCAGTTCGTTCATGGTAAGGGTACCAGTCTTATCAGAGGCGATGAAAGTACAAGAGCCCAATGCCTCTACAGCATAAAGCCTGCGCATCACAACATTCTTTCTAGCCATTCTTGTGGCACCAATTGCCAATACCACCGTAATAGCTACAGGCAGACCCTCTGGAATTACGGAGACGGCCAAGGCAACAGAGAGAAGAAAAACGTCTTCCAATGTACTACCTCTCATCAACTCAACAGAAACCATCAGCAGGATAATCACTGCAACAGAGAGGGAAATAATAGTGGTAAAACGCTCCATTCTGAGCAGTAGTGGTGGTTTTGCACTCCCCTGACTCCCTAAAGAATCAGCAATCTCTCCAATCTGGGTTCTCTCTCCCGTTACAACAACCACACCATGGCAACGCCCATGAACCACCATAGACCCACTGAACACCATATTCAGACGATCCCCCAATACGGTTTCAGCGGGGAATATCTTGTCTGCCTCCTTGGAGACAACCAATGATTCTCCTGTCAGAAGTGACTCATCCACCTCTACACCAACCGTATCAATCAAACGGATGTCTGCAGGCACCTTGCTACCTGAACCAAGAAACACAATATCGCCAGGAACCAGCTCATCTGCATCTACCTCAAATGACCCTCCATCACGTAACACTCTGGCAGATGTTCTTACCAGAGAGCGTAGCGACTTGGCGCTCTTTTCTGCAGAGTGTTCCTGCACAGTTCCAATAATAGAGTTGATCATCAGAACCGCAAAAATAAATATGCTGTCAAACCAGTTTTCCAGTGCTATTGAGATAAAGGCCGCAAGCAACAGGACATAAATCAGTGGGTTCAAGAATTGACGAAAGAATATTTTTACCACCCCCTGACTGGGTGGCTGCGGAAGCTCGTTTGGCCCAAGCTGCTGTTGACGCTTCTGGACCTCATCAAGCCCTAGGCCTTGCCGTGATGACTCAAGCTGCTCAATAACATCATCAATAGGTTGGGTGTAAGCTAATTCCGACATTACGATATAATATCAACAGATATACCGGTTATGGATAAAAATTGAATCGCCTTTGTAATGAATTTCCATCATCATAAATGTGATGCTTAATAAGGAGAAGAATAATGGGTGAACATGTTGTCTGGCTCAATTCCGTAGGAATGGATAATGTTGGCCAAGTCGGAGGGAAGAATGCGTCACTGGGAGAGATGATTCGTGCTCTTGCAACACATGGCATCCTGGTTCCTAATGGATTTGCAACCACTGCATACGCCTTTCAGGAGTTTCTCACACACAACAATCTGAATACACGCATCCACCACGCAATCGAGATACTGGACCCCTCTGACATCCGGGAACTGAAAAAATGTGGCGCAGAGATCCGACGCTGGATTCTTAACGCCTCTTTTCCTCCTTTGCTGCTGAAAGCCATAACCTCAGCCCACAAGGAACTGGACCAGCAGACAGATGGCAAGTTAAGTGTTGCCATTCGATCATCTGCAACCGCCGAAGATCTTATTGATGCCTCATTTGCTGGGCAACAGGAGAGCTACCTGAATGTATGCGGCATAGAGAGTGTGCTCACCTCAATCAAAAATGTGTTTGCCTCTCTCTATAATGACCGTGCCATCTCCTACCGGGCACATCAACAACTCGACCACAAAAGTATTGCAATATCTGTTGGCATCCAACAGATGGTGCGTAGTGATCTTGGTTCCAGTGGCGTCCTCTTCACTCTTGATACCGAATCAGGATTCCGTGATGTAATCCTGATCACCTCCGCCTACGGACTTGGAGAGTCAGTGGTGCAGGGCGCAGTAAATCCTGATGAGTTCTACGTATACAAACCAACCCTAAAGAGAGGAGACCCTGCCATACTGAGTAGAACCATTGGTTCAAAGGAGATTCGCAAGATATATTCTCAGGACAACCTTAAGGACTTCATTGTTACAGAACGTGTCCCAAAGAGAGAACGTGACACATTTAGTCTTAGCGATAAACAGATTCATGAACTGGCGAAATACGCACTGATCATTGAGGAGCACTATGGTCGACCAATGGATATCGAGTGGGCCCTGGATGGAGTTGATAACAAGATATATATTGTTCAAGCACGTCCTGAAACTGTAAAGAGTCAGGAAAACAGAGAGCACGTTATTCACAGATATAAGCTTAAGGAGGAAGGCACTGCTCTGACCCATGGACGCGCAATCGGACAGGCGATTACAACAGGAACAACTCGTATCATTGCAAATATCTCAGAAATGGAACGAATTCAACCTGGTGACGTTCTGGTTACAGATATGACCGACCCGGACTGGGAGCCAATCATGAAACGTGCCTCAGCCATTATCACAAACCGAGGCGGACGCACCTGTCATGCCGCCATCATTGCTCGTGAATTAGGTATTCCCACAATCGTAGGAACAGGAAATGCAACCAATGCTCTTCCTGATAATCATCTAGTCACGGTATCCTGTGCTGAGGGGGATGATGGATTTGTCTATGATGATGAACTGGATTTTGAACAGATCACAATAACCATCAAATCTCTTCCAAGGCTCCCAATAAAAATGATGATGAATATTGGAAATCCTGGACGCGCATTTGACTACGCAATGATTCCGAATGATGGTGTGGGACTGGCTCGAATGGAGTTCATAATCAACAACACCATTGGCATCCATCCGAAGGCTGTTATCAATTTTGAGAATCAAACCAAGGAGATCCAGGAGCTAATAAACAAAAAATCTGTTGGCTACCAATCTCCTGTCGACTTTTATGTTGCAAAACTCACTGAGGGAATAGCAACAATTGCAGCGGCCTTCTCACCCAAACCTGTACTAATTAGAACCTCCGACTTCAAATCAAATGAGTATGCCAATATGCTTGCCGGCAAGGAGTATGAGCCGGTTGAGTCCAATCCGATGATTGGATACAGAGGGGCATTACGACAGCTGTCCAATGAGTTCCTCCCCTGTTTTGAGCTGGAGTGCCGTGCCATCAAGCAGGCACGAGATAAAATGGGGCTCTCCAACATCGAAATCATGATCCCATTTATACGCACCCTGAATGAGGCTGAAAGGATTGTGGAATTGCTTGCACAGAATGGCCTGAAACGTGGAGATAACGGACTACGAGTCATCATGATGTGTGAGGTTCCTTCCAATGTGATTCTGGCTGAGGAGTTTCTCAACTATTTTGACGGATTCTCCATCGGCTCCAATGACCTAACCCAACTGATACTTGGCATGGATCGTGACTCTGAACAGATAGGTCCGGAATTTGATGAACGTGATCAAGCAGTAAAAAAGAGCATCGCAACCGTAATCAAAACCTGCCACCACCATGGGAAAAGTATTGGAATTTGTGGTGAGAGTCCATCATATTATCCAGAACTTGCAAGATGGCTCATGGATCAAAAAATATCCAGCATCTCCATGACTCCAAACCACATAATCAATGCATGGAGTAATCTGGCGTAATCATCTCCTCAACTCGTAATCCAGCTTTTTCAATATGGTCCACTGATACTGTTGCTCCAGAACCTGAGACATCCACCCCAACAAGATCAAGCTGCTCTGGCAACTCATTCAGGATTGCACCCAATGCCACAGCCTCTGCCACCCCAGCAGCGTGACTTGATAGAGAGTTTTGTGACAAGGAGATCAGTTGCTGCTGGTCAATATGGTGAACTGCACCCTCCTCCCCCTTCTCTGACAAGACAGCATCAACCAACACCACCTGATGATACCCCTTCATTTTTTCCAATAGTGCTAACCCCGGTCTATCCTCAACCAAAAACTTAACATGGCTCTTTCCCTTGTGTTCAGATCTCTTCCGTAGATAACGAACAACCTGCCACCCAAGTTGATCCTCCCCAAACGGGCTGCCAATTCCAATAACCGCAACTTTATTACCGCTCATGTTCGGCTAATCTGCAGTTTTAGAAAATGTGTCGCACAAGAGATACATGGGTCATAATTTCTGATTACCTTCTCCCCATGCAGCTTAATCTCCTCCTCTTCTCGACTCAGACCAAAACTGTTCAATGAAGACCTTAGATCCTCTTCAATTCTGGCCTGATTCTGACTGGTTGGCGGGATAATCCTTGAGGAGACAACCTTGCCAGCCCCATCAACATCATAACGGTGCCATAGAATTCCGCGAGGGGCGCAGGTCGCTCCGAAAGCGACCCCTTCCCGTGGCGAAAAATCTACCCAAGGATAGTCTGGAACTTTGTATGCAGAGAGCACTGTCTCTGCCTCATACAGTGCTATCAGCATCTCAACTACTCTGGCAAGCAGACTATGGAACATATTATTACTGGGGAAATTAATCCCCAACTCAGCACACAACTTTCTCACTGGCGATGGAATACGATCAAAATTCAGGTTGATTCTGGCAAGAGGTCCTACCAGATATGGTTTACCATCCAGGTGCGCATGAAATGCTGTTGAGTGTGGGACCTGAAATTCACTGAATCTGGACTCAAATTCAGAGATAGAAATATCCAGTCCACTATCTGAGATAATTCTACCCTGCATAACTGGATAGTGATCACTGCCATCCCTTAAAGCCACACTTATAAACTCCTGCTCATCCTCAGGCAGCTCAATCGTCACCAACCAACGTAATAATGCCTCACTGTCCTCAATACCCTCTTTCACCTCAGCAAGCAGACTACTCATCTCCTCTTGCGATGGCGCATAGTGAAAACCACCAATTCTTGCCCCAACCGGATGAACAGACCTCCCCCCTAACGCGGCAATTATCCGGTTGCCTAGCCCTTGCAGGCGCAGCCCTCTTTTCACCTCTTCAGGATAGTCTGCAGCCATGGATATGGCGCTGTCGTATCCCAGGAAATCTGGTGCAGCCAACAGATGAATATGGAGACTATGGCTCTGAATCCACTCTCCGCAATAGAAGAGTCGACGCATATCATCAACCCATGGCGTAGTCTCAACACCAAACAACTCCTCCAGCGCCAAGACTGCGCTCATCTGATAGGCAACCGGACAGATCCCGCAAATTCGTGCGACCATCTCTGGTATCTCAGTGACCACTCTGCCCTCAAGAAATTTCTCAAAGAATCTTGGCGGTTCATATATTCTCAGAGAGAGATCCTCGATCTCCTCTCCACTGATTACAAGATCAAGCGCCCCCTCACCCTCAACACGCGTCAAAATTGGAATATTTATCTTTATTGTTTTTTCTGATGTTGAATCACTCATGTGATTCTCCGCGATTTTGGAATTGTGGTGCAGCCGAGTGAATCATCTTAAAGCGCATCTTAATCTCATCCGGCATCAGTCCCAGCCCCTCAAAACATCTACTTAAAGCATTTGCATTTGGCATTGATACCGGACCACTACAACCATAACAGTCACGTCCAAGTTTGGGGCATACGGCACCACAGCCAGCACGAGTTACTGGCCCCATACATGGCTTGCCTGATGTAATTATGGTACAGACGATTCCATTACGTTTACAACTTTGACAGAGAACCTCATCATCCACATTCGGCATCACCCCCCGTAGCAGATCACCTAAAACTGTCATAATCTGCTCTGACCGTACTGGGCAACCCCACATCTCAAGATCAACCTTTACATGATCTGATATTGAGGTGCTCTCTGAGAGTGACTGGATAAATTGAGGTGAGGCATAGAGACTATCTCGCCACCCCTCACCATCAAGGTTTCTCAGTGCCTGGATTCCACCAGATGTGGCACATGCTCCAATGGTAATCAACAGGGCTGATTGTTTGCGAACTCTCTGTATACGTTCAACATCATCCGCTGTGGATATACTTCCCTCCACAAAGGCGACATCCACATCTGCCTCAGGATTGGACATCCCAGCCTCTGCAAAGTGCACTATATCAACCAGTTTAGCTAACTCAATTAATGACTCACCCAAATTGAGAAAAGCCAGCTGACAGCCATCACATGAACTGAATTTATGAACAGCAACTCTTGCCTTTTCCATTAGATACCCACCACCTTGAGCAGACCTCTAACCTCTGTCCAGTTAAATACTGGACCATCCCGACATACAAAGAGACTCCCCATCTGACAGTGCCCACAGAACCCCTCACCACACTGCATGTTACGCTCAATACTTAACCATATAGATGACTCTTCAACCCCCATACTCTCCAGTGCCTCTGCGGCAGAAATCATCATTCCTTCAGGCCCACAAAGCATCGCAACTGCCTTTGATGGATCAATCTCCATCTCATCCAGATGATCGGTTACCCGCCCTGTATACCATGGCCATGGAGCAGATTGTTCACTACTGGTAAGCAGTACTTTAGTATTTTTTATGCTCCGCCAGCGCTCGAAACGGTCAGGGTAGATAAGATCATCTCTGTGTCGCACTCCCTCCACAATAGCTAGATGACCAAACCTTGCCCTTCGACGGTTTATATATGAAATTGCGGAGGCAACAGGTGCACATCCAACTCCACCAGTTATAACCACAACATCTTTATCTCTCATCTTTCCCATTGGCCAGCCTCGACCAAATGGTCCGCGCAGACCAATCACATCCCCCTCACATAATTGTTCAAGGCCTCTGGTAACCCGTCCAACCACTCTTATGGTGTGATCCAAAAGATGCATATTACGGTCATCAGATACTATGGATATTGGTATCTCCCCAACACCATGTAGATAAACCATATTAAATTGCCCAGGATCGAAACGATAATGTCGTCTATGCTGCTCATCCAACAGACGCAGACGTAAGGTAAAAATTGACTCACTTTCCCGGGATCTCTCTACCACCTCTGCCTGCATCGGTATTTTCGATGAATCCAACATCACTCTTCACCATTGTCTGGTGAGATAAATGATGCCGACTCCGCCACCAGATCAATCCCTACAGGGCACCAGGTAATACAACGACCACAGCCAACACATCCACTTTCACCAAACTGATCATGCCAGCCAGATAATTTATGGGTCATCCACTGACGATAACGCTCACGAACATCTTTTCTTACCGGTTGCCCATGGAGCATACTGTGTTCCGCACTAAAACAAGAGTCCCAGACTCTATGATGAACACTATTTTCAAGATCCAGGCCAGAACTATCCTCCTCACGATGACAAAAACAGGTTGGACATACCGCTGTACAGTTCCCGCACCCAAGACATCGACTGGCTATCTCATCCCATATTGAATCATCCTCACGGCCCGAAAATATTGAACGAAAATCATTGGCTGCAATACCACGGCTTTGTACCGCAACAGCATTACTCAACTCTTTTTTTACCTGGTCAAGAATGGGCTGGCTAGCTGGTGAGGGCTGACATACATCCAGCACCTTCTCCCCCTGCTCAGTTCCTGCGTTAACAAGAAAACCACCGTCACACTCATGCAATCTCAAATCATAACCACTGGTTGCCTCTGGTCCAGTTCCTGTAGAGACACAAAAACAGCTATTGGATGGAGAGACACAATTGACCGCAACAAGCAGAAGATTTTCTCGTCTCTTTTTGTACCATGGATCCGGATTATCCGGCCTTAAAAAATGTCGATCCATGCTCTCCATTGCAGCCAGATCACAGGAGCGCAGACCAATGATTGCCAAAGGGGTGATTTCAGGAATCTGTTGTACAAATGTAATCTTCCCATCTGAATTTTTCTCTGCTCTCCAGAGATTTTCATGGGGAGGAAATAGTATTGGTTTAAGAGCTTGTGGACCATTGGACCAGTTAAATAATCTCTTGTCCTGGCTCTCCTTAAGCTTATAGCTTCCTGGAGACTGATAGTCAGAGATCCCTTGAGGAAGATTCTCAATAGATTGAAATGGGGAGTAGAGTATTGCCCCATCTTTTATCTGAGGAGCAATACAAGAATATCCCATATCTTGCAAAGAGTGTAATAATGTCTCAAATTGGTTGAGAGAAACAAACTGAGAACTATCTATACGATACGTAATTAGTTACCCCCTACTAATCATGATCAGTCAACTATTACGGAGACACCCTCCCTCCGTTTTATCGACAAGTACCTCTGTAGTATATCTAATCTACGTTTATTTTTTCGCTACTGCAGCGAGAACCTAGAGCTGACAATATCTTGAAAATAACGAAGACTCCGACCAGCAGTAATAGAAGGTGATCTGCACTGGTAAAGAAGTGCGCTGCACCATCTAGCAGGCTACCAATGTGCATAATCCCCGTGTGTGCCTCAGTCGCAAATGATGGAATTAGAAGCACCATCACCATAATAATTTTATTCATCTCTGTCATCCTCGCGCTTCTTCATTATTTCTAAATCAGATTACTTTAACCTGGGTAAGTTCCTCACCATTCGGATCAACCACATGAACTGCACAGGCAATACATGGATCAAAACTGTGGATTGTTCGTAAAATCTCCAGTGGTTGCTTAGGGTCATGCATTGTATGACGATCCGCAAGTGCCGCCTCATATGGACCAGCCTGCCCCTTTTCATCCCTTGGGCCAGCATTCCATGTGCTGGGAACCACAGCCTGATAATTATCAATCTTCTGATCTTTGATAACAATCCAGTGAGCCAGCGCCCCACGTGGCGCCTCAGTAAATCCAACTCCACGTGCCTCACTTGGCCAATCAGCAGGATCCCAATATTTTTGGTTATGTGTAGTCAAATCACCAGCCTTTATATTGGCAACCAGTGTATTAAACCAATCCATCATATTATCTGCAAAGATCTTGGTCTCCAGGGTACGAGCCGCAGTACGTCCCAAGGTAGAGAACATAGCCTCCAGTGGAGCGTCCAAGGTTTTGAGTGTATAATTTGCCAACTCTACCGTCTGCTCATGCCCTTTAGCATACATCGCCAATACTCGCGCCAATGGTCCAACCTCCATCGCGTGCCCATTCCAACGAGGGGACTTCAACCAGGAATAGGATTGGTCCACATCCAGATGTTCGTAAGGTGGTGTAGGGCCACTGTAGTTAAGATTAGTCTCACCATCATAAGGGTGAAGACTCTCATTTTTTCCACCACTATAGTCATACCATGAGTGGGCTACAGACTCCCTGATTTGGCCAGAGTCATTAAGATCAAGATCATGAATAGTAGAGAGATCTCTGTTCAGAATGACACCGGGAGGCACAAGGAAGCTATCGACATCATTATTACCCTTGGCAGGAAAATCCCCCATCACCAGGAAGTTTCCAACACCCTCTCCCTTGGCAAACCAATCCTTATAGAATCCTGCAATTGCCAACGTATCAGGCACATATACCTGATCAACAAAGGACTGCATCTTCTCAATCACACTTTTGATGGTCATCAACCCGTCCATGTTCAATGCAGTATTTCCGGTATCTTCTGTACTAATTGCAACTGGCGCACCACCTACCACAAAATTTGGATGGGGATTTTTTCCGCCCAGAATGGTATGAATTTTCACGACATCACGTTGCCACTCCAGTGCCTCAAGATAGTGGGCGACCGCCATCAAGTTGGCCTCTGCCGGTAGCTTGTAGGCAGGGTGTCCCCAATAGGCATTGGAGAAAATTCCCAACTGTCCACTCTCAACAAACCCTTTCACTTTCTTCTGAATATCTGAGAAATAACCTGGAGATGACTTGGGCCATGAACTGATCGACTGGGCTAGCTCCGATGTAGCTTTTGGATCGGCACTTAGCGCCGAAACCACATCAACCCAATCAAGGGCATGAAGGTGGTAAAAATGCATTACATGATCATGAACATATTGGGCAGCGATCATAAGATTTCTGATCAACTGTGCATTGGGTGGAATCTCCCAATCCAACGCATCCTCAACTGCCCTGATCGAGGCAACTCCGTGAACCAGAGTACACACGCCACAGATACGCTGGGTAAAGACCCATGCGTCTCGTGGATCTCTGCCCTTCAAAATATTCTCGATTCCACGCACCATGGTTCCAGAGGAATAGGCTGCATCAATCTTATTCCCATCCATCTTCGCCTCAATACGAAGATGACCCTCGATTCTTGTGATTGGATCTACAACAATACGTTCACTCATTTTTCTATCCTTGGTTTATCCATTACGTAATAGCATCACGCAAGATTATCACCCACTAACTCAACAAGACTCTCAATCTTCTTGTCCCACTGTGCAGCCTCCTTACCGTTCAGGAAGTTTGCACGACAACTGCCACAGGTCAGAACCACACTGTCTGCACCCGTATCATTAACCTGTTTTATTTTTATCTCGAATGCTTTGTTCCGGAGATCAGCGGCACGATCGATCAGAAAGACACCAGCACCTCCGCCACAACACCAGTTCATTATCCCTGGTGACTCCATATCACGGAAATCAACACCGAGCGCATTCAATACCTGCCGCGGCTCTTCCACAACACCTCCATGCCGAGCAATCTTGCAGGGATCATGGTAGGTAACCTTTTTATCCTTACCTATCTTTTTAAGTTTCAGGCGGCCAGCACTAACCTCTTGCCCCATATACTCTGCTATTGCCATAACCTTGAATGGAAGTGGTTCACCCCGTTCATTGGCGCCCTCCCAACGAATTGCCGGATAGGCATGCCCACACTCAGGAATAATGACAGTTTTTGCACCACAGGCAATGGCTGCATCAATCACCTTGCCTGATGCATGTTTCTGCAAGTCTTCAAGTCCAGAGAGCAAGCCAAAGTTGGCTGCCTCAAAACCATGACTACTAAATGTCCAGTCCACCCCTAGATGGTTCAGAATTTTAACTGTGGATCTCAATGCATCCTTAAACAACATGATATCCACTACCGTGGTTACCAATAGAATATCAGCCTTGGCCTTATTCAGCGGAGCCTCCAGCCCCTCCTCTTTCAACCATTCGATTGCTCCAAAAAACTGCTCTTCTCCAACACCAAATACGGTTCCCTGTTCACACTGCTCTTGCTCCACAGTCTGTAGCCCACCAGGAATTAGTCCGGCCTCAGCGTAACCCTGACGTGTAATATTGACCATAGATGCAATATTGATTCCCATTGGGCAGACCGTTGCACAACGGGCACACTCGGTACAGGAGTCATACACCAATTCCTGCCACTCCTCCAGATCGCCCGCCGTGATATCACGCGTATATAGGCGGTGAATCCAGCGCATCGGACTCTTTTCTCGACGATAGAAACGACGCAACAATTCAAATTTGCGGACAGGAATATATTTGGGGTCCTGGGTCTGAACATGGAAATGGCATGCCTCAGCACACTGCCCACAGTGAATACAAGATTCCAACTGGACTGCCATGCTCTCATCCAGCTTTCTTTCAAAGACAGACTTCACTCGTGCAACCTGATCCTCAGGAGAAAGATCAGATGGACGAGACATCTGCTCCAATGACAGGATCGCCTGTTGAAACTGACTAAAAGCCTCGGCATTTACACTCATATCCGCACACCCCTACGACCAAACACTGTTCCAAGATGGGCTCTTGATGGTACAACCCAGATCCCATGCATCAATTTACTGAATGGAATCCAGACAAACAGTAGCTCAACACTAAGAAGGTGGATAGCCATCACTGTCTCATAGCTTGAGATCCAGTGGCTATGTGCCGCAACCCCTGTCAGTAGTGGAAGAATCGTAACCAACCAGCTCATGTAATCATCCAGGGTAGATATTGTTCGCAACACGGGATGAAGAATTCTGCGTAGAAGTTGCGCAACCATAGCGGCGATTGCAAAGATGGCGGAAATTTCAATCACATTATTGGACAACCCAGACCAACTGGCACCAGTAATATTTTCAAAGAACAAAATATGGGGAATAAAACCAAACACTACAATCCCGATTCCAATATGCATTGTGTACCCAACGATATGAGAAAATGCAGTTGGCATGGCAAGTTCACGGTGCGGAAAACTACGAACAACAATTGCACGCAGTGAACCAATAACACCCAATGCACTCTGGCGAGGCTCAGAGAGATCTTTTGTGCGGCGCAGTAATAATGCGCCAATCAGACGCCACGCCATGCCAGCCACAAGGATCATCAATGACCACTCCATTGCCGACCCTCGAGCAAACTCGAGCAAACTCATGACGAACTCTCCCCCTTGTCCTCAGAGGACTTACCACGCGCCAACATCGCTGAACCTGCACCAATGGCTGCGCCAGCTGCTGCTGCAGCAGCAACACCCTCTGCAGTACCCCACTCTGTGGTTGAGAGTGGATCATAGAATCCGCCATGATCCCAAAAATCCGGTTCCGAACAGCCTAGGCAAGGATGCCCTGACTCAATCGGGAAGCTGGTGCCATCATTCCACTTCATGGTGGCACAGGCATTGTGTGTGGTTGGACCCTTGCAGCCAAGCTCATAAAGACACCAACCTTTACGAGCACCCTCATCATCAAAGGATTTAGCAAATAGCCCCTGATCATAGAATGGACGTCGGTAACAGCGGTCATGAATACTGTCGCCATAGAATGCCTTGGGACGACCAATCTCATCCATATCTGGCAGTCTGCCAAATGTCAGGAAGTGTGCTATCGCACTAGTCATTACCAGGCCAATAGGAGGACAGCCAGGTATGTTCATAACTGGTTTATCTTTCACAATATCAGTTACAGGAACTGCACCGGTTGGGTTTGGATCAGCATGCGGAAGGCCCCCATATGCTGCACAGGTACCAACAGATATAACTGCTGCTGCACCAGCAGCCACCTCCTCCAACATACTAAGATTTGTACGCCCTGCAATGGTGGAGTAGATGCCACCATCTTTAGTGGGAATGGAACCATCCACTATCAGCAGATATTTGCCGTATGCATCCTTCATTGCCTGATCACGCGCCTCCTCAGCCTGGAAACCGGCCGCCGCCTGCAAGGTATGATGGTAGTCAAGGGATATAAAATCGAAAATCAGGTTCTCTATTGTCGGAGTATGAGACCGGGTTATTGACTCTGTACATCCAGTACACTCCTGGAATGAGAGCCAGATAACTGTTGGGCGTTTTGCAGCAGCAAGTGCTTCTGCCATCACCTCCGCCGAACCTGCTGGTAGTGCCAGTGCTGTTGCCATCGAGGTACAGAATTTCAGAAAACCTCTTCGACTTACCCCACTTCTATCCAGGTGATCAGCAAATGTCTCACTGATTAGAGTATCTTCACTATGTTTCTCTGCACTCATTACCGACTCCCTCTAAATAACCTGTCTGTAAACTTATACTAACTATATTTACACCACCTATATCTACACCTTAAAAGAGTTATTGTCAAGCAATCCAGGATCAATTGTATTGAGCTGTTCCAGAGCATCCTTGATCTCAGCTCTACCCACCTCAACAAAAGATGGAACTGAGGAAATCTCGACTGAATCTGCTAGCAGTCTACCCTCAACATCACGATGAACAACCCTCCAAACCCCGGGGTAAGATGTCTCAGATATTGTGGTATCACCCATCACATTCAATAAAATAGAGACCTCACCAACCCCAAGCAACTCATTTAACGCCTCCTTGTCTCCAGAGGAGAGGGGAAGGTTTTTGATATCTATCTCTCCTCTCTCTCCATCTATCAACAATCTCTCAAGAAGTGCTTTAATTTCAGTAACAACCGAATAAATCATCTCTAGGTTTATTGGAGCTCTAACCTCAATCTCAATCTGATCCAGACTACTCACTCATTCCACTCCTGTAACAGCCGATCAACCTCCTGCTCAACTATCTCTATTGCAGACGCTACATCAGGTGTCAATATCTCACTCCAATCAACCTGTTCCGGCTGAACACCAATCAATGCTCGATGAGCTGGAAGATCGGAACTGAGGGCTGTTATAGAGAGCAGATCAAGAAGGCTAACCTCATGGACACTGCTCATTTTTCCAGTTCCAATAAAATGATCCATCTCTTCATCCACAAACACCTTCACATCCCCACTGCGTCCCTGAAGATTGGCTGCATCAATCACAATCAACTGATCTGCATCGGCAATTGGGCCCGCAAGGGTAAAACTGAGAGTTCCTCCGTCCATAAATTCCACTCCCGACTGCTCGCCCTTCTCAACCATTCGTTCAATGGCCCGAACACCTACCCCTTCATCACCAAGAAGTGTATTCCCCAAACCCAAGACAAGCGTATGCTTCATGTTGTCAACCTTACTATCATCAAAAATATGCTCCATTGACCGACATCAAACCAGCAATTACCTTTTATGCATTATTATTGGCATTATGCAGTTTTAACTCGATATATGTACGATACTTTATAAACCTGTTGTCTGGATAATTTTAGTTATGTGTTTTGGTATTCCCATGCAGATCAAACAAATTGATGGCTTCATGGCTCAATGTGAGGCCAAGGGGTTTAAGCGCGATGTCAGTCTGTTTATGCTGCAATATGAGGATCTTCATGTTGGCGACTATATTGTCAGCCATCTTGGTCAAGCGATACAAAAAGTCTCCAAGGAAGAAGCCTTAGCTGCGTGGGAAATCTATGATGAGATTAGCCATGCATGAGTTATCAATCTGCCAGTCGATAATTTCTCAGGTGGAGTCAATTGCACAAAAACATGGGGCAACCAGTGTCTCACTGATAAATATACAAGTTGGCCCCCTTTCAGGAGTAGAGATTCCATTATTAAAAAATGCCTGGACAATCGCACGCTCCGGAACAGTTGCATCAAATGCGGAACTTGAAATTGAGGAGATGCCGATTACTATTAGGTGTGGCAGTTGCAACCTTGAAAGTAGTGCCACAGCAAACAAGATGGTCTGCGGCTATTGCGGCGAGTGGAGAACAGAACTAATTAGTGGAGATGAGATGCTTCTTAGAAGCATTGATCTTGAAAAAGAGGCAGAAATGGAGAACAGTGATGTGTGACACCTGTGGATGCAATATAACGCCGGGCAATGAACACTTGGTAATGGAAGATGGAAAGCTCTCCCGTACCAGTAGTGGCAGTGAGGCTGTTGAGGTGCTGCAAGGACTGCTTCACGAAAATGACCATCAAGCCTCACACAATCGTGAACACTTTGACCGTCATCAGGTATTGGCAATTAATCTGATGTCTTCACCAGGCACAGGTAAGACCGCGCTTCTGGAGGCAACCATTGATGCTCTGAAAGGTGAGCTGCGCATTGGTGTTATAGAGGGGGATTTGGAGACAGAGAATGATGCAGACAGGATCAGAAAGAAAGGGGTACCTGCATGTCAGATTTCAACAGGTAGCGCCTGCCACCTCGATGCGCATATGGTTCATGATGCACTTCATCAGATTTCACTGGATGACCTTGATCTCCTCTTTATCGAAAATGTAGGAAACCTGGTCTGCCCTGCCAGCTTTGATCTAGGCCACCACCGCAACATTACCTTGCTCTCTGTAACCGAGGGAGATGATAAACCGGCTAAATATCCGGTAATATTCAGAGCCGCTGATCTAATGTTGTTGACCAAGACAGACCTGCTTCCATATCTTGATGATTTTGATCCTGCCCATGCAGAACAGTATCTACGTGAACTATCCAATCCGGCTGAGATGATCTCTCTATCTGCCAAGAATGGTAATGGGGTTGACCATTGGATCAAATGGCTACGTCATGAGCTTAAACACTACAGAAGCATTCTCTCTAATAGTGAAACTATAACCCCATCATTGCAACCAAGCAGGGTTGAACATCACCATCACAATACTGATGGTCATCATCATACTCACTCTCACTCATAGATAACCAAAACACCATGAACATGGAAGGGCGAATAACCATAGAACTTGGGAAGCACCCTGATGGCACCACAAAAACATCTATACTTTCAAACCGTCCAGTTCATGCAAGCAGGGTATTCCGCGGCAAGAGAGTTGAACATACCCTGCAGATGATGCCTCTGCTGTTCAGTATCTGTGGTACTGCACAAGCCTGTGCCGCAACCCGTGCATGTGAGCAAGCCTCTGGAATCACCCCTAGCCCACTGCTGGACACAATTCGTGAACGACTGGTAGGAATGGAGACCATACGAGAGCATCTTTGGAGAGCTCTGCTTGGGTGGGGAGATGCCGACCATGACAGCATGGCAAAGATAATATCCCTTCAACAACAGTACCAGCAGGCTCTCAATGGTGAACAATCTTCTTTCAGGATTAATGCGGTTATCCCCTCTCTGAACCATGATCAAATTAACCGTATCAAGAGTGAAATAGAGAATATTATTACACTTAAAGTCCTTGGACGGCCGCCTGCAGAATGGGAACAGATCGAAAAGATAGATCAGTTCAACAGTTGGCTTAATGAAGAAAGGACCGTCACCACACAATCATTAAAAAAGATCCAACAAGTTGGCTGGGGTGGTGCTGGTAGCTGTTATATAGATCTACTACCGGAGCTGGACTTGGTAGAACTGGAGCGGCAACTTGAACAACCTGAGTATATTGAACATCCCCTCTGGGATGGAGAACCTTGTGAGTCCAGTTCTCTAACCAGAACCAGTAGCCCTCTGCTTGATCAACTTCATGAAAAATACGGCAATGGCTTATTGGTGCGTCAGGTTGCCAGACTCACTGAACTTGTCCAATTAACATCAAAGATGGATCATCTGGAAAATGAACATCAAATAATCAACTATCCTGTTCCCGCAAGTAGTCATAGTGGGTTTGGTATCAGTGAGGCCGCGCGTGGTCAACTAATCCACCAGGTTAAAATTGATAATGACAATGGAGAGCAGATCATCAGCCGCTACCAGATACTCGCCCCCACCGAATGGAACTTTCATCCTGACGGTGTAGTTACACGCGCACTAAATAGCCTGGATATAGATTCCTCCTCTGCCCGTACGGTAGCAGAGATGATAATCACGGCAATTGACCCATGTGTCGGCTATAACCTGAAGGTGTAAATAATTATGTGTCTTGCCCTGCCTGCCAAAATTGTTGCCCTCAATCCAGATGATGACACTGCCATCGTCTCCCTTGATGACATCAGAAAAGAGATCTCCATGGCACTTGTAGATGATGTGGAGATAGGGGACTACGTTCTTTTACATGTCGGTTATGCACTAAGCAAGGTAAATGAGGAAGAGGCTCTGCGCACATTGGCCCTGTTTGCCGAGATGGGTAACAACGAAGCATCATGAAATACATTGAAGAGTTTCGTTCTGGAGACCTGGCAAAACAACTATCCTCTAAGATCCGACAGGCGATCCTTCCAGACAGACAATACAACCTGATGGAGTTCTGTGGTGGTCATACCCATGCCATTTTCCGCTATGGCGTACAGGACCTGATGCCGGACCAGATAAAGTTTGTTCATGGTCCAGGGTGTCCTGTCTGTGTTTTACCAACTGGACGCATTGATCAGGCTATACATCTGCTGGAGAATGAGGACGTCATTCTATGCAGTTATGGTGACCTTCTACGTGTGCCAGCCAGCCATAGACAAAGTCTCCTCAAGGTTAAGGCAACTGGTGGCGACGTAAGAATGGTCTATTCCACACAGGACGCACTAAAAATTGCCAGAGAAAATCCAGAACGCCAGATTGTATTTTTTGCCATTGGATTTGAGACCACCACTCCACCTACTGCAGTTGCAATCCAACAGGCATATGCTGAAGGGTTAAAAAACTTTACAGTATTTTCCAACCATGTACTGACTCCGGCCGCTATTCAAAACATTCTTGAATCTCCAGAGGTACGTGAAATTGGAAACGTATCCATCGATGGCTTTTTTGGCCCCTCTCATGTCAGCGCCATTATCGGTAGTCGCCCGTATGAGTTCTTTGCTGAGGAGTTTCAGCGCCCCGTAGTCATTGCAGGATTTGAACCTCTGGATGTCATGCAATCAACCCTTATGCTGATTCATCAACTCAATGAAGGGAGATACGAGGTAGAGAATGAATATAGTCGTGTAGTTACCAGAGATGGGAATATTAAAGCGCAGCAACTTGTTGCCAGTGTATTTGAGCTACGACCACTGTTCGAATGGAGAGGGCTGGGAGTCGTTCCATACAGCGCCTTGCGGATAAAACAACAGTTTGCGGATTTCGATTGTGAAAAACGGTTTGATATACCACAGACAAGATCAACAGAAATCAAGGGCTGTGAATGTCCATCAATTTTGCGTGGAGCCAAGCGCCCCAGTGATTGCAAACTGTTTGGTACGGTATGCACCCCAGAGAACCCTATGGGATCATGCATGGTCTCTTCAGAAGGGGCCTGTGCCGCATATTGGAGCTATGGGCGCTTTCGTCAAACAGACACAATCAAGGAATAGTTTCATAATGCACAAATCTGACAGGGCATACTCAGCACAACTGGACATGAAAAATGGTACGGTTGATATGACTCATGGCAGTGGTGGTCGTGCCATGGCGCAATTAATTGATGAGCTGTTTATCCACTATTTCGACAATAAACTACTACGCCAATCCAATGATCAGGCATCTTTCTCCATACCAGAGGGACGAATGTCCATCAGTACCGATGGCCATGTAATATCTCCCCTCTTTTTCCCAGGTGGGGACATTGGATCTCTCTCCATTCACGGAACCCTTAATGATGTATCCATGTCCGGTGCAGAGCCACTGTATATATCTGCGGGATTCATTCTTGAGGAGGGTTTACCCCTGAGTGAGCTGGAGCGAGTTGTGTCATCTATGGGAAATGCGGCAAGTGAGGCCGGTGTACCGGTAGTTACTGGTGACACCAAGGTCGTTGAGAGAGGTAAAGGGGATGGTATATTCATTACAACAACTGCTATTGGACTGATTCCTGATGGAGTCAATATTTCTGGAGATCGAGCCACACCTGGTGATCTGATTATTGTCAGTGGAAACATAGGTGATCATGGTGTTGCCATCCTCTCTAGCCGTGAAAATCTAGAGTTTGAGACCACTATAAAATCTGACTCTGCTGCACTACATGGACTGATCAAAGAGATGGTCCAGGCTGTGCCTGATATCCACTGTCTGCGTGACCCAACCCGTGGTGGACTAGCAACCACTCTTAATGAACTGGCACAACAATCTTCTGTTGGCATGCGGATTTTTGAAAACTCAATTCCTGTAGATCATGCTGTCAGTGCAGCATGTGAACTACTGGGGCTTGATCCACTATACGTTGCCAATGAGGGAAAGCTGGTCTGTATCTGTTCAGCAGACAATGCCAACGCCCTGCTCTCCTTAATGCAACAGCACTCACTAGGGAGAGAAGCGGCAATTATTGGAGAGATAGTTGAGGACTCCTATAATTTTGTACAGATGGAAACTGTTCTGGGTGGAAGTCGAGTCATTGACTGGCTTGCAGGTGATCAACTTCCCCGGATTTGTTGATGAATGAAAATCCTTCTTCTTGTCCATAGTTTCAATAGTCTTAGCCAACGCCTATTTGTTGAGCTAAGGGAAAACGGACACGAGGTCTCCGTTGAATTCGACATTAATGACCAGACGTCAATAGAGGCCATTGAGTTATTTCAGCCAGAGCTGATTATTGCACCATTTCTAAAGCGGGCAATACCTGAAGAGATATGGCATAACACGACATGCCTGATTGTTCACCCTGGACCACCAGGTGATAGAGGGCCATCGGCACTGGACTGGGCAATTCTCAATGGTGAAAAGGAGTGGGGAGTGACCGTGCTTGAGGCTAATGACATTATGGATGGTGGAGACATCTGGGCCTCTCAAACCTTTCCAATGCGCACAGCCTCAAAGGGAAGCATCTATAGACAAGAAGTCACCGATGCTGCTGTTAGTGCAACATTGCAGGCGGTCGAATATTTCATCAGTGGTAATTTCCAACCACAACCACAAAACCAATTTGTTGAAAACTTTAACATGGGCCCTCACCAGTTAATGACTCAGCAAGATCGTTCTATCAACTGGGGGAAGGATAGCCAGGAGTTAGTACTACGGAAAATGAACTCTGCTGATGGTTTTCCTGGGGTACTGGATGACTTATGTGGAAGAGAGCTATTTCAATATGATGCACATCCCGAGAATGTTCTGAGTGGCGAGCCAGGCTCCATCATTGCATACTCAGGAGATGCCATCTGCCGAGCAACATCTGATGGCAAGGCAGTTTGGATAGGACACCTGCGTGATAAAAAATCCTCCCATCCATTCAAACTTCCTGCTACCACTGTGCTATCCGAAATAATTAACACTATTCCAAGATCAGACACAGGCGGCAGTTATCGTGAAATCTCATACAGGGAGGTTGATGGAGTTGGCATACTCTCTTTCCCTTTTTATAACGGTGCGATGGGACAAGAAAAATGCCGGGAGCTGAGAACAGCATATAGAGAGGCAAAAACGCGGGATACCAGAGCAATCATTCTGCTTGGAGGCGAGGATTACTGGTCCAACGGCATGGACCTGAACCGTATCGAAGCAGCTGATAGTCCAGCAGATGAGTCATGGGAGAATATTAATGCAATGGATGACCTTGCTCTGGAAATCATGCAGACAGAGAGACAGATTACGATAAGTGCACTACAAGGAAACGCTGGGGCCGGTGGTGTATTCCTTGCCCGTGCTGCAGATTTGCTTTGGGCCAGAACTGGAGTTGTTCTAAATCCACACTACAAGGATATGGGCAATCTTTATGGGTCAGAGTATTGGAGTTATCTTCTGCCACGCTACGCTGGAACCAATAATGCTGACAGCATCATGAGCCAACGCCTACCTATGGGTGTTAGAGAGGCTAACAGGCTAGGGCTGGTAGATAATCTATATGGTAATGATAGAGATCAATTTGTTGAAGAGACCATAACAAGAGCGCTCAAGCTTATAAACCACGATGATTTCAACAGGCAATTGGAGGAAAAAAATGCTCGCAGGGAGAAGGATGAGACGATACGTCCACTAGCTTCATATAGAGAAGAGGAGCTGGATAAGATGCGTCTAAACTTTTATGGATTTGATCCAAGCTACCATATTGCACGCTATAACTTTATCCATAAGGTACATAAATCACGCACACCAGTAACCTTGGCAATCCACCGAAGAGTAAATCCAGGGATAAAACCAGATGGGTGACAATGCTACCGAGATTGGTCGCTCCATCCGTATAGATGGAACTGTTCAGGGAGTAGGCTTCAGACCTACAGTATGGAGAATTGCCAGAGAACATCAGCTAGTCGGTTCAGTATGGAATGATTCTGCTGGAGTTGTCATCCAGATATGGGGGGATGAGGTCCTGATTGATAATTTTTTACAACAACTACAGGATCATCCTCCACCACTCGCCATCATCCAACATATTCATTCGACTCCTCTGACAATAGATCCGCCGGAGCAATTCACAATTGCCAAAAGTAGAAGTGGCTCTGCTACTACAACTGTTTCCGTTGATGCTGCTAGCTGCAAGCACTGTATCGACGAGATCATGGATCCGAACAATCGTCGCTACCGCTACCCTTTCACCAACTGCACACACTGCGGTCCTCGCCTCTCAATCATCAAGACTATTCCATATGATCGCATCAACACATCCATGGCTTCATTTACCATGTGTGACTCATGCCAACAGGAGTACGACAACCCTGCAGACAGGCGATTTCACGCCCAACCTAACTGCTGCAGTATATGTGGACCAAAACTCTGGTTGGAGGATGAATCTGGCAACTATCCAATAAGCGAAAGAGACGGGACTGATCAAATAGCATATGCGGCAGAACTGATTCGAAACGGAAAGATTCTAGCCATCAAGGGGATTGGCGGAATTCATCTGGCATGTGATGCAACCAACGAAGAGGCCGTTACAAGACTGCGAATCCGCAAACATCGTATGCGCAAGGCCTTTGCAGTAATGGCCAGAGATTGTGATATGGCCTCTAAATACACGACTATCTCTCCGCAGGAGGAGAAGGCTCTCAAGAGCCATGCGGCTCCTATAGTAATCTTGAATCAACAAGGGGAAACACTGGCGCCATCAATCTCTCCAATACAGCAAACTATTGGTGTCATGCTTCCATACACCCCACTCCACCACCTGCTAATGCAGCAGCTGGAATCTCCCATTGTACTAACCTCAGGTAATCGCTCCAATGAGCCTCAGTGCATCAGCAACCAAGAGGCTAGAACTTCACTCTCAGGTATTGCAGATTACTGGTTACTGCATGACAGGGATATCATTAATCGAGTGGATGACTCTGTTGTGCAGTGGATGGGAGGAAAAGTTAGAACCCTGCGTTACGGTCGTGGAATGGCACCAAAATCTATTGTTGTGCCAGATGGTTTCACCAGCTGTCAATCTGTTCTAGCCATGGGCGGAGAGTTGAAAAATAGCTTTGCCCTCTTGAACGCAAACAAAATAATCCTTTCACAATACATTGGAGATCTGGAAAATGCCTCAACATTCATGGCATACCAAGATAGCATTCACCTATATCAAAACCTGTATGACCACAATCCAGACGTTATTGTAGTGGATGGTCACCCCAATTATCTATCAACACAACTTGGCAGAAGCTGGGCAAAACAACAGGAAATTCCGCTAATTGAGGTTCAACATCATCATGCCCACATTGCTGCATGCATGGTAGAACATGGAATGCCATTTAATGCAGACCCTGTACTGGGAATTGTCATGGATGGCTTGGGATATGGGGAGGGTGGTCAGCTATGGGGAGGGGAGTTCCTGACAGCAGACTACGCTGAATACCAGAGAGTGGGGCATATTGTCCCTACAGCCATGCCAGGTGGTGTGCAGGCCACAAAAGAGCCATGGAGAAATAGTTATGCCCACCTGGCAGCTACTATAGGGTGGGATCAACTAGAACAACAATTTCCTAACCTGGAATTGGTGAAATATCTCCAAACAAAACCACTAACCACACTTAATATGATGATAGCCGGCGGCATCAACACACCTCAAGCCTCATCGTGCGGACGCCTGATTGATGCAGTAGCCGCAGCAATAGGTCTTTGCAGAGAGACCATAAGCTTTGAGGCAGAAGCAGCCATTGAACTTGAATCTCTTGCAACCAATCTATTTCATGAACAACGTGGTAATGGTTATTCCATCCAACTTCTTGAATCAGAGAATCAAATCACTATTGGGTGGGAACCATTATGGAGAGAATTAATTAATGATCTGGAGCATAACATTGCGAAAGAGATCATTGCTGCCAGATTTCATCATGGTTTGATTGCATCCATTACAGAGACCGCAACGAGACTATGTGGAAAATACAACATAAATACCATTATCCTGAGTGGTGGTGTATTTCAGAACAGATTACTGCTGGAGGAAACCAGTAACAGACTCAAAGAGAGTGGCCTGGTTATTCTGTCATCAGAAAAATTCCCCTCCAATGATCAAGGTATATCTATAGGTCAGAGTGTGATTGCAACAAGGAGAATGGCCTTAACGTAATGCCTATCTATAACTAGGGCTGTGACTTCTTGAATACCAGGATATGATTTTTAGGACAAAAAAAACCAGCACATCATTACGATGTGCTGGTCACCAGGAGGAGTCGTTAACTTATGGGAGAAAGTATAACGGCCCTATTAAGAGACACAAAACAGAGAGGCCAATGACCAGGAGTGTTGATGAGCCTGATCTCTTTTCTCGTTTTTATTGTGTGATATTTTGTTGCGCGATGCCATGGAGATCTTTTCAGTCTCGACAATGACAACTGCGGTCATGGTGCCGATAGTTGGTAGCCAGTTATAACTCTTCTGATAATTCATTGCATCCACACCAATTGTTCCTATGAGGATGATTAATGATGATCTTTTGGCTCTTTTTTGTACATACGTAGAAACACGTATTTTAGCTATTCATTATGATGCGAGAAATTACAGATCAGTTGACACTCATCACATAGTGGCCGCTTGCGACAATATCGCTTGGCATGTTCCACTATCAAGGCGTGAAATTCATTAAACTGCTTCACTCTATCTGCATTATTGCTGGTAGAAAAATCATGCTCAACCATATGACGAATCTCGTCATATGACTCATTACCGTGCATCATCTCTACTCGCTGAAATATTCTTCTGGTGTAGGCATCAACCACAAAAACCGGCCGCTCAAATGCATAGAGCAAGATATCATCCGCAGTCTCTGGACCTACTCCGTTGATCTTTAACAACTCCTCTCGAAGTTGTTCACTATCCATATCCCATAGATATTTTTTATTCTCAACGTACCAACTACAGTAACCGTGCAGACGCTTGGCTTTTAGGTTGAAGTAACCAGATGGACGGATCAGTTCCGCAAGCTCTGGTTGTGGTGTAGAGATAATTGCGTCAGCAGATAACAGGTTGTTTGCCCGCAGGTTCTCAATTGCACTCTCAACCCGCTCCCATGCTGTATTTTGAGTAAGGATTGCCCCCACCATAACCTCAAATGGACTCTCTGCCGGCCACCAACTCTGGGGGCCATAAAGGTTATAGAGTTGCCTGAATAGCTGACGTGGACTAGTTTTCGCGCCCATCTTGTGATGATGGCTCGATTATTCTGCTCTCAAGCCCTGCCACATATCTCAGTTCTCTAATCTCCTCCTTGCCAAGCTCACGATTCTTGCCAACACGAACCTGCTTGCCAAGAATAATGGGGCCATAGCGAACTCTCATAAGACGACTTACGGTCAGCCCCACAGACTCCCACATTCTTCTCACCTCGCGGTTACGTCCCTCCTGCAGTACTACGTGGTACCAGTGATTAACACCCTGTCCACCCGAGTCCACGATATCAGAGAACCTGGCCACTCCATCCTCAAGATCAACCCCCTTGATCAACTGGTCCAGTTGCTCATCAGTTGCCTCTCCCAGAGTACGCACCGCATACTCTCGCTCCACCTCTGCAGATGGGTGCATCAGACGATTGGCAAGATCGCCATCAGTGGTAAAGAGCAGAAGACCAGATGTGTTGTAGTCCAGTCGTCCAACCGAGATCCAGCGTGCACCACGTATCTTGGGGAGGTGATTAAATACAGTGTCTCGCCCCTCTGGATCACTGCGGGTAGTCATCTGGCCAGCTGGTTTATGATAGAGAATCACCCTGCTTTTGTTGCCTGCACCACCTTTTGTAAATGGATGAACCTGCTCGCCATTCAGACGAATCTCATCATTTGAGGTTACTCTGATGCCAAGGATGGCGGGCTTGCGATTTACCTGGATCTTACCCTCCTTCATCCACCTCTCAACCTGACGACGTGAGCCAAGTCCAGCACGTGCCATAACTTTCTGCAGACGCTCTCCTACTGGCTTATCAGACTCCTGCTCTGTCACTATTTGCTACTCTCGTTTACAACTAGCCTGAGATCCGCTCTTGATGAGTCATCACCATCACCCCCCATCTCCGGCTCCTCCTGCTCCAGTTCAAATTCACCATTCATGGCACCAAGCTCTTTCAGTTCCATCAGGGTTGGGAGCTCTTCCAGTGTTCTCAACCCAAAGTAGTCAAGAAACTTTCGTGTTGTTCCATACATTGCAGGACGCCCCGGAACATCCTTATGACCCAGCAGGCGAACCCACTCTCTCTCTTGCAGAGTCTTCATTATGTTGGTGCTAACCGCTACCCCACGAATCTCCTCAATCTCACCTCTGGTAATTGGTTGGCGGTATGCAATCAATGACATTGTCTCCAGCAATGCGCGCGAATAACGTGCCGGTTTCTCTTCCCATAGACGGTTTATCCAGGTGGATAGATCCTGTCTGACCTGCATTCTCCAGCCACTGGCAACCTCAATAATCTCATAACCACGCCCTTCACTTTCACTCTGTAACTCTCTCAATACCTCAACAATCTCTTTTCTCTCAGGCTCCGCCCCCTCCTCAAAAAGTGAACGCAACACCTTTATGCTCAGAGGCTTTCCTGATGCCATCAGTGCAGCCTCTACAATATTTTTTAGACTCATATCCATTATTGCTCCTCTCCACTTTCCATCGATTTCTCATTTGGTGAGCGAATATAGATTGGCCCATAGGGGTCATTCTGTACCACACCAATCAATGACTCCTTGATCAACTCAAGAATTGCCATCAGTGTTATCACCACCCCAGCTCGCCCCTCCTCAACCTGAAACAGGGAGCCAAATTCAATAAATTCCGCCCCCTCTTCAAGCAGCACCAGAACACTGCTCATGCGTTCACGAATAGAGAGCGGCTCGCGCTGTACATGGTGACTATTAAACAGTTCTGCTCGCTGCAGTACATCACTGAATGCCGTCAGTAGTGCCTGTATCTGTACATCTGGTTGAGGACGTACACCACGAATCGGGGCCGCAATCTCTACCGAATTTATATCCCTCTCCATTCGTGGCAGCTCATTCAACTCCTCAGCTGCCTTCTTGAGTTGCTCATACTCCTGCAGACGACGAATCAACTCGGCACGTGGATCATCCTCATCCTCAATCTCATCATGACGAGGTAGCAACATCCTGGATTTGATCTCGGCCAGCATAGCCGCCATAACCAGATACTCTGCCGCCATCTCAAGATTGAGTGCCCGCATCATCTCCACATACTCCATATACTGACGTGTCACCTCAGCAATGGGGATATTCAAAACATCCAGATTTTGACGTCGAATCAGGTATAGCAGCAGATCAACCGGCCCCTCAAATGCCTCCAGCACCACCTTGAGTGCCTCCGGCGGAATATAGAGATCCTTCGGAAGCTCTTGCAACGCCTCTCCTGAGATCCGAATTCCTCTCAACAGCTCCTCATGCTCTGGATCAACAACTGCTGAACCCTCTTCCAGTGGTAGCTCTTGATTCATGTCAACCTCCCCAATTAACCACTAATATACCAGACCCATTGCCTGACGAACCTCAACCATGGTCCGTCTGGCCTCCTCTCGGGCCAGTTCACCACCCTCTTCAATAATGTTTTTTACCAGGTTTGGCTCCTCGGTAAACTTCTCTGCGCGCTCACGCATTGGAACCAGCTCCTTTAGCACCCCATCAACCACAGACTGTTTACAATCCAGGCATCCGATAGATGCTGTACGACACCCTTCGGCCAGCTCTTTACGGTCACTTTCAGATGTATAGATCTGGTGAAAATCCCAGACTGGGCATTTTGCAGGATCACCAGGATCGGTAAGCCTAACCCGGGCAGGATCTGTCGGCATGGTACGGATCTTTTTCTCGGCCTCTGCTGGATCCTCTCTAAGAGAGATGGTGTTGTTGTATGACTTGGACATCTTCTGCCCATCAAGCCCTGGCATCTTTGATGCCTTGGTCAATAGGGCCTGCGGTTCTGGCAGGATGATCTTGCCTCCACCCTCCAGATATCCGAAAAGACGCTCTCTGTCCCCGACAGTTATATTCTGCTGAGACTCCAGCAGTGCACGCGCGGTCTCCAATGCCTCATGGTCACCCTCTTCCTGGAAGCTCCTGCGCAGACGACTATAGAGCTTGGCATTCTTCTTCCCCATCTTTTTGGCAGCAGCCTCTGCCTTCTCTTCAAAACCTGGCTCTTTGCCATATAGATGGTTGAACCGGCGTGCCACCTCACGAGTCAACTCAACGTGGGCTACCTGATCCTCTCCAACCGGAACCTGTCCGGCACGGTAGGCAAGAATATCTGCGCTCTGTAACAGTGGGTAACCAAGGAAACCGTAAGTGGAGAGATCTTTCTCCTTCAGTTTCTCCTGTTGATCCTTGTAGGTTGGAACCCTCTCTAGCCAACTCAGCGGTGTCATCATTGATAACAGTGTATGGAGCTCGGCATGCTCTGGCACCTGTGACTGAATGAAGATTCTGGCAGAACCTGGGTTTACTCCGGCAGCCAACCAGTCAATCACCATCTCCCAGACGCTTTTTTCAATTACTGCAGGATCTTCATAATGGGTGGTCAGTGCATGCCAATCTGCCACAAAGAAGAAGCACTCATACTCATGCTGCAGGTGGACCCAATTTTTCAGTACTCCATGATAGTGCCCCAGATGGAGGTTTCCTGTAGGGCGCATACCGGATACCACACGCTGAAATTGTGTCGGTAGAGTAGGAGTCGAGTTGTCCATTAAAATCCTGCCAATGAGAAAAGAGTGTTACTGATACCGTTGATCAGAGGGCCCATAATCTGCCCAAGGATACCCGTTGCCAACAGGCCAATCAGGATAAAAAAACCATACGGCTCAATTCTACTGAACTGCCATGACAGCCTGCCCGGCAGAAGACCTGTGACTATTCTGCCCCCATCAAGTGGTGGCAATGGCAACAGATTCAGAACCATCAACACAATGTTGATCAATATGCCGGCCTGACCCATATAGATTAGGGGCTCTGAAACCAGTGGCATGGAGCTATGTATGGCAACTCCCACCACAATGGCGAGCAGCCACAGTAACGCCATAACTCCATTCGATAGTGGTCCTGCCAGTGCCACCCAGACCATGTCCCGTTTTGGATGACGCAGATTTTCTGTTGTAACCGGAACCGGCTTGGCCCATCCGAAGACAAACCCTGTCTGTAAAACCACAAGCAACAATGGCACCAGAACTGTCCCCATGGGGTCAATATGCTTTACCGGATTCAGGGTTAGCCGCCCCATCATCATTGCTGTCTTGTCACCGAACTGTTTTGCCACCCAGCCATGAGCAACCTCATGGACTGTAATTGCAAAGAGAACTGGAAGCACCCAGATAGCTATTGTCTGGATCATTGAGAACGAATTCATTGTGGTGGATTATCGCTCAAATGGTGCAGGATCACCACAACCCACCCGTACAACTTCAGGGATTCCGTCTACCATATTGACCACGGTTGTTGGCTCTACCCCACAATGTCCGCCATCAATAATAAGATCCAGTGCATGCCCCATACGCTGATCTATTTCATGTGGATCATTCAGGGGGAACTCTTCCCCAGGCGGGATCAATGTAGAGCTCATAAGTGGCTCTCCAAGTGCCTCCATCAGCGCATGCGCAACCCGATTATCTGGAACACGAAGCCCGATGGTTTTACGCTTTGGATGTTGCAGACGACGGGGCACCTCACGACTCGCCTTAAGGATCAATGTATAAGGGCCAGGCATGACATGTTTCATAAGGCGAAATGAGCTGTTATCAACCTTTGCATAGAGACTAAGGTCAGATAAATTGGGGCAGACCAGAGTAAAATTGTGATCACTCCCTACTTTGCGAATTTGCCTTATCCGATCCATCGCCTGCTTGTCTCCGATATGGCATCCAAGTGCATAACTCGAATCAGTTGGATACGCAATAACCCCGCCACGATGAATCACCTCCACCGCCTGTTGAATGAATCTAGGCTGTGGATTAAGCGGATGAATTTCCAGAATAGTAGCCACTATCCAGTCACCGTTTCCAACCCTGTAACTTCGCTATTCAAATTCAGTCCCCAGCGCTCCCAGATCGGTTCACATTGTTTTGGCAGTTCCGGCAAACGACCCAACTCAACCCAACGATTGTCCGGACTATGAAAATCAGACCCCCTGGATGCAGCCAACCCTAATTGAAGCGCATGCTGAGCCATGGTATGAATCTCGTTTCCATTATGGCTGCTGGAGACCACCTCCAACCCCTCACCACCACACTCGATAAACTCACCCAGCATGCTTCTCAGTTTTGTACGGGTCATTCCATAACGTGCAGGATGGGCTATCACCGCCACCCCACCTGCATCATGGATCCACTGCAATGCATCCTCCATGGAGGCCCATTTCCCACCCACATATCCTGGCCTACCCCTCAGCAGATATTTTTTAAATGCATCCTGCATGGTCTCTACCGCCCCGACACCTACCAGGAAACGACCATAGTGGGTGCGTGTAAGCAGATCCCCTTTCTGATATTTCAAAGCACCTTTATAGGCATCAACAAACCCTGCCTTATCCAGACGACGGCCAATCTCCTCACCACGCCATTTTCTATAATCGCGTAGATGACTCAACCCTTTTACAAGGTCTGCACTGTCAGGATCAATATTAAGCCCTACAATATGGATGGTCTGTCGCCCCCAGGTCACAGAGATCTCTACCCCCGCCAACAGCTTAAGCCCAAGCCTTCTGGATTCAATAACGGCCTTTCCATAACCGGCCACCTCATCATGATCAGTCAGTGCCAGCACATCCACCCCCTTCTCTTGCGCACGACGCATTAACTCACTGGGTGTAAGGGTTCCATCCGAGACCGTGGAGTGGCTATGGAGATCGTAATTCAACATGGTTTGGTATGGTATGATTGTGGACTTTCCAAAGACGCTATTTTACCCCTCCTGCAATGAAATTTCTGTTTGATCTCTTTCCCGTTATCCTCTTTTTTGTGGCCTACAAGATGTATGACATTTTTGTTGCCACGTCAGTTGCGATTGCCGCATCAGCCATTCAGGTAGCTATTTTCTGGATCAGACATCACCGTGTCGAGAAAATGCACCTTATAACCCTTGGGCTGATTACTGTATTGGGCGGGGCAACACTTATATTTCAGGATGCGGCCTTTATCAAATGGAAGGTATCTGTGGTTAATTGGGCATTTGGACTAGCCTTTATAGGCAGCAGCCACATTGGGGAGAAACCTCTGGCTGAACGGATGATGGGGAGCAGCGTCACTCTACCGGATAATATATGGCACAGACTTAACTGGAGCTGGGGGATATTCTTCATTATCGTAGGTTTTATCAATGTATACGTAGCTTTCTATTATGGCCTGGAGATGGACGAAAAAACCCGTGAGGATATATGGGTAAACTTCAAGCTCTTTGGGGTTATGGGGCTAACCTTTACCTTTGTGATTGCACAGGCCTTCTATATGACCAGGCATATCCAGGAAGAGCCTGAAGAGGCAACCTCAGACTAAAAACAGGAGAGTTCATGCTATACGCCATTATCAGTCAGGATCGTGACAACAGTCTTGAGGCACGGCTTGCCGCACGCCCAGACCATCTGAAACGTCTGGAACAGCTACGTAGTGAAGGGCGACTTATCCTTGCCGGACCTCATCCAGCGATAGATAGTGAAGACCCAGGCCCAGCTGGATTCACTGGTAGCCTTGTGGTTGCAGAGTTTTCATCACTGGAGTCAGCCCAACAATGGGCAGATAAAGATCCCTATGTTGCTGCAAACGTATATCAAAACGTGATCGTCAAGCCTTTCAAAAAGGTACTCCCTTGAATGCCGAGGAACGTATTCAGACCATTCACTCTCTGTTAAGTGAACATCTCTCTCCAACATTTTTGGAGATTGATGACAACTCTGACGAGCACGCAGGACACAAGAGTGCCGGGGGTGCCGGTCACTACACCATACATATCTCATCACCTTTTTTTGCTGACAAAACTCTGATTCAGCAACACAGGCTGGTCTATGATGCGGTTGACTCCCTTATGGTGAGCGAGATTCATGCCCTTAGTATTCAAATCAAATAATCTGTAACAAGGTAGAAATTTTCTTATGCTAAAAACCAACCAATATTTTGATGGAAATGTGGTATCCATTGCTTTTCAGACTGAAACCCTGCCCGCTACTGTTGGGGTAATGGCTGTTGGCGAATATGAATTTGGCACCACCCAGAGAGAGACAATGACTGTGGTGAGTGGCGCTCTTATTGTTAAGCTGCCAGACAATAATGAATGGACCACATTCTCTCAAGGAGATGAATTCATTGTTGAGGCCGACCAGAGTTTTCAGTTAAAGGTGGAGACTGAGAGCGCATACCTATGTACTTATGGGTAACTGTTGGAGCCGGACTGAAATCTTATAGAAATAATTAAGCTATACTCTTACGCACTGTTCTTTTAATCCTATAAGGAGTTTTCAATGTCAAAAAATGTAGGTGGTATTGATCGAATTTTACGTATTGTAATTGGTATTGCATTAATTGCTGCAACTGTTGCTGGAATGCTGCCAGCCTGGGGATGGATTGGAGTAGTTCCACTGGCTACCGGACTATTGTCCTGGTGCCCTGCCTATACAATTCTGGGAATCAAAACCTGCAAGTGTTGAGTAACCCAACACTTGATCAGATTCACACTAAACTGAGGGAGATCCACACCATAGCTGTGGTGGGAATCTCCTCTCAGCCAAACAGACCAAGCCACCGTGTCTCTGCAGCCATGCAGGCGTATGGCTTTCGCATTATTCCTGTGCGCCCAGGTGGTGGAGAGATTCTTGGTGAGACTGTATATGGGTCACTTGATGAGATACAGGGCCCTATTGATATGGTAGATGTATTCCGTGCACCAGAGCATGTACCGGCCATTGTAGAAAAGGTTATCTCTCTGGATATTCCTGCTATCTGGCTACAGGAGGGGGTGGTGCATACAGAGGCTGCCCAACATGCCAGAGATGCAGGAATTTTTACCGTTATGGATAGATGTATCTACAGAGATTACGTAGAGCTGTTCAGATAACACTACTGTTGCAGTAACTGCTGTAGATCTTCTTCATCCAAAACAGGAACCCCAAGTAATTCCGCTTTATCCCGCTTGGAACCCGGTTCTGTTCCACAAATAAGTGCTGTCGTTTTTTTTGAGACTGATCCGGAGACCTTTGCCCCCAACCCCTGCAGTCTCTCTTTGGCCTCGGCACGCTTCATCTGTTGCAGTGTGCCAGTAATAACATAATTTTTCCCAAGCAGCGGCTGAGGTGACTCTTCATTTGGTAAACTCACATCCCAGACAATGCCAGCCTGCAATAGCTTGTCAATGACCTCACGATTATGGTTTTGATGAAAAAAGGTGACTATATTTTGTGCCACAACAGGACCAACATCATCCACCTTCTGCAGATCATCAGCGGTTGCATCCATGATTGGTTGCAGATCACCAAAATTGAGCACAAGAGAACGAGATGTCGCCTCTCCAACCTCTGGTATCCCCAACGCAAAGAGCAGACGTGGCAGCGTGGTTTTTCTGCTTCTCTTAAGTGATCCCACAAGGTTCTCGGCAGATTTGGCTCCCATCCTCTCCAATGAGGAGATTTGTTCTGATTTGATGGTAAACAGATCAGCTGGCGTCTCCACTATCTTCTCATCTACCAACTGATCGATAAGTTTTCCACCCAGCCCCTCAATATCGAGCCCTTTACGAGAGGCAAAATGCCATATTGCCTCCTTGCGCTGAGCTGGACAGAAGAGTCCTCCGCTACAGCGGCTCGCACTCTTGTCCACCTCACGCAACACCTCCGATCCACATACCGGGCAATGCTCTGGCATCTCCCACTTCCATGTCTGTTGTGGCCGTTTCTCCAAAATAGTTCTCACCACCTCTGGAATAACATCTCCAGCACGTCGGACCACAACTGTATCTCCCACCCTGACATCCTTACGATGCACCTCATCCTCATTATGGAGGGTTGCGTTGGAGACGGTCACCCCACCAACATCTACTGGCAAGAGTCGCGCCACCGGTGTTAATGCCCCGGTACGACCAACCTGCAGATCAATTGAGAGTAGTTGTGTGGTTGCCTCCTCTGCAGGAAACTTCCATGCAATTGCCCAACGTGGGGCACGTGAGGTGAACCCCATCTGCTGTTGCAGTTGGAATGAATTGATCTTGAATACCACTCCATCAATCTCATATGGCAATGACTCTCTTCTGGAGAGAATGTCATCATAAACCTCCGCGCAACCATCCACCCCACTTACCAAGCGTGCCTCGGTTGATACTGGAATTCCCCATGATGATAGTTGTTTCAGCAACTGTTGATAGCTCTCTGCCTCTCCCCCCCCCTGCTTAACACCAACACCATAACTGATAAAAGAGAGCGGGCGCTTTGCAGTAACTGATGAATCCAGTTGACGCAAACTACCGGCGGCGGCATTTCTGGGGTTTGCAAACAGCTTCTCTCCGGCTTCACTCTGAGCCTGATTCAACTTCCTGAAACCATCTATAGAGATAAATACCTCTCCACGCACCTCAAGACGCTCCGGGACACTGTCGCCATGCAATCTCAGTGGAATTGATGCAATAGTGCGTATATTGGCAGTGACATCCTCACCTGTTCTGCCATCCCCCCGTGTTGCACCACGTACAAGCAGACCATTTTCGTAAAGAAGACTCAGTGCAAGTCCATCCAGTTTCGGCTCAACTGCATACTCTATCTGCTCTATCCCACTGCGCTCAATAATTCTACGCTCGAAATCATCCATCTCTAAGCGCTCAAAGGCGTTATCCAATGATGCCATTGGAATCTCATGATCTACCGATTGAAATGTCGACAGTATCTCTCCACCAACCCTGCTGGTTGGAGAGTCATCCCTCTTCAGCTCAGGATGAAGCTGCTCCAGCTCCTGCAGTTCTCGAAACAGGGCATCGTACTCTGAATCCAGAATCTCCGGAGAGTCGAGGGTATAGTAACGGTGATTATGATAATTGAGCTGGTCACGCAACTCCTGAGCACGAGCTACAGGCAAAAGAGATTGTCCACTCATCTCTATTTTGGCTGCTCAATGGCGGCCCTGCGACTCTCCAGCTCCTGGTTGTACTCAAATTCGTAAACCTGATCCCGCAGTTGTTGCAGGGAGTGAGGAGTCAGCGGCTTTCTCTCCTCATCACAAACCTGCCCCCCAAGACCCACAGCCAGTTTATGCGCTGTCTCAGCCATCTTCTCAAACGCCTGTTTGCCAGAATGCTCACCTGGCAACTGGAAAAACAGGGCTATTCCTGTGGTTCTGAGATTCATGATCTGTTGTTGATCAAATACTCCGGGAGCCAGTACATTACTTACAGTAAACAGTGGTGCCTCCTGTTGCCCGGAAGATCGTCCTCGTGATGAGTCTGCGAAATATGAGTGGTAGAGTCCCTCTTTTCCCATCTCCAACCCTGCTGCAGTAAATTCCCGTAACAGATCCCCTCCCTCAAAATGGTCGTCCTCTTTGGCCATGACAGTCAAGGTTACAGCCAGACCGATCTCTTCTGTAGAGTCACCCACATAAACATCATCAACTGACTCTGGCATACCACCATCTTGAGACAGCTCATCTACTGGCTCTCTACTGCTATCCGCCAGATCAATATCATCAAGCTCCAGGTCGTGTTCGTTATCAAAACTCCACTCCCCTAGATCAATTGGTTCATCATGGTTTTGATCGGATGGACGTGGAGTATCCCTCTTATCCAATATGGTTTTTATTTTAGTTAGTAGTCCCATTGTCGATTAACTTGCTGCCAGCGCCTGCGCCTCTTCCATATCCACTGCCACCATTCTGGATACCCCTGGCTCATGCATGGTTACACCTGAGAGCTGATCAGAAATCTCCATAGTCGCCTTGTTATGGGTGATAAAGATAAACTGGACCCGCTCAGACATATGCTTGACCATGTTACAGAAACGTCCAACATTGGCCTCATCCAGTGGGGCATCCACCTCATCAAGCATACAGAAAGGTGCCGGATTAAGATCAAAGATCGAGAACACTAGCGCCACTGCTGTTAGCGCCTTCTCTCCACCGGAGAGCAGATGGATAGTACTATTTCTCTTGCCGGGTGGCTGAGCCATAATGGTCACACCGGTATCAAGTAGATCATCTCCCGTCATCTCCAGATGGGCACGTCCCCCACCAAACAGTTTGGGGAAGTTATTTTTCAGCCCATCATTAATCTTCTCAAAGGTGTCTCTGAAACGGCTGCGGGTCTCCCGATCTATTTTTCCAATGGCGTTTTCAAGGGTCTGAAGTGCCTCCACCAGATCATCATTCTGCTGATCAAGATACTCCTTGCGCTCTGACTCTGTCTGGTACTCCTCAATTGCAGCCAGGTTTATAGGGCCGAGACGCTGAATCTTGCGTGCCATCTCATCCACATCCTCCTGCCACTGCTCTGCTGTTGCCTCCTCCGGCATTTCATCCAGTAGTGGCTTTCTCTCATAACCACTCTCCTGCAGCTGCTCATCCAGGGTCTGGCAACGCACCCTGACCTCTTCCCCCTCAAGTAAAAGCTTTTCGTGGACTGAACGGAGATCTTGCACATCCTTCTCAGCCTCCATCCGTGTACCATCAAGTTCACGTAATTGATGTTCAATCTCTTCCAGCTGGCGACGTGCATCAGCCAACTCATTCTCAACCACCAGCTGTTTAGCCAAGTGCTCCTCAAGCTCCTCCTTAAGTGCTCCAATTGGAGCTTTCATCTCTTCTCTGGACTGTGTGAGCTCCTGCCTTCTCTTCTCCCCTGAGGCTAGCTGCTCTTCCATACGCACCAGGCCACTACGGGTAGATTCCAGACGGGTTCTGGATGACTCTACCTGCACAGTCAGACGATGCAACTGATCTCTTTTTTCGCGTGCCTGACCTCTTGAGTCATCCATGGCCTCACGTAGTGCCGCCCTTCTTGACTCCATCTGTTGACGTTGTGTCTCACTCTCTTCCATTGCGGCCAGTGCAATCTCAAGACGCAATCCAGATTCATGAATTCCAGACTCTGCCTGCTGAATATCCTCATCGGCCTGCAACAGCTCTTCCTCGATACTTACCCTGCGATGGTTAGCCTGCTCCTGCCTAGCCAACTTGCCACTTAATTCTGCTTTCTGTGAGGAGATATGAGCAGCCTGTTGATCCAGATTACTTTGCTGCTGCTCCTGTTTCTGCTCCTGATCCTTCTGCTCACTACGCCCCTCAAGCAGAGTCAATTCCAATGATTCCAGTTCAGACACAAGTTGTTGTTGCTGCTGTTTGAGATCCCGAATACTCTGTCCTCTCTGTAGCAGGCCATCCTCCCGGTCATCTTCTCTAACTACCTGAGACCAACCACTACCAATCCAGAGTCCATCTCTGGTTACCAGCGACATGCCCTGCTCTAGTTGTGGCCTTAGCTGAAGTGCCTGCTGCAAGGTCTCGACTGCGTATATGCCCTGTAGCAACGGCGCGATTACCGCATCTGACTCCACCAAAGTGGTTAACGGGGTTGCTCCTTCAAGCTCTATCACTGCTGCTGATTGTATTGCTACATCGCTTGAAACAAAACTGACCTCACCTCTCTTAAGTTGTGATGCGCTTTCCAGCAGATACCTGTCATCACTAACTGAGACCGCCTCAAGATATGGGCCAAGAGCCATCTCTACAGCCTTCTCCCAGCCTGTGGTCACATCAAGCATCTCAGCCAGACGTGGGGCATCTGCCGCAACATCACTTTGACTCAACCATGATTGAACACTACTCTTCTCACGCCCCAGCGCATCCTGCTGCAGTGCCTCCAGTGAGGTTAATCGTCCATTGAGCCGCTGCAGTTCACCGCGCTGTATATCAAGGCGGTCTGCCACTTGACGATTTTCCTCACGTTGCACTGCAATAGCTGCACGCATACTGTGATTATTGTCACGTGCCAGCTCCATCTCCGACTCGCTCCGCCTTAACTCATGCTGTAATTTTTCAAGCTCAGCAGAATCAATAGCAGGCAGCCTCTGTTGCTCTTCCTGCAGGCGTTGCTGCTGACGTTTACTATTCTGCTGCTGACGCTCCAACTGCTCAATGCGTGAACGGGTAATCTCCGTATCACGTTTGGGGTCATTGGCTGAGCGATTAAAATCCTCTAGCTCTGACTGCCACTCATGCCATGCATGTTCCGCATCCTCCCAGTGTGACGCGAGGATATGATCCTCCTCTTGCAGCTTTATCAGCTCCGGCTCATCCTGCAATAGTGACTCTTCCAGCTCAACAATACGCTGTTGATCTGCCTTCATCATCGCGTTGGCCTCATGCCATGCGCTCTCTGCTTTTTGCAGATCCTCAGCAAGCTGGTTACGTCGCTCCTGTAATCCCTTTAGGTTTTGCTCCGTTCTGGCAATCTCTGCTCCGGCAGCATAAAAACGTCCCTGCACCTCATTGAAAGACTCATTGGCCTCTGTATGACCCTGACGTCCTTTCTCAAGCTCTGTCTCTATGGAACGCTGCTGTGCCAGACGTTCCTGTACAGAGAGTTCTGCCTGACGGATTTTCTGTCCCTGCTCTGCCGCCTTCTGGTCATACTCTTGCCAGCGCAATGCAAGCAATTGTGCCTGCATTAAGCGCTCATCTTCCTTAAGCAGACGGTAACGCTTAGCAACACGCGACTGGCGTTCCAGACGTCGTAGCTGCTTGCCCAACTCTTCACGAAGATCATTTATGCGGTCAAGGTTCTCACGAGTATGTCGCATGCGAGTCGCGGTCTCTCGGCGACGCTCTTTATATTTGGAGATCCCTGCTGCCTCCTCGATCAACACCCGCAGATCATCCGGTTTAGCCTCTACAAAACGGGAGATCATTCCCTGCTCGATAATGGCGTAACTACGTGGACCCAGCCCTGTTCCCAGGAAGATATCCATGATATCCCGCCGCCGACACTTTGTTCCATTCAGGTAATAGGTTGATTTGCCATCTCTGGATGCCTTGCGCTTGACGGAGATCTCGCTAAAGCTGGCGTACTGCCCCTGTAGCGTACCTGCAGCATTGTCGAACACCAACTCTACAGAGGCGTGACCAACCGGCTTGCGTGCACTGGAACCGTTAAAGATAACATCAGCCATGGAATCACCACGCAGCTGCTTGGCTGAGCTCTCTCCCATAACCCAGCGTACTGCGTCAATGATGTTTGATTTACCACAACCGTTTGGGCCAATAACCCCAACCAGGTTACTGGGGAAGGGTACTGATGTTGGATCTACAAAAGATTTAAATCCAGCAAGTTTCAGGGTTTTAAGTCGCATATCCTCGCTATATCCGACAGGCAGACACGCTGTCTGCATGGTAGTAAAAAATGAGCATCTGAACTGCTCAGGATTGTGTCGTATAATAGCATCCAAACCAACAATTAACCATCAATGAAATCACATTAGGCATGTTATATATCTAATTGATTTATTGAGTATATCAACAGGAAGAGATAGAGATGCCCAGCAAACCAAGTGAAGAATTGGAGACCTTTGAAAGTCCCACCCCTGAACGTGATTACACAATACGTATTCAGACCCCGGAATTCACCTGCCTCTGCCCAAAAACCGGGCAACCTGACTTCGCAACTCTGGAGCTGGAATATGTTCCGGATCAACTCTGTGTTGAGCTCAAATCATTCAAAATGTACGTCTGGTCATATCGTGACAAAGGGGCGTTTCATGAGGCAGTTACCAATCAGATACTGTCTGATCTGGTAGCGGCAACCATCCCCAGATTCATGCGTCTAACTGCTATCTTCAATGTTCGTGGTGGGGTATACACAACAGTTGTTGCAGAACATCAATCCCCTGGCTGGACTCCTGCCCCTGTCGTCCAACTTCCAGGATCAACACCGGCTGCCTCCTGATACCTTATTCCCTATGACAATCCATATAGGAGTGGATCTGGGCACATCCGGATGCCGGGCCATTGCTGTAGACTCCGAGGGCAGCACTCTCACAGAGGAGAGAGCTGCACTGCCACCATCCAGTAAACAGCACGATGGGTGGTCTGAACAAAACCCGGAGGATTGGTGGCAGACCACAATAGGGATTATTGGCAAACTCATATCTACACTTTCGTCAGAAATGGTGGAGACAATTACCGTAGATGGAACATCCTCAACCCTTCTACTATCAAACAGTCACGGCACACCTCTAACCACCGCCCTAATGTACGATGACCATCGAGCTACAACAGAGGCCTCACAGATTGCACAACTTGCGCCCACTCAGAGTGGTGCACATGGGGCATCATCCTCGCTTGCAAAACTTCTCTGGCTATTAGATAACAACAAGGGCATTGACTACTCAAGCGGCCTGCTTGCTCTCCATCAGGCCGACTGGATCAGCAACAGGCTTGGAGGAGTATTTGGCCAAAGCGATGAAAACAATACACTTAAAATGGGCTACGACCCAATGAATCGTGGCTGGCCAACATGGATTGATAATCTTGGTCTTCCGGCAGGCATACTTCCTGAAGTTTCTCCTCCTGGCACTCCATATGCCACCCTGAATAGTGAGCTAGCTACTGAGTGGGGTATACCAACAGAGAGGCAAGAGAGTATTCAAGTCTGCACAGGCACCACCGACAGCATTGCCGCCACTATTGCAGCTGGTGCCAATGCAATAGGCGATGCTGTCACCTCACTGGGAACTACAACAGTACTCAAGGTTGTATCATCAACCCCTATTTTTTCTCCAGATGATGGGATATACAGCCACCGCTTTGGAGACAAATGGCTTGTTAGTGGGGCCTCTAATGCCGGGACAGGTATTCTGCTTGACTACTTCTCCACACAACAGATAGAACAGCTAAGTCACGACATCATACCGGACCAACCAACTGGACTAGACTACTACCCACTCTCCTCTACTGGAGAACGCTTTCCCATATCTGATCCAGACCTCAGGCCACGGCTAACGCCACGACCAAATGATGACAAACTATTTTTTCAGGGAATCCTGGAGGGGATGACTGCAATAGAAAAACAGGGCTACCTGAAGATGCACACACTTGGAGCACCATTCCCCAGTCGCATTGTTACCTCTGGTGGCGGTGCAGACAATCATAAGTGGCAACTTCTACGCCAGCAACAGATTGGGGTGCCAGTATCAGCTGCAACACATACAGAGGCCGCCTACGGTGCTGCAGTGCTTCCTACTCTTCATCTGTAACAGAATCTTCTGCCAACTCCCCCCCTATCAACAACCAGAACAGCACTCGCAACAGAACAAAAACAGCAGCGTAATATATAGCCGGCAGTATTAACGCAAGAGGTAACCCCAACAAAATCACCTGCATCTCCAAACTATCCGACAGCAAGGTCTGTAAAAAACCCTTCTCTATAAACACCCACCAAAACCAGTAGAGCACGCCAGTAACACCAACTATCTGTCCCGCCCTATGCAGAACCACAGGTAACTGTAGCCCACGAAACTGCTGCAGTGTTATTTGTGCGCCCATTAGAGCTCCCTTGCTTGAGTTAGTAGAAAACTTTTTATCCGCTCTACACCAAGCTGTAGCTGATCCATTGAGGTGGTATAGGCGAATCGTACCCACCGTCGCGGGTCTCTGACTGTAAAATCTTTTCCAGGAGTGATGGCAACACCGGCCTGCTCTAGCAGAGCAGTGGCAAAACTGCTACTGTCGGATGAGAGGTCACTACAGTCGGCATACAGGTAAAAAGCCCCATCAGGCACTCTATCTATCTTGAATCCAAGCTCCAATAGGGCAACATAGAGGAAATCCCGGCGCTGTCTAAAACGATTACACCGCTCCCGTAGCACACTATCAGTTTCCTCACCAAACGCCACAAGTGCCGCATACTGTGATGGGGTTGATGGAGCCAGAAACAGATTTTGTGACAACCGATCAAGCCCACTGATTGCCTCCATGTCTGGGGCAACCAACCACCCCAGACGCCACCCTGTCATCCCGTAATATTTGGAAAAACTGTTTACCACAAAGACCCTTCCGGGAAGGCCTATGGCTGTAGATCCCGGTCTGTCATAAATTAATCCCTGATAGATCTCATCTACAACCAGAACCCCGCCGCGCTCATCCACAAGTGCAGCAATCTTTTGCAACTCATCTCTTTCGATAACACTACCAGTTGGATTAGATGGAGAGGAGATCATCACTACTTTGCTCTTCTCGCTCCAGTATTGGTCCACCAACTCCGCGGTTAACTGAAATCTGGTGGTAGCCTCAACAGGCACTGACACTGTCACCCCTTCAAATATCCGCACGAAATGACGGTTACAGGGGTATCCGGGGTCAGCCATCAACACCTCATCACCAGGATTAACCAGAAGAGCCACCAAGAGTTGTAGAGCCCCTGACGAGCCTGGAGTTATTGCGATCAGTGCAGATGAAACTTTTTTGCCATAGGCACTATTGTAGTGTGCCGCAATTTTCTCTCTTAATTCAGGCAAACCCAGAGCCGGGGTGTAATGGTGGCGACCTCTATTGAGCGCCTCAATTCCAGCGCTGACAATAGGCGCCGGGGTGTCAAAATCAGGCTCCCCAACCTCCATGTGGACTATTGATTTACCACTACCCTCCAACTCACGCGCACGCGCCAACAGCTCCATCACATAAAATGGCTCAATTTTTTCTACTCGATCACTTGAATAAGAGCTCATTTACTCCATACCGACTTGATCCACTCCAGATCGAGCATCGATTTTTCATCCCCATCTCCCTGCAACACATGACATGGGGAATTCAACTCACCCATCTGATCCAGAACCAGTGCGGCACCAGAAAAGTCCTCTGCCTCGGTATAACCATTAACGGTCACAATAGTTTTCAACCCTGCACCAAGTGAGGATCTAAGTCCATTATGAGAATCCTCCAGGGCGATACATTCAGCAGCAGTAACTCCCAGCTGCTCCAGCACATAATCATATATATCAGATGCCGGTTTCTTGTTGGGTACAACATCACCCGCACCAATAACCTGAAACCATGACTCAGCCCCAGGAAACATGGCATGCTCCAACAGTGCAGATACATTTTGCGGGGTTGTGGTGGTGGCAATTGCGAGAACAATCCCAGCATCATGTGCCTCTGCCAACACTCTATGAACACCACTGCGCAAAGGGATCTCGCCAGACTTCAATAGAGAGACAAAGTGTTCTGTTTTTGCTGCATGAAGAGTCGCAATCCACTCACCCAAATCATTCACAGCCGGATATTGAGGATCCTCCAACTCAATGTAATGTTTGATTCGCTCCTTTCCACCAGTAACAGCCAGAAGCCTTCCATACATCTCCTCACTCCAAACCCAGTCAAGTCCGGCACCAACAAATGCCCTGTTAAAAGCAACCCGATGCCCATCTCTCTCTGTGTCTGCCAAGGTTCCATCAACATCAAAAATTATCGCTTTCATTACCTGCTTTTTCCTATTCATTTACCATTGGAGAAACACCTGTTTTCATCACCATCGTGATATCATACTCGACCATTATCTCATGGAGAGGAGATCAGGAAACTACTCTGCAATATCCTCTCTTGGTTTTGAATTAGCACATTTAGGTTGCCAGAATGAATTCAATCTGGTATCAATGCGCTCTTTTCTCATACTGTCAGGAGCATTAACGGCATGGCCGCAAAGAAAAAGAAGCAGTCCACTCTGCTAGTCGGAGGCATCAAACCTTACAAGCCCAAGAGGGGTGAGGAGTACATGAACGACAACCAGAAGCACCACTTTGAAGAGGTACTTCTGGCCTGGAAACATCAGTTAATGGAAGAGGTTGATCGGACTGTTCACCATATGCAGGATGAGACCGCCAATCTCCCTGATCCGAGCGATAGAGCCACTCTGGAGGAGGAGTTCTCCCTGGAGCTGAGAACCCGTGACCGCGAACGCAAACTGATCAGAAAAATCGATAAAACTCTCCATGAACTGGATGGTGACGAGTATGGTTACTGTGAATCCTGTGGCATCGAGATCGGCATTAAACGGCTGGAGGCACGCCCAACAGCAACTCTCTGCATCGATTGCAAAGAGCTTGAAGAGATCAAGGAAAAATCAAGCTAGGAGCTCAGCCCTCTTTTGGGTCCGGGCACTCCTCTCTAATCTTTAGATTATTTGTGTCTGCAAACTCTTTAACAAAAGCGTAGGCATCCGGGTCTCTCACACTTAGTCGTTGCTCAATAACCAGGCACTTCTCACCATTAATAATGCGTGGGCGTGCGCAGTCACGATAACTCAGGCTCCTGCCCCTGCCATACTGTGCGATCTGCGATGATATCCGCTCAATCCAGTCACTGGGGCGAAATTTATCGCCATCCCTGTTTCTACTTTCAATAACAGTGCGACAATTTCCTCTTTTTTCTCCATTTTTTTGCATAATATGAGATATTCCAAATATAAATTTTATCTAATCACGTATTCAATTATTTTAACAAATATCAATAAGCTTTGCAACCAGATAATTCCACCTCAACCAACTATAGGGGACGATTTGCCCCGTCGCCAAGTGGTGACCTCCACTTTGGCTCACTGGTTGCTGCCGTAGGGAGCTACCTTGAGGCAAAAGCAAACCGTGGAGAGTGGCTGGTTCGAATTGAGGATCTTGATCTACCAAGAACTGTTCCCGGTGCTGCAGATGCCATTCTGAATACCCTGGAAAAGCACCAGATGTATTGGGACCAATCTATTGTTTTTCAAAGTGATCGCAATAACTACTATCAGGAGGCTCTTGAGTTACTTACTGAGTTGGATCTATTATTTGGTTGTGAATGTAGCCGCAAGCAGCTTAAGGGGGCAGCTATCTATCCAGGAAAGTGTCGCAATAAAGGGCTATCTCTGGAGAACCATGCCATCCGTATCAGGACTGGCAGTGAGCTCATTTCAGTTGATGACATGTGGCAAGGAAGATGCTCATGGAATATGGCGAGTGACATTGGTGACTTTATCATCCGTCGCAGTGATGGACTCCACGCATACCAGTTGGCAGTAGTGGTTGATGATCACCTGCAGGGGATCACCCACATTGTACGAGGCAGTGATCTATTGGAATCAACTCCAAGACAGATTTGCCTACAACAGCAACTCAACTATACAACTCCCAAATATGCTCACCTGCCAGTAGCTATAGACAAAACCGGAAACAAATTGAGCAAACAACATGGAGCTGAACCAGTTGACAATAATAGAGCTACCGCAAATATACTTAATGCTCTTGAGTTTTTGGGACAGAACCCACCAGACAGCCTGACAAGATACCCACTGGAGACGATATGGGAGTGGGCATTAACCCATTGGAGCAGCAACAAGAGCCTCGGAAAACCGTCTATTCAGGTATGATCCCGCAGATGAACGAGCCGCAGTCCATATATCGCAAAACCTTCAACGGGGCTTTCAGTAGCCTGCTTCAGTGGGATGATCTTGCCATATTCTGGGAACATCTGCGTGGTGGAGAATCAGATGGATGGTATATCTATGCTGTAGGTGAAACACCACCAACAACCACATCTTCAGCAGATGAATTTCACCACTTCATCTCCAACATTGATGCTCTTCTGCACAAAGAGCATAACGAAAGGGTCTGCGGAATTGTCTATACCGACCACTCTGACACTCCGACCATGATAAAAATTTATGATCCGAACAATCTGGGAGTCTCATGTGGATCAAGTGAAACACCTCCTCTACCAGGATGGGTACTGTCCAGAGAGATGCCTGAGGATTTACAGCCCGTGCAAATTCTTCCCGGAAATCGCAAACGCTGGTGGAGAGAGCTATTTTCATGACAGACTCGAAGAGTGATCCTGCAATAAACAGCGATGATGCAGCACTGTTCCGTGAAGTTACCCATGATGTGCGCCCATTAAAGAACAAGAATCGTGTCAATACCTCTCTACAGAGGCCACCTCTTAAAGCGAAAACAGATGACTCCCCACAACAGAAGCATTCATTTTTTGAGATAGACAGAGATGATCCATTACTGGAGATGGTCCAATCTGAGGAGAGCCTATTCTATCTGCGTGGAGAGCTCCCTAGCTCCACCCTAAAGCAATTCAGACGGGGAGATCTGTGCTCCACAGCCGAGCTTGATCTACACGGCCTTAGTAGTGCTGACGCAGCTATAGAGCTGGATGCTTTTATTAAACAGGGAACACGGGATGGAGTGCGCTGCTTTCAGCTTATTCACGGCAAGGGGAATCGTTCTATCGATCAACTTCCGATTCTAAAAAGCAGGGTAAACCAGTGGCTTAGGCGGCATGAGAGTGTTCTTGCCTTCTGCTCTGCACGCCAGAGAGACGGGGGAACTGGAGCGCTCTATGTATTACTGAAGAGACGAAATATCTGAGACTATCTCTCTCATTACAACAGTGGCGTAGCTACCAGACGGAAGCCAAAAGCTCATCTCCAAATCACCGCCATCCAGCCACTGCCAGCTCATATTATCTGGCACTACCCTGAGCGCACGACGATCCTGAGACATCCCTGCACGCTCCAAGCCGTCACACATCTCTTCCATTCCAACAACTGCTGACTCCTCAAACTCTCTTGCATCAGCTGTGGAATCCAATCTTCCTCTGCCCCATAGTGGCGCTGTGGGGTGGATATCATGCTCAGCTATCCGTCTGAGAATCTCCTCATCTGCCTGTTCCTCATGAAACCAGGCACGACTTTTTGCCAAGGCATACACCTCACCTCTCAAGGGATGGTTCCAGCTCTCTGCTTCAACCCGTTTTGCACAGATCTGGTTAAAGATTTCAGAACGCACTGATGAGAGCAATAACCCACGTTCATGTTTTCCTCGTGGACGGTATTGTCTATTAAACATCTGCAGGGCTCGTGCTACATTTCCTCCACCCCTGCCAAAACGCTGCTCACCAAAATAGTTTGGAACTCCCTCATCTTTCACCTGCTCCAGACGGTCCTCCAACTGTTCACGGTCGCCCTCTACCGTACGTAGAACCAACTTGAAGTTATTCCCCTTAAGTGCACCTCTACGTATTTTTTTTGCATGGTTGTGTACCTGAACAATCTTTATGCTTTGGCCATCTGCCAGCTCCCTCTCCTCCAGTTCATACCAATCTGGAATCTCTTTGCCCGCAACATCAACCGAGAACCACTGCCGGGTAATGGCAAAACGATCCTTCAGCCCAGCCAACCCTACATCCCTGCGCTTCACCCCAATATGTTTCGCTAAAATTGAGGCAATTTGATCACTATTCATCTCCCTTTTTTCAATCTCGATCATCTGATGTTGTCCATCACCAGATGGAGCAAAACCTAGATCCTCAGTTACCTGAAAATCTTCCGGAGAGTTTCTGATTTTTGCAGTGGCTACTGGCGCACCATGCGCGTACGGCAGTGATTGCGCCATGTTATTCTGGAATTAGAAGAGCAACTGAATGTACAGCAACACCATGTTGCTTTCCGATAAAACCAAGTTGCTCTGTTGTAGTGGCCTTTACATTGACTTGATCCAGTTCAACACCCAGATCATCTGCAAGCACCTCCCTCATGGCTTGAATATATCCTGCCAATTTTGGCTCCTGGGCAACAATTGTCAGATCTATATTACCAACCTGATAACCTCTCTCCCCAACTCTGGCCATAACATCTCTCAGGAGTAAACGGCTATCCACCCCATGGTACTTATCATCGCTGTCGGGAAATAATTTTCCAATATCACCCAATGCAACTGCCCCCAACAGAGAATCACATAGAGCATGAATGGCAACATCTCCATCTGAGTGCGCCTTGAATTTTTTATCGTATGGAATCCTTACACCACAAAGCATCAGATGATCACCATCCTCAAAGGCGTGCACATCAAAACCGTGACCTATCCTCATCTACTATAGCCCCCTGCCAATTATCTCTTCCGCCACGAGAATATCCCCTGGATTGGTGATCTTCATATTTCCCGCATCCCCCTTCACCAGTTTTGGTCGTAGCCCAAGACGCTCTATTGCCTGGGCATCATCTGTAACTGCAACCCCATCCTTCTTGCTCTGCAGCAAGGCTCTCCTCAGCAGCCCCAACCGAAACATCTGTGGTGTCAGTGCTCTCCATAAACCCGAACGCTCAACCGTTTCCACAATCTCATCCTTGTCATCAGACCGTTTAATGGTATCCGAAAGCGGAGCCGCAAGAATACCCCCAACAGGATGATCCCATAACTGACTAACTATAGATGCAAGATCATCAGCTCGAAGACATGGCCGTGCCGCATCATGCACCAGAACCCAATCATCATCAGATGCGCGCTCAGCCAATAGATCCAGGGCGCTCAATACAGAATCAGAGCGCTCTGCGCCGCCCTCAACAACCATAATTTTCTTAACTATCTCAGAATCATCAAAGTTAACCTCAGCCCACCAACGATCTGATGCTGCAATGGCAACCACTACACCCTCTATTTTATTGAGTGAAAACAGCACCTCAATACTGCGTTTAATAACTGATACACCGGCAAGATCAATATACTGTTTGGGACGATCCGCCTGCATACGTGATCCAATTCCGGCAGCTGGAACAATAGCCCAGATCATTGGATGTTTTGCGTGCATGGGCCATTCTCATCTGTGTCATGGTAAGGAGCTGCTACAGAATTTACCACAGAGACGAATATCTCTCCTGACTTAACCATTCCAAGATCACTCCTGGCACGTTCCTCAAGTGCATCTCTTCCATGCTTAAGATCAACCACCTCGGCACGCAGTTCTCGATTACATCTCTCCAGCCTGACATTCATCTCACTCTGCCTGGCAATTGAATGCTCCATATCCCAAAGTCGTAAAATCCCCTTTTCAGAAATCCACAGCTTGTACTGCAAGGAGCCAAGAAAAAACAAGAGCACGATAATCAGCAGACGAATAGTCATCGTCTGCTGATCAGTTTCTGATCAAGGAAGATTATAGAATGCACCCATCCCTGCATATTGTGCCTCTGCCCCCAACTGCTCTTCAATCCTGATCAACTGATTGTATTTGGCAATGCGATCAGAACGGGAGAGGGAGCCTGTCTTGATCTGACCAGCACTGGTTGCTACCGCTAAATCTGCAATAGTTACATCCTCAGTCTCTCCAGAGCGGTGTGAAATGACTGCTGTATAACCAGCATCTTTTGCCATCTGAATAGCTGCCAGGGTCTCTGTCAGAGTACCAATCTGGTTAACCTTGATAAGAATCGAGTTTCCTATACTCTTCTCAATCCCCTCTTGCAGTATTGCTGTATTGGTAACAAACAGGTCATCACCAACCAGCTGTATTTTCTTACCCAGACGCTCAGTCAACTGTTTCCAGCCATCCCAGTCACCTTCATCCAGGCCATCCTCAATAGTCAGAATGGGGTATTGATCAACCCAGCTCTCCAATACATCAATCATGCCTGTTGCATCCATAATCTTGCCCTCTGATGCAAGATTATATTTTCCATCCTGATAGAACTCTGAGCTCGCAGCATCAATGCCAATAAATATCTCATCACCTGCCTTGAACCCTGCCTGCTCAACTGCCTCGAGAATTACCTCGATGGCTGCCTCGTTGGATGAAAGGTTTGGAGCAAATCCACCCTCATCCCCTACTGCCGTATTCATGCCCTGTGACGAGAGTACACTCTTGAGCGCATGAAATATCTCAGCCCCATAACGTATAGACTCAGCAATGGAGCCTGCTCCAATTGGCAGAATCATGAATTCTTGCAGATCAATACTGTTATCCGCATGCTCCCCACCATTGATGATATTCATCATTGGTACAGGCATTTTATATGGCCCATTGGGAGTTAGATACCGATAGAGTGGAACACCCAGCTCATTTGCCGCTGCATGTGCTGATGCCATGGATACCGCCAACAACGCATTGGCACCAAGTCTCCCCTTGTTATCAGTGCCATCCAGATCAATCATAATCTGATCAATCTCACTCTGTGACTCTACATCCTTGCCGACCAGTGCATCTCCAATCTCACCATTGGCGTTAGCGACTGCCTTGAGCACCCCCTTGCCACCATAACGACTCTTGTCACCATCACGCAGCTCTACAGCCTCACGTGATCCGGTTGATGCACCAGATGGAACAGCCGCACGTCCCACTGCACCAGAGGCAACTGTAACGTCTACCTCTACGGTAGGATTGCCTCGAGAATCAATAATTTGACGCGCAACAACATTGGTTATTTCTGACATGATAATTCCGTTTTAATTTAACAATACTATTTCCAAACAGATGACTGAATACTATCCCTGTTCTGCAAATCCCATACTCTTTACACTAGAATCAATCGCCTTCAGAGTCTCCAACAGAGTCTCCATCCTGTTCAGAGGCCAGGCATTCGGGCCATCACTCAGTGCTTTGTCAGGATCAGGATGAGTCTCCATAAATAGTCCGGACACTCCAACTGCCACAGCTGCTCGTGCCAATACAGGGACAAATTCGCGCTGCCCTCCAGAGGTTCCCCCCTGACCACCTGGCAACTGCACTGAGTGCGTTCCATCAAATACAACCGGACATCCTGTTTCACGCATCACTGCCAATGAACGCATATCTGAGACCAGATTATTGTATCCAAAACTTGCTCCCCGTTCACATGCCATGATCTGCATATTTCCGGTGGCTTTAGCCTTCTCGGTCACATTTCCCATATCCCATGGAGAGAGAAATTGTCCCTTTTTGATATTTACCGGCAACCCCTGTTTTGCAACATCCTGAATAAAATTGGTCTGACGACATAAAAATGCCGGGGTCTGTAATACATCTACAACCTGGCTAACCTCATCAAGCGGGGTATCCTCATGTACGTCGGTCAAAACTGGTGTTCCAATCTGCTCCTTCACATCGGAGAGAATACGCAATCCCTCATCAATCCCGGGCCCACGATAGCTAGATATAGAGGTACGATTAGCCTTATCAAAAGAGGATTTATAGATAAATGGAATACCTAGTCTATCTGTAATCTCCTTCATCTCACCAGCCGTATCCAGTGCCAGTTGCCTACTCTCAATGACACATGGCCCAGCAATCAAAAATAGTGGCTGATCAAGACCTACCTCAAATCCACATAAATTCATTTTCTGGCTCCTTTGCCTCTATCTACTGCTAATGCAAACGTGGTGTTTGCTACTCTTGGTTCTGATGATACTGCAAGGCGGCCGATACGAACCCACTAAACAGAGGATGTCCATCCCGTGGGGTTGAGGTAAATTCCGGATGGAACTGACAGGCAACGAACCATGGGTGATCACTCAACTCAACCATCTCAACCAACTCACCATCTAATGAGCGGCCAGAGAATATCATCCCCGCCTCTTCCAACTGTGTCACCAGCTGGCTATTTACCTCATAACGGTGACGATGGCGTTCAATAATATGGTCATTGCCATATAGTTTACGCACCAGTGAACCTTCGGCCAGCTGGCACTGCTGTCCTCCAAGACGCATAGTACCTCCCAGCTCAGAATCCTCATCCCGTTGCTCAATAGATCCATCTGCCGAGAGCCACTCTGTAACCAGTGCGACCACAGGATACGGGGTATCTGATTCAAATTCGGTACTGTGTGCCCCATCCATGTTTGCCATATGACGAGCGTACTCAATGACCGCTACCTGCATGCCAAGACAAATACCCAGATATGGAATTTTGTTCTCTCTGGCAAACTGTACTGCTGCAATCTTCCCCTCAACACCTCTCTTGCCAAATCCTCCTGGAACCAGAATGGCATCCAGTCCTTCAAGACATGAGATATCGCACTTCTCCAGCTCCTCAGAGTCCAGGTACTTTATTTTTACCTTGGTATCAGTATGAATACCGGCATGGATAAGAGATTCTGACAGCGACTTGTAGGCTTCAGTCAAATCCATATACTTACCCACCATGCCTATGGTGACCTCATGCTGCGGATTTTGCTGATGGTTAACCACGTTCTCCCACTCTCTCAGATCAGCCTTTGGCAGATCCAGACGGAACTTATCGGCAACAATCTCATCCATGCCCTGCTGATGCAACAAGATGGGTATCTGATAAATACTGTCGACATCTACTGCTGAAAAAACTGCCTTCTCCTCCACATTGGTGAAGAGTGCAATCTTTTTGCGTTCTCCCTCAGGTATTTGGCGATCTGAACGACACACCAGAATATCTGGCTGAATTCCAATACTTCTCAGCTCTTTCACCGAATGCTGAGTTGGCTTTGTTTTCAGCTCTCCAGCAACAGAGATCCACGGCAACAGGGTCAGGTGAACGTATAGTGCACGCTCATGTCCCACCTCAAGCCCAAGCTGTCGAATAGCCTCCATAAATGGGAGGGATTCAATATCACCAACTGTGCCACCAATTTCAACCAAAGCTATGTCAATTTCCTCATCTGCAGATGCGGCGCCGGCAATAATCGAGTCTTTAATCTCGTCAGTGACATGAGGAATTACCTGAACGGTTGCCCCAAGATAATCTCCGCGACGCTCCTTCTTCAATACAGAATCATATATCTGTCCTGCAGTGAAGTTGTTATTCTTGGTCATCCTGGTGCGGATGTAACGTTCGTAGTGGCCCAGATCAAGGTCTGTCTCTGCCCCATCCTCAGTCACAAAAACCTCACCATGCTGGAATGGGCTCATGGTGCCAGGATCCACATTAAGATATGGGTCCAGCTTCATCATCGTCACTTTTAGCCCACGAGCCTCAAGAATTGCGCCCAGTGATGCCGCCGCAATTCCCTTTCCAAGAGATGAAACCACACCACCAGTAATGAAGATATATCTAGTCATAGAAGAGTCCAAATAGGTGCCATGAAGAGCCTGGAAAGAGAATTCTCATGGAGAGTCATTGTACCTCAGGAGCTTGTCCGAGAATAGAACCCGTAGCAAGTGAAAGCATTTTTTCTTCGCCTCTTCACCCTTGCGGAACAACCTCAATCAATAGACCAACCTTCACGTTTTGTGCATCTTTCTGCTCATCAGACAGATCTCCTGCAGCAAAAGTGTCGCATACAAACTCTCCAACCACCTGAGCCAATTCATCATCAACAAAAACCAGGGGAATTCTGTTCCTCTTCCAGGGTGGTACAGCTCTTTCTCGTAATAAATTTTTTAATGTTCTCCTCTGTTTTGATCCCCCTGAGTAACAACGCTCGCCTCCCACACGTGAACGGACAGTCACTCGTCTACCTTGCAACAACTCCTCCCTGATGCCATCGCCGGCAATTCTCCTGCCAACCAACTTGACCCCCAACTCCGGGATAACCATAGGGTGCAGCAAGTCCCATTCCACACAAACATCAGGGAAGTTATACCTCTCTTCATCCATCACCAGGTAGAGCAAATTCTGGAAACGTCGGACTGCCACCTCTCTCTGTTCACGATTTTTCCAGCGCACCAGTGGTGTTGCATCCTTTCTCGCCTCAATCACCTCTTTGATGATTCTCTGCAAATGCACTGCATCAGGCAATCCTGCTCCATTTTTTTCCAGCCAATGACGTATCCGTGCCCTCCTGTTTTCTACCGGCTCCAGCTCAAATATTGGCATAGGATCTCCCACAGCAACCCCATTCAGCTGTTCAGCTGACCATGTCTCTATTAGCAGTGAGGCCTCAGCACAGTGTCTTGCACTACGTGACAGGGTTGATGCTGCTGCCGTCCAACGTGTCTTTAGACGAGGCAGAATTTCGTGACGAATATAATTTCGGTCCGCTGACTGCTCCTGGTTGGTAGGGTCCTCGACCCACTCCAGATGCTCTCTAAGCGCGTATTCCTGTAGTGACTGTTGGGAGAATTGCAACAGTGGCCGCATCAACTCTCCCTCAGAGAACAGAACTACCTCACCCATTGCAGAGAGACCGCGCGGACCTGCTCCGCGTAATGCCTGTAACAAAAATGTCTCCGCCTGATCTTCCTGGTGGTGTGCAGTAAACAGCTGGTCACCATTTTGTATCTGCTCGGCAAATGCATGATAACGTGCCTTCCTTGCCGATTCCTCCGGGCTCTCTCCTGACTTTGGTTTGGCATCTACTTTCAGCAGATGCAGAGGTACCTCAAGCTGATTACAGAACCTCTGGCAGTGCTCTCCCCACTGCACAGACTCACTCTGCAAACCATGATTAACATGAATTGCCTCAACTGCAAAACCGTAATCACCCTCACTTCGCAACATTGCAAGCGCGTGAAGAAGGGCTGATGAATCGACACCACCACTAAAGGCAACAAAAATAGTGCCCGATACAGGATGTTTATTCAGGAATGGAACTAGCTGTTGAGGAGAGAACTCTCCACATACAGGATCAGCTGGATGTGAAGTTTCCATAACTCATCAGACGCTGATAACGATTCTCCAGCAACTGATCAGCATCTATCTGTTTCAGCGCATTCAACTGAAGTAGCAACTCTTTTTTGAGCGCCGCGGCAGCATCCGCAGGATCTCTGTGCGCCCCACCTAATGGCTCCGCAATAATAGAGTCTATCAACCCCAACTCCTTGAGCCGGGGAGCGGTCAACCCCATCGCTTCCGCTGCATCAGATGCCTTCTCTGCACTCTTCCAGAGAATTGATGCACATCCCTCTGGGGATATAACAGAGTAGGTACTATAGGACATCATATTGACTCGATCACCGACCCCAACAGCCAATGCACCGCCAGATCCACCCTCACCAATTACAGTGCAGATAATCGGAGTACGCAAACGTGCCATAGCAAACAGGTTCTTTGCAATGGCCTCACTCTGTCCACGCTCTTCTGCACCCATTCCAGGGTAGGCTCCAGGGGTGTCAATAAATGTGATGACAGGAAGACCAAAACGCTCTGCCATACGCATTACCCGTAACGCCTTTCTGTACCCCTCTGGGCGCGGCATTCCAAAATTACGTCTGACCTTTTCCTTGGTATCTCTACCCTTCTGATGCCCAATAACCATAACAGGATGCCCTTCCAGGCGTGCCATCCCACAGACCAGAGCCGCATCATCAGCATAGGCACGATCACCATGCAGCTCCTGAAAATCAGTCAATATGGTTTCTATGTAATCCAACGTATAGGGACGCTGCGGATGCCTTGCCAGCTGAGATATTTGCCACGAACTCAAAGATGAGAAAATAGAGCTCGTCAACTCTCTGCTTTTCTCCTCCAGCTTGGAAATCTCGTCACTGATATTCAGATCACTATCATCACCAACATAGCGAAGCTCTTCAATTTTTGCCTCCAGCTCCGCAATGGGCTGCTCAAATTCCAGAAAATTAAGATTCATAGTTTAATGACTGTATTCTACTAATCAGTTTGTTGTCTTGAGTCGTACTATACCGCAAAAAAAACAGATTCCCTACCCGTAATCAGGCACAACACTATCTTGACCCAGATGCTCTCTGAGACGATGAAAGAGGGATTCACTTGGCTGCACATTCCATTCAGCACCAAGATCCATCTTTACGGTCGCCTGTGGTTGCTGGTAATGGATCTGCACTGGGCAGTTTCCCTCACAAAATGGCTTCAGCATGCCGGCCAGATAATCTGCTGGACTCCCAACCAGTTGGCCTTTATCCAGATGAATAATCAACCTCTTCATGTAGTTGGCTCGAGCACTGTCAAGACTCCAAAGCTCCTCGGCATTCATTCTCAGCCCACCACTATAGTCATCCTCAGTCACTGTTCCTCTAACAACAAGAATGGCATCCTTCTCCAGAAAGTGTCTATATTTTTCATATGATTCATCAAAAAGCGTCATCTCAATCCTGCCAGTTCTGTCATCCAGCACCAGAATTGCCAGTGATTTTCCTGTTCTGGTCTTTACCACACGCATGGAGATCATCAATCCTGCCAAGGTAACCTGTTTATCACGATCTGATACTAGCTCACTAATGCTCTGAGTGATCATGTGGCCTAACTCATCCTCATGCTGTTCAATAGGATGACCCGTAAGGTACAGCCCAAGCGTGTCTCTCTCTCCAATTAATCTGTCATTCTCTGACCATGGTGCAGCCTTGTTATAGGTTATATCGACACCATTGCTACTATCCTCTTGCTCGCCAAATAGATCCCACTGTCCACGCTCCTGGTCACGAACATGTTGTTCGGCTGCCTTCATTGCATCTGGCAAGCTATTCATCAGAGTGGAACGACCGTCCCATATCTCCATGCTTGCGACCTGCGGTACAACCTCATCAAATGCACCAGCACGAATTAATGATTCCAGCACCCGCTTGTTGGCCTTGCGAAGATCGACACGACGACAAAAATCGAATAGGTCAACATAATCACCGCTACTCTCACGCTCCTCAATAATCCCCTCAATTGCGGCCTCTCCAACCCCTTTGATAGCACCCAAGCCATACACCACATCCTTATGGTCAAAGACTGTGAATCGAAAGTGACTACGATTGATGTCAGGTGAATGGACATCCAAATGCATAACACGGCACTCCTCTATCAGAGTCACCACCTTGTCTGTGTTATCCATATCCGCAGAGAGCACTGCCGCCATAAAAGGGGCGGAATAGTGCGCCTTCAGCCATGCAGTCTGATATGAGATCAGGGCATATGCTGCGGAGTGTGATTTATTGAATCCGTACCCGGCAAACTTTTCTACCAGGTCAAAAATCTTCATTGCCAGTTTACTGTCAATTCCATTGGCAACAGCACCGCTCTCAAAGATCGAACGTTGCTTTGCCATCTCCTCTGGCTTCTTTTTCCCCATAGCCCTACGCAGCAGATCTGCGCCACCAAGGGAGTAACCGGCCAAGACCTGTGCAATCTGCATCACCTGCTCTTGATAGAGAATGACACCGTAGGTTGGCTCCAGAATTGTCTTTAGAGAATCATGCTGATATTTCGCATCTGGATAGGAGACAACCTCACGCCCATGTTTTCTATCAATGAAATTATCAACCATTCCCGACTCCAGCGGCCCAGGACGATAAAGCGCAACCAGGGCGACAATATCCTCGAAGCTATCGGGACGCAGCTTTCCAATCAACTCCTTCATACCAGATGATTCCAGCTGAAAAACAGCTGTAGTCTGACATGCCTGTAGCAACTTGAAGGTTTCCTGATCTGCCATATCAATCTTTTCGATCAACAGTGGCTCCCCTCCCTCTCCCTTGCGCTGTCGATTGATCATCTCTACAGCCCAATCAATAATGGTGAGAGTGCGCAGTCCAAGGAAGTCAAACTTCACTAATCCAACAGCCTCTACATCATCCTTGTCAAATTGGGTAACCAGACTTGAGCCGCTCTCTTCACAATAGACTGGGGTAAAGTCATTAATATCAGATGGTGATATCACCACTCCACCCGCATGTTTTCCTGCATTTCTGGCAACTCCTTCCAGAGACTGAGCCAGATCAATCAACTCTTTTACATCATCATCACTCTCATAACGCTCTCTCAGCTCTTCTGATTCATTCAGCGCCTTCTCCAACGTCATCTTGAGATCAAATGGAATCAGCTTGGCAATGCGATCAACCATGCCGTATGGATGTCCCTGCACACGACCAACATCCCTTATGACGGCCTTGGCGTTCATCCGTCCATAAGTGATAATCTGAGAGACTCGATCATGCCCATAGGTATCGGCAACATAACGAATAACCTCATCCCTTCTATCCATACAGAAATCAACATCAAAGTCAGGCATGGATACCCGCTCAGGATTGAGGAACCGCTCAAATAGCAACTCATACTTTAGTGGATCGAGATCGGTGATTTTCAGTGCATACGCCACCAGGGAACCAGCGCCAGAACCACGCCCAGGCCCCACTGGAATATTCTGCTCCTTGGTCCAGCGGATAAAGTCAGCAACAATCAGAAAATAACCAGCAAACCCCATCCCGTTGATTACATCCAGCTCGATTCTGAGCCGGTCATCGTAAAGGGACCTCTGTTTCTCAATAATCGATGGCTCATCGAAAAGCTGCTTAAGTCTCCACTCCAACCCCTTCTCAGACTCCTGCCGAAAGAATTGCTCGATGGTCAACCCTGCAGGGATTGGAAAATCGGGGAGATAGTTATTGCCAAGCGAGAGTGATACGTTACATCGTTTAGATATCTCTATGCTATTTTCAATAGCTTCCGGGATATCCTCAAACAGCTGTTGCATCTCATCTGCTGAGCGAAGATATTGTTCAACTGTAAAATGTTTGGGACGACGAGGGTCATCAAGAACCCGTCCATCATGGATACATACTCGTGCCTCATGGGCATCAAACTCTTCTTTATTAAGAAAGTGGACATCATTGGTCGCTACTACAGGTAACTCAAATTTTTCTGCTAATGTGATCGCTGCATGGTTCCAGTTTTCATCTCCACTACGTGCTGTTCTCTGCAGCTCCAGATAGTATCGGCCTGGAAACAGGGACATCCACAGCTGCAGATGACCAACAGCCTCATCCTCTTCCTTGGCTAACAATGCCTGCCCCACATCTCCACCACGACCACCAGAAAGGGCAATCATCCCATCCGTACATCCTTCAAACCACGTCCTCTCCAGTTGAGGAACTCCCCTATGCTGCCCCTCAAGGTATGATTTAGAGATCAATGTCTTAAGGTTTTTGAAGCCACGATTATCTTGTGCCAACAGTACAAGACGCGACTCTACCCCACCTTCCGCAAGAGGACGTACCCTGACCTCAGCCCCGATGATTGGTTTAATCCCTGCTGCAACTGCTGCCTGATAAAATTTTACAGTAGCAAACATATTGCCCAGATCTGTTACTGCAACAGCACTCATCCCCCCAATCTTTAGCTCCTCCATCAACGGAGCTATACGGATAAGCCCATTCTCCATGGAGTACTCTGAATGTAGTCGCAGGTGAACAAATGACATCTACAGACCCATCACCTTTCTGACTGGTGCAAAAGAGCGGCGGTGCTGATCCAGTACCCCATACTGATTCAGGGCCTCAAGATGCTGTTTTGTTGGATAACCCTTGTGACGATCGAAACCATATTGGGGATGATATTGGTGTAGCTCCACCATCATTCGATCTCGTGCCACTTTTGCCAGAATGGAGGCTGCACTAATTGACTCAACCTTGGCATCCCCTCCAACAATTGCCTCTGCGTCCATGGTTAACCCTTGAGGAATACGATTTCCATCAACCAACACCAGGGAGAGATCGCACTGCAGATTCTCGACAGCACGTCTCATAGCCAACAGAGATGCATGAAGAATATTGATTTGATCAATCTCCTCTCTGCTAGCCTCTGCGATCGACCAGCTGACGGCACACTCCATAATCTGTTCAGAGAGCTCCTCTCTCCGCTTTGGAGTCAGTTTTTTTGAGTCTGCAAGGCCTCTGATTCCATGCCCCTGCTGTAATACGACAGCTGCAGCAACCACAGGGCCCGCCAGAGGTCCTCTCCCCACCTCATCAACCCCTGCAACCAATTCTGCATCACTGTTACTCATGCAGCATCTCCTCAACCATATCTGCCAGTTTGTCAGCTGAATCACCATTGCCCAAACGACTCTTTACATCCCTCAGTCCACTTACCACCTTCTCTCTCTTTTCCTGGTCATCTAGCATGGCTAAAAGGTTAGGAGTAATGGAGTGTGCAGATGCTGTCTCCTGAAGTAACTCCGGAACTACCTCTCGTTCTGCCACAATGTTTACCAGTGATATATATTCTGTCTTGATAAGATGAGTTAACAACCAGTAACTAACTGGTGAGACACGATAAATTACGACCATCGGAACCTCAAGCAGAGCCATTTCCAGGGTTACTGTTCCCGATGCTGTGACAATGGCATCACAACTACGAATCACAGTATGCACATCACCCTTCACTATGGTTAGAGGAATTTCCTCTAGTAATTCAGTCTCGGAGAATAGTGATGACGGCAACTCTGAGGCCTGAGAAATCACAAACTGGATATCTCTATTGTGCAGATACATCTCTTGTGCTGTCTTCAGCAACTCGGGCAACAATTGCTGAACCTCCCCTTGACGACTACCGGGGAACAGCCCAACAGTTCTTGTTTCAGGATCAAGCCCAACCTTCAACCGTGCCTCTTCAACACTATTGCTTATACTTACCTTACCAACCAGCGGATGGCCAACATAGGTCGCATCCACTCCTGCTCTTTCGTAATAGGGCAGTTCAAAAGGAAAGATCAGAGCCATTCTATCTACTCTTCGAGCAATTTTTTTAACTCTACCTGCTCTCCATACCCAGATTTTCGGACTTATGTAATAGAGCACCTTTATTCCCAGTTTTTTGGCGCTCTTTGCCAACAACAGATTGAAACCAGGATAGTCGACCAGAATCAATAGATCAGGTGGGTCTGTTTTCAACAGGGCACGCATCTTTCCAAGCACCCCATAGATATATGGAAAGTGGCGTAATATCTCTACCAACCCCATGACCGCCATCTGCTCAATCCCGACAACCGCATCAAAACCCTGTTGCTGCATCCGCTTTCCACCAATTCCATAATAGTGAAAAGTAGACTCTCGTCGATTTAGTTGTCGCAACAAACGTGCTGCATGAAGATCACCTGATGGCTCCCCTGCAACCATCATAATGCGGTATGCGGTCATTAGCGAATCACGCCATTCTTGCTCTCGCTATGCTCTTTAATGAAGTCGTAAAATATTGCTAATTCAGGATGTTGTTTAGATAATTCAGCAACCTCCTTTATTACCTCTGGAAGAGAGTCATGCGAGTGAAACATTTTCTTGAAGGCCTGCTTTATAGCCTTGCGTGACTCACCATCAAACCCTTTTCTTTTAAGCCCAACAAGATTAAGACTAACAGGCCTGGCCAGATTCCCAGACACCAGAATGTATGGTGGGATATTCTTGTTAATTGCACTTCCCATGGTGGAAAAGGCGTATGAACCGATAGTAATAAATTGGCTGACCAAGGTGAATCCGCCAAGAATCACATGGTCATGGACAACAACATGTCCGGCCAATGATGCATTATTCACCAGGATTACATGATTATTGATAATACAGTCATGGGCAATATGTACGTATGCCATGATCAGATTATGATCTCCAATCCTGGTTACCCCACCACCTCCAACCGTTCCACGATTTACTGTACAGCACTCACGAAATGTATTGTTATCACCTATCTCTAACAGGGTAGGCTCACCATGATACTTCAGATCCTGCGGATCCTCACCAATGGAAGAGAATTGAAAAAAGTGGTTGTTCTCACCTATAGTTGTAGGTCCCTTGATTACCACATGAGACTCAACCCTGGTTCCACTGCCAATTTTCACATCAGCACCTATGATTGAGTATGGGCCAATCTCCACTCCAGCAGCAACTGTTGCTGATTCATCTATTATCGCCGTTGGGTGAATCACGACTCCAGTTCTTTCTCTGCACACATCAGATTGGCGCTGGCTACCACTTCACCATTTACACTGGCAGTTCCCTTGAATTTCCATATATCACGAATTCTGCGTTCCAGCTCAACCTCAAGAATCAATTGATCACCAGGCTCTACCGGTTTGCGAAAACGTGCCTTGTCTATTCCCACAAAATAGTAGAGTGACTTATCTGTAGGGAGATTACCCGTAGTTTTAAAGGATAGTATTCCCGTTGCCTGTGCCAGTGCCTCCATAATCAACACGCCCGGCATTACCGGAACATGAGGAAAGTGCCCCTGAAAGAATGGTTCATTGATGGTTACATTTTTTATTGCACGAAGACTCTTTCCTGTTTCAAATTCAAGCACCCTGTCAACCAGTAGAAAAGGGTAGCGATGCGGCAGATGCTTCATTACCTCATTAATATCCATTTGAGTCATTTCTCTTTTCCTTCTTCCATTAGTTCAATTCTGTTTTCCAGCTCCTTCAATTGTGAAACCAGGCCACGTAACTTTTTTATCGATTTATCCAGATTCCTGAACTGCACAATATTTCTACGCCATTTTCGGTTTGGGTCTGCTGGTGTAGCCGATGAATAGAGACCAGGTTCACTTATTGACCTGGTAATCAATGTTCTCGCTGTACAGTGTGTGCCATCAACAATCTCAAGATGCCCCACCACACCAGCTTGCCCCCCAAATGTACACCCGGATCCTATTGCTGTACTGCCTGCAATACCAACCATGGCAGCCATCGCACTATCTTCACCAATTCGCACATTATGGGCAATATGGACCAAATTATCGATCTTGACCCCACTCTCAATAACCGTATCTTCCAGAGCTCCACGATCGATAGTGCTGTTTGCGCCAATCTCAACCCTGTCCCCAACAATCACTCTTCCAAGTTGAGGAATTTTGACCCATTTACCTTGCTCATTGGCAAAACCAAAACCATCGCTCCCCAGTACTGCACCTGGATGGATAATACAGTCCTCTCCGATCACAGTGCCTGTCATCAGTGAGACATTTGCCATCAAACGGCTACCTCTACCAATTCTGCACCCTGTTCCAATAACAGTTCCTGCACCAATAAAAACAGATTCCCCAATCTCAACCTCATCCATTACCACGCATTGCGGATCAATCCACCCTCCGTCTCCAACAGATGCTGTTGCATGAATAGTGGAAGATGATGATCTACCCTTCTTCCTGAAAATAAATGGATTGAGCAGAGATGTAACCTTTGCATACCCAAGATATGGATCATCAACCAACAGTTGATTTCCATCAAACTGATCCTCTATATCACGACCAAGAATAACCGCAGCAGCCTGTGTTGAAGATAGTTGAGAGTGAAACTTATCTGAGGAGAGAAATGAAATCTGATTACCGTTTGCACTGCTCAAAGGTGCAATCCCATCAATAATGACATCAGGGTCGCCAACAATATCTGCCCCAATAAGCTCTGCAATTTCCCCCAGAGTTTTTTTCATAGAGCTATACCGTTACTTTGTAGACTCCACAGATAGGCCATTACCACCATCTGATATAGACTTCAGGGCATTCAATACGGTACGTGATATATCAACACGAGGTGAAGCAAAGATCACTGCCTCATTAACCACAAGATCAAACTGCTCATCCTTTGCAACCCGATCCACCATTTTAAATACAAGCTTTTGTAACTTTTGTAACTCCTCTGCCTGTGCTATGCGCAGATCCGCGCCATACTCCTCATCCATCAATTTAAGTTCACTGCCACATGAACGGATCCTCAGAAGTCTTCTCTGTCTCTGCTGTTTGCTGAGCGCAGCCTCCTCACGCTCCAGCTCTCCTTCCATCTCCTTGCAGCTCTTCTGAAAACCGAGAATCTCCGCCTTTCTGTTACCAAACGCCTCTTCCAGCCGTTTAGTTGCCTCCAGTGCCTGAGGTGCTTTTTGCAGCAACAGATTGATATTTACAAACCCAATCCTGCTTCCCTCTGCATAAACATTGGACACCGTAAATAGTAGCGCCATACAAACAGTTATGATTTTTCTCATATTCACCCCCTGAAACAATTCCTAGAACATCTGCCCTAACCTGAACTGGAATGATTCAAGATCATCCCCAGACTTCTTTCTCAACGGCTTTGCCCAACTGAATGTCATTGGACCAACCGGAGAGAGCCACTTTGCAGTTACCCCTGCAGATGCACGCAGCTCACCACTCAAATCACTAGCCTTCTTTGCAACAGTTCCCAAATCCACAAAACCACTAACTCTGGTCGACTTCACATCCTCAAGAAAAGGAACTGGAAGAATAACCTCTGCATTTGCAACTCCTTTCAGATTTCCACCAACAGCATTTCCTGCTGAGTCTGTTGGGCCTACCGAGTTACCCTTAAAGCCACGAATTGATCCCTCACCACCTGTGTAGTAACGGGTGAAAAATGGCAATGTATTCTGGTCACCATAACCATCACCAATACCGAGATCTCCTTTCAGCAACATGGTGTAATCTTCAGATAGAGGATAGAAGAAGCTATGTCTGTAGTCAGCCTTGTAGTACTCAATACCACCAGGAGCACCTAGCTCTGCCTTAAAGCGCTGATAGCTTCCTTTATCGGGGAATACTGATCTGTTACGGCTGTCTCGACTCCAGCTGGCAGAGAATTCAAGCACGTTAAATGAGCTCCCCTCAGCAGCCAGGAAAGTATCACATTCACTACTTGTTGATGATGTTCCACAAGTGGTATCACTCATATGTTGCGGCTCAAATCCGACAAAAAGTTTATCATACTCACTGGTTGGTAGCCCCAAATCAAAGTTCATGCTCATTGAATCATAGCTATATGCACTTTGTTCCTCTGATGAATCCCTCTCTTTGTAGTGAATTCCACCTCCCAAACTAATTCCATCCTCAGTAAAATAGGGGTCTCTGTATCCTAGACCATAAGCACTCTCATTGCTGCTGTTGTTAAACTCAACATCTACACTCTTGCCAGAACCCATAAAGTTATTTTGCTGAAGATTCAAACTCATGACCATTCCATCAGTTTGAGAATAACCAGCACCAATCATCATACTTCCTGTGGGATTCTCCTTAACCTGGTAATTCAACTCCACCTGATCTGTAGTTCCAGCCACAGGCACTGTATCTACCGTAACATCCTCAAAATAACCTAGCTTGCGAATTCTGGTCTGAGATCGCTCTACCTCTTTATTGGAAAATCTACTGCCTTCGTACTGACGCATCTCACGACGAATAACCACGTCCTGAGTTTTGGTATTACCCACAATATTGATTCGATCAACATATACACGATTACCTGGGTCAACAAAGAAAATTAAATCTACCAGATGACCCTCTTCATTCAGCTCAGGAATCACATTGATATTGGCAAAGGCATAACCATCCTCACCGAGACGATTGGTAAGTGCCTCATTCACTTTGGCTATCCCCTTACGGGAAAAAACTTCCCCCTCATTAACAGAGACCAGCTCCTGCAACTCCTCCCGGGACACTACCATATTACCGGCCAACTCGACCTTCCCCACGGTAAATCTCTCTCCCTCATTCATGTTGATGGTTATATATATCTGCTGTCGATCAGGAGTAATTGAGACCTGAGCTGAATCAATCTCAAAGTTGATAAAACCCCGGTCCATATACCAGGAACGCAACGTCTCCAGGTCGCCCGTAAGCTTTTGACGGGAGTAACGGTCACTCTTGGTAAAGAAAGAGAGCCAGTTTCCTGTATTGAGCTGGAATAGATCTCTCAGATCATCTGTCTCAAACGCTCGATTTCCAATCAGTGTGATCTGACTAATACGTGCACTCTCCCCCTCTGTAACCTCAATTCTGACTGCAGAGCGGTTGCGTTCCAGTGGGGTAATAGTGGTTTCAACCTCAACCCCATAACGTCCCATGCCAAGATATTGCCTACGAAGTTCCGCCTCAATTTTATCCAGCAGCGCACGATCAAGAACCCTTCCCTCAGCCAGACCAATTCCCTTCAACCCCTCTTTGAGATCTTCGGTTTTTATAACCTTATTGCCATCAATCGTGATATCTGCAATTGCAGGACGCTCAATAACGGAAACCAACAGAACATTACCCTCCTGCTCGAGACGAACATCCTTGAAGAAACCTGTTTTAAATAGCGCTTTGACAGCATCTGCAGATCTACGTGATGTCAGTTCATCCCCAACATTCAGTGGCAGATAATTAAATACAGTGCCCGCAGCGATTCTTTGCAATCCCTCTACCCGTATATCCTCTATCACAAATGGAGAAAAGGCCCATGACGAGAGCGAATAAAACAGAATAAATACAGAAAAAACAATACGTTGCATAATTACAGAGCTTTGTTGCCTACTTCCTAAACAGATCACATTAAACGTAGCAGATCATTGTATAGTGCCAACGACATCAATCCAACCAGAAATACAATTCCCACTCGCTGCCCCATCACCATTACCCTCTCAGAAAGAGGCTCCCCACGTATCCACTCTGCAAGATAATAGAACAGATGTCCTCCATCCAGCATGGGAACCGGCAACAGATTCAATACGCCAAGACTAAGACTGACCAATCCAAGAAAGGAGAGAAATGGGATGATACCACTCTCCATGGAATCTCCAGCATAACGGGCAATGCTGATAGGACCGCTGAGCCCATCAGTAGAGGTAGTACCAGCTACCATACGACCCATCACCTGGATAGTCATAGACGCCATCTCCCAACTTTTTTCTGCCCCGCGCACCAACGCATCAAGTGGACCGTACCTGACCTCTCTATAATATTCCTGACGATATCTGGTGAGATCTACAGATGCGCCAATTCGGCCTATAATTTTTCGCTCTACCTCAACCGCCGCAGGAATTAACGTCAATGGAAATACCACCTCATCGCGTTCTATGGTCAACACAAGCGGGCGCTCTGGATTATCTTGTATCCATCCAACCCACTCCTGCCATGACAAAACAGTCTCGTCATCAACTGTTAATATCAGATCACCAGCCTCCAATCCAGCCTGTTGTGCAGCCCCGCCGGATACCAATTCACCAATTCTTGGCGGCACAGGTGGACGGTGCATAGTAAACCCAAGCTGCTCCAGCAACTCCATACCCTCAGGAATATCCTCTCCAAAAGGGTTTTTCAGTAATCTCTGCTTAACAACACCAGACGGGGCAACAACTTCAAGAATAATTTGATCCCCTACCACAACTGATCCGAGAATCCCCTCCAGTGCCTCCTGCCAAATTCTTACCGGAGCACCATTAACAGCAACAATCTCATCCCCGCTCTCCAGACCTGAAGAATAGGAGACTGAATTTTCAACCACCTCACCTACCACTGGCTTCATCCCACTAACACCAATCATCTGCACTGCAGCAAATGCAAAGATTGCAAATATAAAATTAAATAGTGGTCCCGCAATCACAATAGCTGAGCGTGCCCCAAGTGTCTGATGATCAAAAGAACGCTCTTTTTCTGACTCCCGAACCTCTTCATCCCCATTTTCACCCAGCATCTTTACGTAACCACCAAGTGGCAGTGCAGCAACCACATATTCTGTGCCATCATGCTTCCCGATTCGCTTCCATAAAGGGCGTCCAAACCCGACAGAAAAACGTAGCACCTTCACCCCTACACGACGAGCCACCCAAAAATGGCCGAACTCATGCACGGTTACCAAAATCCCGATAGCGACAATGAAAGCCAGTAGAGCATACAATCCAGAACCCATATCTACTGTCCTCTGCTATCCATTTATTGAGTGCCGTTTCTTGACCTGTTCAACAGCCACCAGGCGTGACTCACTATCCTTCGCAAGCACCATATCCAGATTCGTTACCTTTTCCACACTCACACTACCGAGAGTCTCCTCAATAACATCTGCAATCTCCATATATCCAATCTTACCGTTCAGAAAAGCATCCACTGCAACCTCATTGGAGGCATTAAGCACAGTAGTTGCACTATCCCCTCGCCTCATTGCCTCAATTGATAGTCGAAGACATGGATAACGGTCAAAGTCCGGTTTTTCAAAGTTCAGCTGTGCAACCTCAAACAGATCCAGGTTCTCCACCCCAGACTCAATTCTCTCTGGCCATCCGAGCGCATGTGCAATTGGGGTTCTCATATCTGGATTTCCCATCTGGGCCAAAACAGAGCCGTCACTATACTGCACCATGGAGTGGATTATGCTCTCCGGATGTAGCACTACCTGAACCTGATCTGGCGTAGCTCCAAAGAGCCAACAAGCCTCAATAAACTCAAGCCCCTTGTTCATCATGGTTGCAGAGTCGACAGAGATCTTTCTGCCCATGCTCCAGTTTGGATGGGCAATCGCCTCCTCTGGCGTTACTTCTGAGAGTGTATCTGGTGCACGATTACGAAACGGACCACCGGAACCAGTTAATAATATTCTCTCAACTCCATCTGAAAACGCTCCCAATGTTGCCTGCTCTGGTAAACACTGAAAAATAGCATTGTGCTCACTATCAATCGGTAACAATCTGGCACCACTAGCTGCAACCTCATTCATAAAAAGATGTCCGGTCATTACCAGTGACTCTTTATTAGCCAGCAAGATACGCTTACCTGCACGTACAGCAGCCATTGTTGGGCGCAACCCAGCTGCCCCCACAATTGCAGCCATCACCTGATCAACCGATGAGTCTGCTGCAACCCTCTCCATCCCCTCGATGCCGGATAAAACCTCTGTATCCGGGCTAATATCAGACAATATTCGTGACAATTTGTCTGCATTGCCTGCCTCGGTTACTACTGCAAACTCAGGATGAAATTTTCTGCACTGCTCTGCAAGTAGATCAACCTGCTTATGTGCAGTAAGTGCAACAACACGGTATTTATCTGGGTGGCGAGAGAGCACATCAAGAGTGCTTCTACCTATGGATCCAGTTGCACCCAGCACTGTTACCCCCTGCTGGTCTCCTATCCCCATCACAACTCCCCCATAATAGCCAATAGAGATAGGAAGATTGGAGCTGCTGCAGTCAGGCTATCTACACGATCCAGAATCCCACCGTGCCCAGGGATCAAATTACCGCTATCCTTGATTCCTGCATTACGTTTATAGGCACTCTCTACCAAGTCACCAACCACAGAAAATATAACCACACTAACCACTATCAACAGAAAAATAGTTAGTCCCGTCTCAGTCTGCACCAGATAATGATAGGCCATTACCGCAACAAGCAATGCAAAACCAATCCCCCCTAACAATCCCTCAATGCTCTTTTTCGGACTGACATTGGGAGCCAGCTTTCTGTTGCCAAACCTGCGTCCAACCAGATATGCCCCCGTATCGGCACTCCAGATCAACAACAACAGTAACAGCAACATTTCAACCCCGTGCTGATGAATCTCTCCAAGCGCATGCCACGCAGGAATCAATACAACGACCCCTGCAACATGGCTCATGATCGGACCAAAAACAAACTCAGTTCCCTCTGGAAAATATCGTAGCCAGAATAACGCCGCTACCCACCAGACAATAGCGACTCCAAGCAACCACCACAGTGTGACAAAATTGGCAACATAGAAGATAGCGATTAGTGCTGCCGTATAAAAAAGCTTAGGCAGGAGCCCGGTCTGGCCAGCGAGGCGGGCCCACTCCCATGCAGCCGGAATTAACAGCACCCCCAATAAGATTGAGAAGTCATCTCCCTGCAGATAAAAAATGGACCATAACAGCAAGGGCCCTAGAATCAGCGCACTAAGTGTACGCTGCGTAAAAGAGGAGAGATTCACTCTCCAGCCTCCAATAATTGATCACCTGTCCTCCCAAAACGGCGCTCTCTACCTCCAAATGATCCAACAGCCTCCTCCAGAGCCTGACGATCAAACTCGGGCCAAAACAGATCAGAGAAATAGAATTCACAATATGCCATCTGCCACAACAGAAAGTTACTGACCCGCTTCTCTCCTCCTGTACGGATAAACAATTCTGGCTCAGGCAGATCACTCAACATTATCTGCTCTTGCAGCATCTCCTCAGTAACCAGCTCTGGATCCAGGCTGCCATTTGCAACCTCATGACAGAGTTTACGAGTTGCCTCTGTGATATCCCAACGCCCACCATAATTGGCTGCAATATTTAGAGATAATCTGGAATTATCTTTGGTCAACTCCTCAGCCTCTGCAATCGCAGTCTGAAGCTTTGTGGAAAAGCCACTTTTATCTCCAATGATACGGAGACGAATACCATTTTTATGTAGACGCTGCACCTCTCTCTTCAGTGAGGACATAAACAGATCCATCAAAAAAGTAACTTCCTCCTCAGGGCGTCTCCAGTTTTCCGTACTGAATGCGAACAGGGTCAGTGCCTCTACACCAAGATCAATACAACCCTCGACCGTGGAACGTACTCGTTCTACACCACGCTTGTGGCCCCAGAAACGTGGCCGTTTCTGTCTACGTGCCCAGCGCCCATTACCATCCATCACAATGGCAATATGGCGTGGAACTGATTGTTCTGCAAACAATCTAGACCTCCATCAAGTCATCTTCCTTCGCCTGAATTATCTGATCCACCTCAGCGACGTGACGGTCAGTAAGCTTCTGCATATTATCAATTGCATCATGCTCTTCATCCTCGGAGATCTCCTTTTCCTTAAGTAGATCCTTAAAATCACTGTTGGCGTCACGCCTAATATTACGTATCGCAACCTTGGCAGACTCACCCTCATGCTTGACCACACGAACCAAATCACGACGCCTCTCCTCAGTCAGTGGTGGTAGCGGAATACGGATTGTAGTGCCTGCCGTTGCCGGGTTAAGACCAAGGTCCGCCTCCATAATCGCCTTTTCAATAGGTTGAACCATGGTTTTCTCCCATGGAACTATTGTCAATGTACGAGAATCTGTGGCCGTAACATTGGCAACCTGATTCAATGGAGTACTGCTACCATAGTAATCTATACTGATCTGCTCTAGCAGACTAGGATGAGCACGCCCCGCACGAAGTTTCGAGAGCTCTCCCTTGAGTGATTCAACACTCTTTCCCATGCGACCTTCCGCATCCTGTTGGATCTCATTAATCATTATCAGAATTCCTTTCTCTCCATCTGGATTATCAAGATGCCGGAACGACCAGTGTCCCCTCATCCTCACTTATCAATGCACCACGTAAACCACCCTGACGCATCATATTAAATACCCTGAGCGGCATATTATGCTCTCGACAGAGAACAATTGCAGTTAAGTCCATCACTCCAAGCTGCTTATCAAGTACCTCATCATAGCTGATGCGCTCAATCAATGTTGCTGCTGGATCCTTGGCTGGATCAGCACTATATACCCCATCCACTTTTGTTGCCTTCATTACCACATCAGCCTTGATCTCAATCCCTCGCAGACATGCTGCAGTATCTGTTGTAAAGAATGGGTTCCCAGTACCTGCTGCGAACAGAACCACCTCACCATTATCTAGTGCTGCAATCGCATCACGGGTCGTATACTCATCACAAACCTTGGATATCTTGAACGCAGACATGGCTCGGGCTGCAATTCCTGCCTGGTTCAATGCGTCTCGCATAGCAATAGCATTCATCACAGTAGCGAGCATCCCAATCTGGTCTCCAGTTACTCGATCTACTCCAGCCTCTGCCAGACTTGCTCCGCGGCAATAGTTTCCTCCCCCAATCACCACCGCCACCTGCACTCCAAGTTTGGTGATTGCCGAGATCTCCTCTACCATCTCTGCAAGAATTGCCGGATCTATCCCCTGACAACTCTCTCCCATAAGAGCCTCTCCGCTGAGCTTCAGTAAAATACGTCGATAGATTGGTTTATCTGACATCACAATTTCCTCTTTACTAAACGAATAGTCCAAAAAAAAGCCTTCCAAAACAGAAGGCTTCTCAATAACTCTAATGGTACAAGCAGCCTTCCTTAACCATTAACCTGAGCCATAACCTCATCTGCGAAGTTCTCTTCTTTCTTCTCAATCCCCTCACCCACCTCAAGACGCGCAAAGTCCACAATAGTGGCACCGTTAGAGTCCATTAGTTTAGCGACAGTCTGATCTGGATCCTTTACAAAAGGCTGTCCAAGCAGAGTAATCTCATTGACAAACTTCTTCATTCTGCCAACCACCATCTTCTCGATAATATTGTCAGGCTTGCCACTCTCGGCTGCCTGTGCAGAGAATATCTCTTTCTCCTTTGCCAGTACATCTGCAGAAAGATCTGCTTCGGAGAGTGCTATCGGGCGACTTGCTGCCACATGCATAGAGACATCTTTTGCCAGCACAGCATCACCGCCCTGCAGAGCTGTCATTACACCAATACGACCACCATGAGAATAGAACCCGATTACTCCACCATTGGAATCAATTACCGAAAAACGACGTACCGTCATATTTTCGCCCAACTTTGCGATCAACTCCTGGCGACGAATCTCAACAGTAGTAGACCCACCAGACAGATTCATCTCAGAAAGTGCTGCTACATCAGCTGGTGATTCAGCCAGTACTGTTGAGGCAATCTGGTTGGCAAACTCAATAAACTCATCACCCTTGGCAACAAAGTCAGTCTCACAATTAACCTCAACCATCACCCCTCTTGAATCATCATCACTCACACTAATTGCCACAACACCCTCTGCTGCAACTCGTGACGCCTTTTTATCAGCCTTTGCCAGACCAGACTTTCTCAGATTCTCAATAGCTGCATCAATATCACCATCAGTCTCAACAAGTACCTTCTTGCACTCCATCATGCCGGCACCAGTACGTTCACGTAGTTCCTTTACCTGACTTGCTGTAATTGCCATACTTTATCTCCTTATGCTTACTCTGACTCTGCTGCAGTTTCAGCCTTAGCTTCGGCAACAACTGTCTCTGCAGGTGCCTCTTCTGCAACTACCTCAGCTTTCTCTTCTGCTGGTGCCTCTTCTGCAACTGTCTCAGCTTTCTCTTCTACAGGTGCTTTCTTTGGTGCTTTCTCTGCAGGTGCTGCTGTAGTTGTCGCTACCTTGGCATCCAGAATTGCATCTGCTGCTGCACGAACATAGAGTTGAATTGCACGAATTGCATCATCATTTCCAGGAATCACATAATCCACATCCTCAGGATTATTATTGGTATCTACTACTCCGATAACCGGAATTTTCAGCTTTCTCGCCTCATTAATTGCAATGCCTTCATGACCTGTATCTACCACTACTATTGCTGATGGCAGACCTCCCATATCCTGGATTCCACCTAATGTACGCTCCAGTTTTTCCAGCTCACGGGCCATCATCAGCCCCTCTTTTTTGGTCAACCTACCCAGGCGACCATCATCACGCATTGCCTGAATATCTTTCAGACGACGGATAGACTGTTTGACTGTCTTGAAATTGGTCAGCATTCCACCCAGCCAGCGGTGGTTAACATATGGCATGCCAGCACGCTCTGCCTCTTCACGCACTGTCTTTTGTGCAGCACGTTTGGTGCCCACAAACAGAACCTTGCCATTCTTGGCTGCAACACCACCAATAAAGTTCATTGCATCCTGGAACATCGGCAATGTCTTCTCAAGGTTGATGATATGAATTTTGTTACGATCCCCAAAGATGTATGGGGCCATTTTTGGGTTCCAAAAACGTGTCTGGTGACCGAAGTGAACACCAGCTTCCAACATTTGTCTCATAGAAACGGACATAATTTTCTCTCTCAAATTTTCGCAACTGTTTGACTTTATAGTAAACCAACAGTTACTTTGGGTTTTGCCTCCGCAGACCTGATGATCCCAATCACCTGTTAAAGCGACACCCGGGCTCATAATGACGGCATGCGTGTGAATTTAAATTACACTTTCCCTCACAGAAAATGCGCGCGAAGTATACTACGCACTACCATTTTAAACAAACAGACTTTACATAACCGTTTCGATTATGAGCATCATCATTAAAACCGCCGAAGAGATTGAAAAAATGCGCATAGCTGGCCGTCTGGCTGCTGATGTACTGGTTATGATTGAACCTCATGTTGTAGCAGGGGTCACCACTGCGGAACTTGACCAGATCTGCCATGACTACATCGTAAATATTCAGCATGCAACTCCTGCCCCCCTCAACTACCATGGGTTTCCAAAATCGATCTGCACCTCAGTCAACCATGTTATCTGTCATGGAATACCGGGAGACAAGAGGCTCAAGAAGGGAGATATCATCAATATTGATATCACTGTTATCAAGGATGGATATCATGGCGACACCAGTAAGATGTTCACTATTGGCAAAATTCCCATTCGAGCTCAACGCCTTGTACAGATATCCCGAGAATGTCTGCTCAAGGGAATAGAGCTGGTAAAACCTGGCATTCATCTGGGAGATATAGGTTACGCCATTCAGAAACATGCAGAAAAATATAACTTTTCGGTAGTTCACGAATACTGCGGTCATGGCATAGGCAAGGATTTCCATGAGGAGCCACAGGTTTTACATTATGGTGAAAAAGGGACAGGGCCAATCCTGGAGACAGGAATGATCTTCACTATTGAACCGATGATCAATGCTGGCAAACGCCATAGTAGATTAAATCCAAAGGATAATTGGACTGTTACCACCAAAGATCGCAGCCTCTCTGCACAATGGGAACATACCCTACTTGTTACCGAGAGCGGGGTAGAGGTTCTGACCCACAGAAAGGAAGAGGATGACCTGTAGTCCGCTGAGTACTTCACTGGACAGCGCACTGAGTGAGGCTATTGATGGCAAAACCATCGAACCGCTCAAGATCAGGGGAATTCTCCAAGCCAGTCAGGAGCAGATTGCCCAACAGTTCCATGATGGTGACTCTGCCAGAACCCTGATAAGAGCTCGTAGTGATGTCATCGACTACCTGTTAAAGAAAATCTGGAACAAGATAACACCCCATAAATCAGCGACCTCTCTTGTTGCTGTTGGGGGATATGGACGTCGTGAGCTCCACCCTTTCTCTGATATTGACCTGCTGATTATTCCGCAGGAGGGAGAAAAGAGTGGATCAATTGAGACCTTTATTACCCTGCTTTGGGATCTGAATCTACAGATCGGCCACAGCGTACGCTCAATTCAGGAGTGTCTTGAAGAGGGGCGTGCAGACATTACCGTAGCGACCAATCTACTGGAATCACGTCTCCTATCAGGTTCGGAAACTATATTTAATCAACTACAACAACATATAACGGATGACTCAATATGGCCCAGCGGACCATTCTTTGTTGCCAAACGCAATGAGCAAAAAAGCAGGCTGGCAAAACAGAATGATACTGCCTACAACCTGGAGCCAAACATCAAAGAGGGACCTGGTGGGTTAAGAGATATACAGAATATCCTCTGGGTCACACGTCGCCACTTTGGGGCAAAATCACACTACTTCGATGAACTTGTCGACCACAACTTCCTGACCAAAAATGAGGCTGCTGATCTAGAGGCTGGACAAGAGCGACTATGGGAGATCCGTTTTGCGCTGCACCTGATTGCAGGACGCGCCGAAGAGAGACTACTATTTGAACATCAACCTGAACTGGCACAACACTTCGGCCACCTTGATAGTGGACAAAGCAGAGGTGTCGAGTCATTCATGCATAGCTACTTCCGCATTATCCGGGAGCTCTCTCTCTTGAATGAGATGCTACTGCAGCTATTTGAAGAGAAGTTGTTAACACCATCTGCAGAACAGTTACCTACCCCTCTTGATGAAAATTTTGGGCTTGATAGAGGCTACCTAACCCTGCTGAAAAATAATGCCTTAAAAGAACATCCATCACTTATCCTCACACTATTTATAACCATACGTGACCATCCTGATGTTCAGGGTGTCACTGCAGAGACAATTCGCCAGATACGTGCAGCACGACACACTATTGATGTGGATTTTCGGCAGAACCGGCAACACCAACAGCTATTTCTGCAACTCTTCTATCAACCCAACGGATTGACACATGTGCTACGCCGCATGAACAGATACGGGATCCTGGGCGCCTATCTTCCATCATTTGAAAAAATAATAGGATTAATGCAGTACGACCTCTTTCATGCCTATACAGTGGATGAACACACCCTGTTTGTTATCCGTAATCTGAGGCGACTGACAATACCTGAGTTTCACCATGAATCCCCCAAGCTCAGTGAGCTGATCAGTCATATCAGACACCCTGAACGCCTCTATCTGGCAGCACTATTTCATGATATCGCCAAGGGCCAAGGAGGAGATCACTCCAAGCTTGGAAGGGAGATTGCCCGAGAGTTCTGTCAGCAGCACCAGATAGACCATGACACCACAGAAGATGTCTCCTGGCTGGTTGAGAACCATCTGAGCATGTCCACAGTTGCGCAGAGAAAGGACATTGATGATCCTGCAGAGATCAATGCCTTTGCCCAGAAGGTTGGTCGGCAGTCAAGACTAGAGATGCTCTACCTGCTTACAGTTGCAGATATCCGCGCCACCAATAATACATTATGGAACCACTTCAAGGACTCCTTGCTCTCACGCCTCTACCAACAGACCTGCAATACCTTGACGCAGGGTCTTCATCACCCCTCCACTCTTGATGATAAACAGGTGGTAGAGAGCCGCAAGAGGGATGCCATGGCACTCCTTGCCAAACAAGATGAATCCTCTGCAGAGACAGAACTGCTCTGGGCAAATTTCGAAGAAGAGTACTTCCAAAAACATGACCCTAAAGAGATCTACTGGCATACCAGCTCTATCCTGAATGCCGAACAGCTTCCACTCATCAAGTTCAACAGGAAGAGTCACCACGGTGGGAGCGAGATCCTTATCTACAACCAGGATCGTCAGTTCCTCTTCTCAATCCTGGTGCACACCCTGGAATTTCTGGGCCTAAATATTCAGGCAGCCAAGATCAACACCACTCTGGATAGCTATGCGTTGGATCTGTTTACTGTATTGGATCAACATGGCGATACCATTCAGGATCCTGTATGGATGAATAAAATCAAAAATACTATTCGCAAAGAAATCCAGCAGCCCACCTTGTTGGCTCAACCTGTCGCCTTTCGTCACTCCCGTCACCAGAAACATTTTCGTGAAGCGAGCGAGGTTATATTCCGCCAAGAGCAGCGAAAACAGCAGACCATTCTTGAAATCAACGCCACCGACCGGCCAGGGCTTCTCTCAACCATCTGCCGCTCTCTGATGGAGTGCAATATTCGTGTACATGCAGCAAAAATTGCCACTTTGGGAGAACGGGTTGAAGATCTCTTCTGGGTTACAAATCAGGACAACACCCCTCTGGATGATGAGACAAAGAACCAGTTGATCAGCAGCCAAATCCGGGAGGCACTTGACCAATAATGAGTGACCATAATAACAACCCATTTTTAGCCAACTGGTCAGAACAGGGTCATACAGTCTGCCTCGGTCACTGGGAGATCAAATATCAAGGCAAACCAATACAGCTTCCTGCCATAAAGAGGGAAGAAGAGATGGGTACCTTTGGTATCTACAGCTACCTATACCCTGATGATCCAGAATTTGCCGAAGGGTTGGAGGAGGATGAATGGATTCTGGAAAACATGACATGGATTACATCTTTTTTTGCAGAGCACGGTATTCCTCTTGATGAACAACACCTAAGCTGGTTTTACCAAGCGATCAACGAAAATGATTGGAGCTGTGGAAGCTGTGGTGGATGCATCTAATCCTGGTAATCGTTACAATCCCGCAACTATTTTAAAGACACAGAAAACTTTCAGAACATAAGGATAGAGAAATCATGGAAAGCTACATCCAGCAACTCTTTGCTGACCGTATCGGTGGAGACCAGTTTGGTAAGGATACCAATATCTATAAATTCGAAAAAATCAAAAGAGCAAAACGGGCAGCCATGGAGGCCAACCCAGAGACAGAGATGATCGATATGGGGGTTGGTGAGCCCGACTGGATGGCAGAGCCTGAGGTTATTGATGTCCTTTACAAAGAGGCCAAAAACTGGGAGAACCGTGGTTATACCGATAATGGCATACAGGCCTTTAAGGATGCCGCTGCTATATATATGGATAGCGTATTCGGAGTAAAAGGACTGAATCCAGACAGCGAGATAAACCATGGTATTGGAAGCAAGCCTGTACTTGCACTGCTCCCCATAGCCTTCATCAACCCTGGTGACATCACCATTATGACCACTCCAGGATACCCTCTACTAGGCACCACAACCCAGGGCGTGGGTGGTGAGGTAGTTAATCTTCCACTGCTGGAAGAGAACAATTTTCTACCAGACCTCGACAGCTTGACCGATGATCAAAAGAAGAGAGCCAAGCTTCTCTACCTCAACTACCCCAACAATCCAACCGGTGCAGTCGCTACAGAAGCCTTCTACAAAAAGGCTATTCAGTTTGCCAAAGATAACAACGTCATGATCGTATCAGACGAGGCATATGCGGCACTCACCTTTGACGGCGAGAAACCATTCTCCTTCCTTAACGTGGATGGAGCCAAGGAGGTTGGCGTAGCAATCCAGTCACTTTCCAAGGCGTACAATATGACAGGGTGGCGTCTTGCATTTATTGCCGGCAATGAGCTCATGGTCAAGGCATTTGCTGCTATCAAGGACAATAACGATTCTGGTCAGTTTGCCGCAATCCAGTATGCTGGCATCTACTGTCTGCAACATCCAGAGATTACCGAAAAGACCAGCGCCAAATACTCCAGAAGACATGAACTGCTGGTGGATGCATTGACCAGTGCAGGTTTTGAGATCAAAAAACCAAAAGCCACCTTCTATCTATATGTAAAAGCACCAACCGGAACCAAGGACGGAATCAGTTTTGATAGTGGAGAGGCATTCTCTCAATACCTGATTAAGGAGAAAATGATCTCCACCGTACCGTGGGATGATGCTGGAAACTACATCCGCTTCTCTGTCACCTTTGTAGCCAAAGATGGGGCCGATGAAGAGAGAGTAATTGGAGAGATCAAAAAGAGACTCGGAAATGGAGAGTTTGTTTTTGATTAGAATCATTCACTAAAATCCCAAACAAAATCCCCATGAATCAACACCATGGGGATTTTTTTGTAATATCTGTTACCGATCCACTCTGCTGAAAAGTAACCAGGCAACACCTAAATCACCACTTACTTCCAAAAGAGATAGCTACTTGCCAAAAGAGCTGTTGCAATACTGATATCAAGTATAGCCACGCTGATTAGAAAGATGTAGTCGTTGTGAGCCATCCCGGATAACGTTACCCCAGCCATAGCCATAATTGCCAAAAACATAAAGAATCGTGGCCTGAAGCATTGCCATACTTTAGGCTCTTTTAACAAAGCTATTCTGGAGAGGTTTTTCTTGCAGCTCTTGCTGAAAAGATATTTTGCTTTCAGCATTCCAATGAGTAGTCCAATGACAACAGCCTGCAAAGTCCAATTTTGTTCAGGCTTTAGCGTATCCGCTTCCACCAAAAGGCTACTCCCCTTTAACACCAGAACAATACCACCTACATACCAAAAGAGTGCTGCCAAAATTTTGAGGGTACGGTGGGTTGTTACGAGATATCTTGACATCTGAATTGAGACAACCGATCTAACTCTTCTGGTGAACCACCTGGTTCCTCAAATAGACTGGCTGTGCCTCTTCTGGGGTTAACACCATTCCATGTTCAAACTCGTGAAGAGCCAGGCGAGCAATCTCTTTTGCATGAGGGAGCGCATCACCATCCATCTGAACCAAGTTCTCTCCAAAGTGCTCCTTAAGCTCTTCTTTGTAACTCTCAAACCCACTACCAACTCCAACCCACGAACCTTGCGGTTTTGTGATTTTATCAGGTGAAAGCACAGACTCTTCACCAACCAATTCAGGAAGACCGTGATCATTGATTCGGTAGTACCCGCAGTAGACTTCACCCATTCTGGCATCAATCGCCGCCAGGATATTTTTGTTTTGATTCTCACTATATGAGGCGAAGGCGAGAGCTGCCAGTGAGGAGACTGGAATTACCGGAAGATTTGCTCCGTAGGCCAGCCCCTGCACCACGCCTGCGGTTATTCGTAACCCGGTAAAGCTGCCTGGGCCTCTGTCAAAAGCGATAGCATCAAGTATGGAGAGTGAAATTTCTGCCTCTAATAGAAGCTCGTCCACCATAGGTAAAATTCGCTTGGTATGGCCACGCGGTGTTATCTCAAACTTTTCCTCCACCTCATTACCTACCAGTAGTGCAGCAGAGCATCCCTCTGTAACGGTATCAATCGCAAGAATTCTAATCTCTTTGTTATGACTACGATTGTTGCTCATGCCGCCACATCTCTCCTATCCGTTTCGAAGAACTCCACCACATCCTCAATTTTACGTGTTCTTGCCATATCTGGAAGGCTGTTGAGGAAGGTATGGCCATAGCTTTTCTTTAACAGTCTGGAATCACAGACAACAAACAACCCTCTATCCTCCACATCACGAATCAATCTTCCTGCCCCCTGGCGTAGCGCAATAACTGCTCGTGGCAACTGCAGCTCCATAAAGGCATTACGACCCTCACTGCTCAACGCCTGAATCTTGGCCTGTAGTACAGGATCACCCGGTGACGCAAACGGAAACTTGTCAATAATCACACAAGAGAGTGCCCCACCACGCACATCCACCCCTTCCCAGAAGCTTGAGGCCCCAAGAAGTACGGCATTACCAAGCCTTCTGAAACGGTCGAGCAACTGGCTTCTTGGTGATTCACCCTGAACCAACAGAGGAAACTCAACCTCATGCTCACGCAAAAACTCTGCAGCACTTCGTAATGCACGGTGGCTGGTAAAGAGCAGAAAGGTACGTCCCTGACTTGCCTCTATAACCGGCAACATTGCCTCCATCATTTTTGTTCCATACTCAGGACTATTGGGGAGCGGAAGCCCCTGGGGATGAAAAAACAGTGACTGCCTGTTGAAATCAAAGGGGCTCTCCCAGCGTACTGTCTCTGCCTCTTCAATTCCGAACTCGCGCAAAAAATGGTCGAATTTTTCATCCACCGCCAGGGTGGCCGAGGTAAAGATCCAGCTACACTTCCGACTTGCCATGTGTTCCTGAAAGGTCTCCCTGATCTCAAGCGGGGTATGGTGAATTGCAAACCCACTCTTGTGCTGCTCCATCCAGTGAATCTGTCCTGCAGGGGCTGTGCCTGTCAAGCGGACAAACCTGTCAAGCAATTCATCTCCACGTTGTGCACACCCCTCCAACCCCTTGCCACGATCTGCTACTTTCTTTAGCTCTGCCGTCAACTTCTCAATAGAGTCCTGCAGATCGTCTGTAGCCTGTTGAAATCCTGATCTTGCAGATACCTGTGCCCATGGATAACGCCCCATGGATTCATCCAACACAAGACGAAAATCGGCAACAGATTTCTTCAATCCATCAGCATACTCCTGCAATAATTTATGATCAGGAGCATCTGTTAGATACTCTGCAATCGTATCCTCCGCAAGCTCCTGTAGCTGACGATGGCTGATACGCTCACCAAAAAAGCTGGTTGCCGTCTCTGCAAGCTGATGAGCCTCATCAAAGATAACCGCATTCGCCCCTGGCAGGAGTTCGCCAAACCCCTCATCCTTAAGTGCCATATCGGCAAAAAAGAGGTGATGATTGACCACAACAAGATCAGCCTCCTGCGCCCTGCGTCTTGCATTAACCACATGACACTCCTCCCAATCCGGACACTCCTGCCCCAAACAGTTATCTGCGGTTGAGGTCACTCTTGGCCAGAGCATATCCCCCTCCTCCACATCACTCATCTCTGCAATATCACCACTAACTGTCTCCATTGACCACCGCCTGATCTTCATGAACTTGGCTGACTCTCGTCTGGAGTAGAAACGTCCCTGGTCTTCAGTCAGATTGAGTCTATGGATACAGAGGTAGTTTGATCTACCCTTTAATAATGCAGTCACCGAAGAGGCCCCCAAAATCTTGCGTACTGCAGGAAGATCACGATGATATAGCTGATCCTGCAGGTTTTTGGTGCCGGTTGAGACAATCACCCGTTTTCCAGATAGCAGTGCAGGAACCAGATAGGCGTAGGTTTTACCAGTACCTGTACCAGCTTCAGCCACCAGAACACTCTCATCCCCTATTGCCATCTCGACGGCATCAGCCATCTCCATCTGTGGCTGACGAGTCTGAAACCCGTCAATTGCACTGGCAAATGGTCCCTTGTCACCAAGCACCTCCGAGGGGATATCAAAATCCATCAATTACCACCCACGTTAATCCAGGCCTGACGCGCTCCGGCAGAGTCTCCAAGCGCCTCTTTTGATTGCGCAATCAGTGTCCAATTTTCCTTTTGCAAAACTGGTTTGCCGGATGCCCACCGGTTGGAGCGTTGCGCCAGCGTTACGCTCTCTTTGTACGATTTCTGCTGGTAACGAATTCTGGCAAGATCATGCCAGAGACTGGCACGCTGTGCATCAATCCGCAGGGCACGTTCCAATAGAATCTCGGCTCTCGACAGCTCTCCCTGCCGTAGTGCCTGCTCAATCTGACCCAACATCTCTTGCAGAGGATCAGATAAAGAGGGGGCTCTATCCATAGATATAGGTGTTGCGGCTACAGCTCTTTGCACGGGAGATCCGGCTACTGAAACAACAGGAGTGGATGATGAGTACTCCTCTACCGGAGGCACCCTTGTTGATGTACTACAGCCCGCAATCAACATAATGCTGAGAGGCAAAATCCATTTCTGTACTCTATCCATTTGAGCCACATTGTACCGCTCTATCTGGTTCACTGCCCTTGATAAAGGGTATCTCCAGAGCACCTGAGCACCCTTTTGATACTCTGTCCCCATCGGCATTGACCCACACCTTGACCACCCCATCCGGATAGAGAACATCAAGTGGCTTCACAGGGAGTTTCGACATCAATTTACCCCAAACCCGCATTGCACCAGATGATCCCGTCAATCCTGCCGGCTTATTATCATCCCTGCCCATCCAGACAACTGCCAGATGATTACCACTAAAACCAGCAAACCAGCTATCTCTCAACTCATCTGTAGTACCAGTTTTTCCGGCAGGCCTCATGGAGGGTGTAACCATCTGTTGCAGATAACGTGCTGTTCCGGAGCTAACTACCTCCTGCATCCCCCACTGCAACAGGGCAATTGCCTTAGGTGAGACCACCTCTTCAACATGAAGAGGGTAACGGTTGAGAGGTTTCCCATTCCGATTTATCACTGCACGAATTGAACGTAGCGGAGAGCGCACACCTCCACTCGCAAGAGGTTGATAAAATTCCGCGACCTCCAGTGGTGACAATTCCAGAGACCCCAGAAAGATTGATGGATAACGAGAAATATCACGTTCAACTCCAAGTCGCTGCAGGGTATGGACAACTCTTCCTACCCCAAGATCAACCCCCAATCGTGCACTAGATAGATTATACGAGCGGCTCAGTGCATGATGAAGCTGAACATTACCATGTGATTTTTTGTCGTAATTCATTGGGCGCCAGCGATTCTTCCCCTTCCCAACCTCAAATGGCCTATCTATCAGAGAGCTTGCCAAGGTATAACGTTGTGGCTGTTCCAGCGCAGTCAGAAAGAGCGCCGGCTTTACCAGTGAGCCAATGGGACGAATAGCATTAAGTGCACGGTTAAATCCGGCCGAGCGCGGATCTTTCCCACCAACCAACGCCTCAACCTCACCACTCTCAGGATGAACCACAACCACTGCTCCCTGCAGAGTACCCTTACCTCTCCTTTTAAGTTCACGCATTCTCTCTTGCAGACTACCTTCTGCAGCCTGCTGAACCTGAGGATCAAGAGTGGTAAAAATCTGCAACCCTGCAGATACCAGATCATCCCTGTTGTAGTCACGCAAAATCTGTCTGCGCACCAGATCAAGAAATGCCGGATGTCGTGACTGCCCGGATGGAGCCATCTCCAGTACCCCAAGCGGAGAACGTTTTGCCATTACAGCCTCCCTCTCAGAGATCTCACCCTGTTGCAGCAGAAGATCAATAATCATATTCCTCCGCTTCTTGGCACGCTCTGGGTGTCTTCTGGGGTTATACCAAGAGGGCCCCTTTAACATCCCAACCAGCAGCGCAGACTTGGCAAGCGTCAATTGACCTGCATCATGACCAAAGAAGAATCTGCTGGCCATCCCTACACCATGAATTGCTCGGCGTTGATCCTGCCCGAAATAGACCTCGTTCAGATAGGCCTCAAGAATCTCTTCCTTCTGGTAGTGAAACTCCAGGATAAAGGTAATAAGCAGTTCACGAAATTTTCTCCAGATGGTGCGCTCTCTGGTCAAAAATAGATTTTTGGACAACTGCTGAGTCAACGTACTTCCACCCTGCACAGCTCTTCCAGCACGCAGATTGGCAAACAACGCCCTGACCATCCCGGATGGGCTTATTCCATAGTGGGTATAAAATGAGCGATCCTCAACCGTTATCAGGGTACGAGCCAGTGACTTCGGAAGATCTTCCAGACGAAACAGGATGCGATCCTCACCATGGGATGGGTAGAAACTTCCTATAGATAGTGGATCAAGACGAACCACCCCAACATTCTCACCATCTACAAGATCAATTAGTCGAGAGATCTTGCCGCGACTGAAATTGAGCTGAATCTCTCTTGACTGCTCTACCCCATCCCAGAAATGGAATCGCCTGCTATGGAGAGCAACTCTGTTGCCTTGATGAGAATAACTTCCCTCTCTTTGCAAGAGAGAGCGGGGACTTTTACGATACCCCAGACGATCAAGAGAACCGCTCAACTGATCAGCACTGATCTCTTTTCCAACATAGAGCTCAAGCGGAGAGGCATACACCCGTGCTGGCAGCTCCCACCGCTTACCCTCAAACTGGTCACGAACTGTAAAATCCAGCCAGAGCGTATAAAACAGAAGAGCTGGAACCAGAACAACAGAGATATAACGCAGAATCCTGCGTAACCAACTACGTCTGGTTGAGTGAACTACTCTCTTTTTCTGACGACTAGATCGCTTTTTAGTACCACTCACTTCTTCAGAGAACGAACCATAGATTTAACCTGATCCACCTTGAACTCCTTGTCGATCTTCTTGCTCATAGCATTAGCCTCTTTTTGTGAGGCCAGAGGCTCAGTCACAATACGCAGGCTTTTCTTCCCTTTTCTGGTTGCCTCACTCAACCTGACCTTATAACCCTTTTTCTGCATCTTCTTTAGAAAAGCCTCAGCCCGCTTTCTGCTCTTTTCGCCATAACTTACAACCTGAACCTCGTATCTTGTTCCACTTTTGTCTTTAGGTGTTAAGTTATCATCAGACTTAACTATAAATTTTGCCTTGGACTTAGGCTTAGGCTTAGGTTTAGGTTTAGGTTTTACCTTGGTCACCGATATCTTTTCTGCTACAGGCTTAGACGCCTGCTTTGCAGATGTAACAGGCTTTGGGGTCGGTAAAAAATCATCATCACCAATCTCAATAACTGTTTTGGGAAGGTTGTCAGGCCATGGAGGTATATTGCTCTCAATCAGCTTTACCTCCTCACGTGGATCATCCATTAGAAAAGGGACCAGAATCACGGCTAGTGAAACCAAGACGACTCCACCAATAATACGTTGTTTTAACTCAACTTTTTGAAGCACAACAGACCTCTCTCTAATCGCTATGTAATCTTAAGAACAGCCGCAACTGTATAAAATGACCCAAAAACAATAATTCGATCACCACTATCCGCAACCCTACTGGCAGATTCAAATGCCAACCGCACACTCTCAAATGAGTTAACTACAGAATCACCAACCGTAGATACTACCACCTTCTCCATCTCAGTTGAGGATGCTCCACGTACCACGTCAAGTCCAGCCACCATCCACTGATCCACCTCCAGATATAGAGCCTCAATAACCCGCTCCATCTCTTTATCTTTCAACATGGCAACCACTGCAATAGTTTTTCCATCCGATGCTGTTGCTGACAAATTTTCAGCAAGGACTTCAGCTGCCTGAGGATTATGAGAGACATCTACAATAACATCAGGGTGATGCCGGATAGTCTGAAAACGTCCTGCCAATGCTACCTGAGAGATGCCTTCAGCAATCTTTGTCTCTCCAACTTTATTCATCAACCCCAAACGGTCAACCACCTCCAGCACAGCAGCGCAATTCTGCACCTGAACCTCCCCTATCAATGGAGGATATGGAAGATTATAGATCTCTCGGCCGCTTGATCCTCTCCATGACCACTCTGCATCACCGCTGACAAAACAGAAATCCCGCCCTATCCTGAAGATTGGTGCACCAACCTTTTTTGCATAATCCAGTACGGTAGAGGGGGAGTTAAACTCCCCAATTACGGCAGGGCTACCAGCTCTAAAAATACCGGCCTTCTCCCTGCCTATCTCTTCCAGACTCTCTCCAAGCCATGATTGGTGATCCAGATCAACCGTGGTGAGTAGTGCAACATCCGCATCTATAATATTCACTGCATCCAGACGTCCGCCCAATCCAACCTCAAGCACAACAAGATCCAGAGAGTGGCGCCTGAAAATATCCAGGGCTGCAAGGGTACCGAACTCGAAGTAGGTGAGCGAATCATCCTGACGCGCCCTATCGACAATCTCAAAAGAATCACCCAAGAGCTCATCCGTGACTACCTCACCGTTGACCCTGATTCTCTCGTTGTAACGTAACAGATGGGGTGAGGTATAGACCCCGACACTTAAACCCGCAGCAAGTGCAATAGACTCAAGAATAGCAGCTGATGAACCCTTGCCATTGGTTCCCCCAATGGTGACAACTTTTGCCTCTGGGGAGAGCAGATCCAGCCGCATACCAACCTGACGGATGCGATCCAGCCCCAGTTCAATCTCTTCCGGGTGTAGACTCTCCTGCCAGAAGAGCCACTCATCCAGAGTTCTCAAATCAGGCAGCTGATGATTGCTGATGATGCTCCATCATCATGGAGAGTATGGATGAGAGTTTCTCTCGCACCTCCCGGCGATCAATGATCATGTCAACTGCACCGTGCTCTACCAAAAATTCACTACGTTGAAAGCCTTCCGGAAGTTTTTCACGCACCGTCTGCTCAATCACTCGAGGGCCAGCAAAACCGATAAGTGCATTAGGCTCCGCAACATTCAGATCACCCAGCATGGCAAAGCTGGCAGAGACACCGCCCATGGTTGGATCGGTCAAGACCGAGATAAACGGAAGACCACGATCTGCCAATCTGGTCAATGCAGCACTGGTCTTTGCCATCTGCATCAGAGAGAAAAGAGCCTCCTGCATACGAGCGCCCCCACTGGCACTAAAACAGATCAGCGGGATATTCTGTTCCAGGCTGACATTTACTGCCCGCACAAATCGTTCTCCCACTACAGAGCCCATTGAACCGCCCATAAACTTGAACTCAAATGCAGCAGCAACCAGGGGGACACCCTCAACCTTGCCCTGCATCACAATAAGTGCATCCTTCTCACCCGTGCTTTTTTGTGCCTGAGCAATGCGGTCTTTATATTTCTTCAGATCCTTGAAGTTGAGTCGATCTGTTGGAGCCAGATCTGCTGCAATCTCCTGCGTACTCTGCTTGTCAAAAAATAGTTCCAGACGACGACGTGCACCAATTCGCATGTGGTGACTGCATTTTGGACAGACATCCTGGTTGCGCTCCAGTTCTGCACGATAGAGAACCGACTCACAGGATGGACACTTTATCCAGACACCCTCTGGTACTGCTTTCTTGCCACCTTCCGTTCTGATCTTTGGAAGAATTTTTTCAAACCAGGTCATCTATCTCTCCCTTCCTCTAATTGTTATTCAGTGCTACTCGCATCTCCGAGAGGATACCACCAATTGCCTGTGGAATCTGATCCGGAATTTCGCGCATTGACTCCATTTTTGAGACCAGCACACTGCCCACCACAACCGCATCTGCCACTGCACCAATTGCAGCGGCTGAATCTGCATCCCTAATCCCAAACCCCACCCCAACAGGAAGATCAGTCTGTCTGCGGATTGCCTCAACCTTATCTCCCACCTCTGCAATATCCGGAGCCTGTGATCCGGTTACCCCCTTGACTGAAACATAGTAGATAAAGCCTCTTGCTGCATTTGCAATCCTGCCAATCCTCTCCTCAGTGCTGGTTGGAGCCAACAGATAGATTGGATCAAGCCCATGTGCCTCACAAATCTGCTCAAACTCCGCCCCCTCCTCTGGTGGCATATCCACTGTAAGAACACCATCCACACCAGCTGCCTCCGCAGCTGCAGCGAATTTCTCCACACCCATGTTCTCAATTGGATTGAGATACCCCATCAATACAATAGGTGTAGTCTGGTTACTCTCTCTAAAACTTTTTACCATCTCCAGCACATGGTGGATACTGGTATTCTCCTCCAGCGCACGCTCACTGGAGCGCTGGATAGTTGGTCCATCCGCCATTGGATCAGAGAACGGTACTCCCAGCTCAATAATGTCTGCACCCGCATCGACCATTGCATTCATCACCGGCACTGTAACCGAACGATCCGGATCTCCAGCGGTTACAAAGGGGATAAGTGCGGTACGTCCAGAGGCTTTGCACTGCTCAAAACAGGATTGAATTCGGCTCATACCTCAACCCCCTCAATATCAGCAACGGTATGAATATCCTTATCTCCTCGCCCAGAGAGGTTGACGATAATAATCTGATCCTTGTCCATCGTTGGTGCCAGCTTGGTTACATAGGCCAGTGCGTGGCTTGACTCCAGTGCTGGCAGAATTCCCTCAATACGGGTCAGATCATGAAAACCCTGCAGCGCCTCCTGGTCATCGATCGGCATATATTCAACTCTCCCCTGATCCTTGAGCCAGGAGTGTTCCGGACCTACCCCAGGGTAATCAAGCCCGGCAGAGATTGAATGAGTCTCGATAATCTGACCGTTCTCATCCTCGATGATATAGGTACGATTACCGTGCAGCACCCCCGGTTTTCCTGCATTCAGTGTTGCTGCATGTTTGTCTGTATCCAGCCCCAGACCAGCCGCCTCAACCCCATAGATCTTGACCTGCTCATCATCAAGGAACGGGTGAAAAAGGCCAATTGCGTTGGATCCGCCACCTACACAAGCCACTAATGCATCTGGGAGTTTTCCCGCCTGCTGTTGAATCTGCTCTCTCGCCTCTCGTCCAATAATAGTTTGGAAATCACGCACCAGCATTGGATAGGGGTGGGGTCCTGCAACTGTGCCGATGATATAGAAGGTATCATCCACATTAGTAACCCAGTCCCGCATCGCCTCATTGAGTGCGTCTTTAAGGGTTTTTGAACCTGAGCTTACGGGAACCACCTTGGCCCCCAATAACTTCATGCGGTAGACATTGAGCTTCTGGCGCTCCACATCAACCTCACCCATATATACTACGCAATCCAGACCCAACCGTGCCGCCACTGTTGCTGTAGCAACCCCATGCTGACCAGCACCAGTCTCTGCAATAATTCTGGTTTTACCCATTCTTTTGGCAAGCAGTGCCTGGCCAATGGTGTTGTTTACCTTATGGGCACCGGTATGGTTCAGATCCTCACGCTTGAGCCAGATCTGTGCACCACCTAAATGGTCACTCCAACGCTGGGCGTGATAGAGAGGGCTTGGGCGACCAACATAGTGCTGCAGATCCTCATCCATCTCATGAAGAAACTCCTCATCCTTCATGTAGCGCGCATACGCCTCGGTCAACTCCTCCAGTGGTGCCATCAGAGTCTCCGAGGCAAAAATGCCCCCATAGATCCCGAAATGTCCCTGGTTATCCGGCTGATCGGTCCATCGATTACTCACATCCTGCTCCATTCATCTTGTTGTCTAACTTCCTGCTACCTAATCCTTGACCCGTTTCACATTATCGATAAAACGGTAGACCTTTAGGTGGTCCTTAATTCCTTTCTCTCGCTCTACACCACCACTCACGTCTACAGCCCATGGCTGAACCTGCCTGATTGCCGACTCAATATTGTCGGCGTTGAGGCCACCAGCAAGCACCAACGGCTTGTCCAGATCCGCAGGAATTCTCTCCCAATCAAAAGTCTCACCAGTCCCACCTGGGACTCCCGGCTGATAGGCATCCACCAGTAGAGCCCTGGCTGTTGCATACCTTGTCGCCTCCTGCTGCAGGTCAACGCCCTCTCTCATTCGGATCGCCTTTATATAGGGGCGCGCAAATGAGTCACAATAAGCTGGAGACTCTTCTCCATGAAACTGCAATAAATCGAGCGGAACCTTACTCAGCACCTCAGTTACAAAACCGGCCTCCGCATCAACAAACAGCCCCACTGTAGTTACGAATGGCGGTAGCGCAGCAACAACCTCACCTGCCTGCTCCACAGTTACCGCTCTCGGGCTTGGCTCATAGAAGACTAGGCCAATTGCATCCGCACCACTCTCTGCCGCATAAATGGCATCCTCAACCGAGGTTATTCCACAGATTTTCAGACGGGTTTGCATCGCGCAATATTATCACACTGAAGGGATATCAAAACGGCTCGGATATTCTACTGACACCAGCGACAACCCCTCAGGTGGGGCTGTGATTCCGCCCTGGGTTCTATCCCTCAACTCCAGCACCTCTTTTGCCCACTCTGGATCATTGAGTCCACTACCGATAGAGATCAAAACCCCTGCAATATTCCGTACCATATGGTGAAGGAAGGCATTGGCTCTCACCTCAATCCAGACCTCTTTCCCGTGACGAGTAATGTCCAGATTATGAATTGTGCGTACAGGGCTATTAGCCTGGCAGGCAACGGCACGGTACGAGCTAAAATCATGCTTGCCCAGAAGGTGATCTGCCCCCTCCTGCATCAAATTTTCATCAAGAGTCCTATAGACCCAGGTACGTTCATCAGCAGATATAGCCGTACGTACAGGACGATTAAAAATTACGTAACGGTAGGAGCGAGATAGTGCCGAGAATCTGGCGTGAAACTCATCATCCACCTGTTTTACCCAGGCAATAGAGACATCCCTGTCGAGATTTGCGTTGGCACCATAAACCCATGCTCGTGCACTACGCTCGGAGTCGCTCTCAAAATGGATCACCTGCCCCAAAGCATGAACCCCAGCATCAGTACGTCCTGCCGTGGTTACCCGTACAAAATGGTTGGCAACCTTGGAGAGCGCCTTCTCCACCTCGCCTTGAACTGTACGAACATCCGGTTGCTGCACCTCCCAACCATGGAAACTGGTACCGTTATACTCAACACCAGCAGCATATCTAGTCACTTGTTATCCTCACCATCTACTTTTTTGATCTTCTCTTCAAGCTGCTCAACACCCTGATAGAACTCCTGCCAGATATCATCATTACCACTCTCATCAAACTCTTTTTTGCCATATGGTAGATCATTGCTGGAGCTGGATGAACTGCCATAACGATTTGTAGAAGGCAGTGGTTCAGCCGACCGCCACCAGCGCATCAACAGAAGTGCCGCTACTCCGCCTAGAAGGATGAAGAGAGACCATCTTGAGATAACTGGATGTTTTGTAAATGGGGTGAACCAGCCATCTGTTGGTTTGGGGAGCTGCCTCTTGTCAATCTGCAGTGCACTATTCCTCTCCAATAACAACTGCTTTATATAGGTCGCCCCTGACTTTGGTGCTACCTGATCAAGAAACAGGGTAATAGAGCGTTCAGAACCACCATCTCCAGACACCAGCATCAGATCCAGAATAGGCTGGTTTACAGGAGAGGATGATAGAAGTAGCAGAGCATCTCTATGGGTGATCTTCTCCACCTCAAACCTGTTTTCTGAGCCATCTTGTGGGGAGATAGAAAACACCCTCTTCTCCGACTCACCTGGTAGCAGCTGAATCTCTGCAATCAGTGGTGAGCCAAGTGCCGAATAGATCTCCACCGGCAGATCTGCGGATGATTCACCAAGAGCAAAAACAGAGAGAAGAGTGAATAGTTTTCGCATCGCACCTTCTCAAAGCCTTGTAGCGGTCTCGCTACAACTCCAGAGCAATTCCCATTAATCTGCGCAGCGGCTCAGCAGCACCCCACAGTAGTTGATCACCTACTGTAAATGCAGATATATATTCTGGGCCCATGGTCAACTTACGGACTCTACCTACTGGAACATTCAGGGTCCCTGTAACCTTGGCTGGAGTCAGCTCGGTCATACTCAGGTCACGATCATTTGGTATCACCTTCACCCAGTCATTAGCCTGCGCCATGATAGATTCGATCTCAGATACCGGAATATCTCTCTTCATCTTGATAGTCAGTGCCTGACTGTGGGAGCGCATTGCACCAATACGGACACAGAGTCCATCAATAGGTACTGGGTTATCACTGCGACCCAGAATCTTGTTGGTCTCTGCCTCTGCCTTCCACTCCTCTCGACTCTGTCCACTTGGCAACTGGGTATCGATCCATGGGATCAGACTACCGGCCAGTGGTACCCCGAAATTATCTGTTGGGTAATCACCACTATTGATGTGAGAAGAGACAGTACGATCAATCTCAAGGATTGCGCTGGCAGGATCATCAAGTAGTCCCCCAACACTATCTCTGATACTTCCCATCTGGGAAATTAGCTCACGCATATTTCGTGCACCGGCACCAGATGCAGCCTGATAGGTCATGGGGCTGATCCACTCCACCAGATCTTTCTGAAAAAGCCCTCCTATGGCCATCAGCATCAGACTTACAGTGCAGTTTCCTCCTACAAAGGTATTTGTTCCATCGCTCAGGGCATTGTCAATTACAGTGCGGTTGACCGGGTCCAGCACCAGCACCGCCTCATCATTCATACGAAGAGAGGATGCCGCATCAATCCAGTACCCACTCCAGCCTGACTCACGCAGTGGACCAATCACTGCCTTGGTATAACTACCACCCTGGCAACTGATGATGGCATCCATCTCTGCCAACTCGGAGACATCATTGGCATCCTTAAGTGGTGGCACCTCCTTGCCCACATCAGGACCTGGCTGCCCAAACTGCGAAGTGGTAAAGAAGACAGGATCGATCTTCTCAAAATCATTCTCTTCACGCATTCGCTCCATCAGGACCGAACCAACCATGCCGCGCCAACCTACAAAACCTACTTTTTTCATCTCAATATCCTGTACTTAGTTTTGCAATGCGTCCACAACCGCATCACCCATAGCAGAACAACTTATCTCCTGCATACCGTCGGAGTGAATATCACGAGTACGCAGACCGCTATCCAACACCTTGTCCACTGCCTGATCAATCTTGTTCGCCAACTCCTCCTCATCCAGACTATAACGCAGCATCATGGAGAGCGAGAGAATCGTTGCCAGTGGATTAGCTATATTCTGGCCTGCAATATCAGGGGCAGAACCATGAATTGGCTCATACATACCTTTACCATTGGCATCCAGTGATGCAGATGGCAACATACCGATAGATCCTGTCAACATTGCGGCACAGTCTGAGAGGATATCGCCAAACATATTTGTAGTAACCATCACATCAAACTGCTTTGGCTCACGAACCAGCTGCATAGCCGCATTATCCACATACATATGGGAGAGCTCCACCTCGGGGTAATCCTTAGCAACACGCTCCATCACCTCACGCCACAACTCTGTAGACTCGAGCACGTTAGCCTTGTCGACAGAGGTGATACGCTTGTCACGCTTCATTGCAATCTCGAATGCAGAGCGTCCAATACGCTCGATCTCATGCTCCGCATAGACCAGGGTATTGAATCCCTGACGCTCCCCATCCTCCAGGGTACGGATACCACGTGGCTGGCCAAAATAGATGCCGCCGGTTAGCTCACGGACAATCATCAGATCCAGACCAGAGACAACATCCTCTCTCAGAGTGGATGCACTCGCCAGCTGAGGATATAGAATGGCAGGACGAAGATTGGAAAAGAGCTCCAGACCAGCTCTGATACCAAGCAGCCCTTTCTCCGGGCGTACAGCAATATCCAGAGACTCCCACTGATAACCACCTACAGCACCTAACAGAACTGCATCAGCCTCTCTGGCAATATCCATGGTCTGATCCGGTAGCGGGGTTCCATGAACATCATAAGCGGAACCACCGATTAATCCATCCTCGGTCTCGACCGATAACCCAAAATCACTCTGCAGGAGATTCAGCACTTTGATTGCCTCTGCAACAATCTCCTGACCAATCCCGTCACCGGGCAACACTGCAACTTTCTTACTCATCAACTTATACTCTTAAAAACTGAAAATTAATAAACCAAAAATCGTTATCTCGACAGCCCATCTACCTGAACAACCATGGAGACTCAGAACCCCTGCGTGCCTCATATGCCCTGATGGCATCCTCGTGCTGTAGAGTCAGACCAATATCATCCAGCCCATTTAAAAGCCGATATTTGCGAAACTCATCAATCTCGAAGGAGAAGGAGCCACCCTCTGGAGCAGTTACCGTCTGCGCCTCCAGATCAATCTGCAACTGATATCCGCTGCCCTCTGCCTCCTCCTGAAAAAGCTGCTCAACCTCATCCTCGCTAAGGGTGATAGGCAACAGTCCATTCTTGAAGCTGTTATTAAAAAAGATGTCGGCGAAACTGGGGGCTATAACCGCTCTGATCCCGTAATCTGTCAATGCCCATACCGCATGCTCACGGGAAGAGCCGCAGCCAAAATTCTCACGTCCCAATAGCACGGTAGCGCCCTCATACTGGCTATTATTGAGTACGAAATCCGGATTGATGCGACGTGTCGCATTATCAATTGATGGATCACCTGGATCCAGATAGCGCCAATCATCAAAAAGATTGGGGCCAAATCCTGCTCGCTTGACTGACTTAAGATACTGCTTGGGGATTATTGCATCAGTATCCACATTAGGTCGGTCCATTGGTACAACCAACCCCTTATGTTGAGTGAATTTTTCCATTAGTCACCTCCCCCAACAAGCTCCCTGACATCAGTAAAGTGACCCGTTACTGCGGCAGCCACTGCCATAGCCGGGCTTACCAGATGAGTACGGCTGTTCAACCCCTGCCTACTCTCAAAGTTTCGGTTTGAGGTTGAGGCACAACGCTCTCTCTCCTCCAGACGATCAGCATTCATTGCCAGACACATTGAACAGCCAGGATCGCGCCACTCAAAACCGGCATCCACAAAAATCCTGTCCAGCCCCTCACTCTCTGCCTGCTCCTTGATAAGACCAGAACCGGGAACAATCAACACCTGCTTTACATTGGAGGCAATCTTTCTATCCTTGGCCACCTCGGCGGCCTCACGCAGATCCTCAATTCTCGAGTTGGTACATGAGCCAACAAAAACCTTATCAACGGCAATGGAATCAATCGGGGTATCTGCATCCAACCCCATATAGGCCAGCGCCTTCTCCATGCCACTACGTTTCACATCGTCTATCTCACTATCCGGGTTTGGGACCTTATCCTCAATCGACACCACCATCTCAGGTGATGTACCCCAGGTGACCTGTGGCGCTATCGCTGCCCCCTCCAGCTCAACCACGTGGTCAAACAGTGCGTCGGCATCGCTATGAAGTTCCTGCCACGCCTCCACTGCCTGTGGCCACTGCTCCGCGCTTGGCGCATAAGGCCGCCCCTTTACATACTCAATGGTCTTTTGATCAACTGCTACCATACCGGCACGGGCACCGGCCTCAATTGCCATGTTGCAGACTGTCATCCTCCCCTCAACCGAAAGCTCTTCTATTGCCTCGCCGGCAAATTCGATTGCATACCCGGTACCACCAGCCGTACCGATCTTGCCAATAATGGCCAGCACAATATCCTTGCCTGTTACTCCGAGGCCAACAGATCCATTAACCCGAACCAGCATGCTTTTTGATTTTTTCTGTACTAAGCACTGGGTCGCCAGCACATGCTCCACCTCTGAGGTGCCAATTCCAAATGCCAATGCTCCCAATGCGCCATGGGTAGAGGTGTGTGAATCACCACATACAATAGTCATACCGGGAAGAGTTGCCCCCTGCTCAGGTCCAATGACATGGACAATGCCCTGGCGGATATCACCCATTCTGAACTCTGTAATCCCAAACTGCTCTGTATTTTTACCCAGGGTCTCAACCTGGGTTCGTGCCACTGGATCAGTTATCCCCAACTCACGCTCTGTAGTGGGAACATTGTGATCGGGAACTGCCAGGTTGGCACTGACTCGCCACGGGGAACGTCCTGCCAATCTCAGCCCCTCAAAGGCCTGTGGAGAGGTCACCTCATGCAGCAGCTGTCTGTCGATATAGAGTAGTGAACTTCCATCCTCCTCCTCGCGAACTACATGCGCCTCCCAAAGCTTGTCGTATAGGGTCTTTCCAGCCATGACTGCTATTATTGTTTCCTAGGTTGATAGTGGGGAAAACGGCCCATTTTACTCTCTGCCGCCCCTACTGTAAAAGTTTCGAGATTCCTTAACGAATCCAGCACCAGGTGACAACAAATGCAAGCACTGTAAGCAGGGCTGAAAAGAGAAAGATTGATGAAGAACCTGTAGTCGTCCAGATCACACCACCCAGTAGACTGCCAACCACCCCACCGGCTCCAAAACTGAGGCTGGAGTAGAGAGCCTGCCCCCTTCCCTGAAGCTTGCCACGAAACAGGTCATGAATCATATGGATGGAGACCGCATGGATAATCCCAAAACTTGCCGCATGAAAACTCTGCACCACAAACATCAATCCAAGCATATCAGGGAATTGTGCAATAACAATCCAACGCACAGCAGCCAATAACAGACTAGCCAACAACAGATTACGCTCTCCAAAGCGCGGTATCCAACGCGCCATAACCACAAAAACTGCCACCTCAACGCCCACCCCAACTGCCCACATCAGGCCGATCACCCCCTTGCCATAACCAAATGACTCCATGTAGAGGGTATAAAATGTGTAGTAGGTTCCATGCGCGGCCTGATTCAGGAAAGCAACAGCCAGCAAAGCCACCACTACCGGACGTCGCAACACGCTCTTTAGAGAGATATGAGGGTGATCATGTTGAGAAGCAGGTACCGCCGGAATCAATATACTGCTCCCCCAGATACCTGCCATCAAGATAATCAATGCAATTGGAACCAGTTCTACGCTCTGCCACTCAAGCAGCGGCCCCAACACTACTACCGTAACAATAAATCCGACCGACCCCCAGAGCCGAATCGAGGAGTAGCGCTCCACCTTATCCCCAAGATGATTTAGTGTTACCGCCTCAAACTGGGGAAGTGATGCATTCCAGAAAAAACTGAAGAGTGCAATTACCAGTGCCAACCACCAGTAACCACTACTAATAAATACTCCGGCAAAGGCGATAATCGATGCCAGCGAGGCAAAACGGACTATCGAGAGATGCTCTCCCTTTCTGTCAGCCCACCACCCCCAGATATTTGGCGCCACAATTTTGGTTGCCGCCAGAATAGCTGTCAGCTCACCAATTTCACGAATGGAAAAACCAAGATGCTCCAGATATGGCCCCCAGTAGGGGATCAAAACCCCCAGGGTGGCAAAATAGAACAGATAGAAGCTGGATAGTCTCTTGTACAGAGATCTATATGGAATAGTGGTGGTCACACGATTTCTGTAGGGGTCAGATTACAGGCGTATCCGAGTGTGCGGCACCATTCTGGCTGCGCTGACGAAGCGCATGATCCAACAGGATAATGGCAAGCATGGCCTCGGCAATCGGGGTGGCACGAATTCCCACACATGGGTCATGCCTCCCCTCAGTTATAATCTCAACCGGATCCCCATCCACATTAATTGTGTCTGCAGGTATCCGCAGGCTTGAGGTTGGCTTGAGCGCCATAGAGACCAGAATATCCTGACCAGAGGATATCCCACCCAATATTCCACCAGCATTATTGCTCTTGAATCCGGCCGGGGTCATCTCATCCCGGTGCTCTGTCCCTTTCTGCTCCACAGAGTCAAACCCGGCACCAATCTCAACCCCTTTTACCGCATTGATACTCATCATGGCATGGGCTATATCTGCATCAAGACGGTCAAATACCGGCTCTCCCCATCCGGGAGGCATACCAGTAGCAACCACGTTGATTCGTGCACCAATCGAGTTCCCCTCATTGCGCAACTCATCCATATAGGCCTCCATTTCTGGAACCTTACTACTGTCCGGAGAGAAGAACGGATTCTGATGAATCTGCCCCCAATCCATCTCCTCAATCTGGATTGGACCGAGCTGTGCCAGGTAACCATGAATCTCTACCCCAAACTGGGCTTTCAGAACTGCCTTGGCAACCCCTCCAGCCGCAACCCGCATTGCAGTCTCACGGGCAGATGATCTTCCTCCACCCCGATAGTCACGAACACCGCCATACTTCTGGTTGTAGGTGTAATCTGCATGTCCCGGGCGAAAACGGTCAGCAATCCTGGAGTAGTCCTTGGAGCGTTGATCCTCGTTACGGATCAACAATCCAATAGGCGTTCCTGTAGTTTTTCCCTCAAACACTCCAGAGAGAATCTCTACTGTGTCAGACTCTTTGCGTTGAGTAGTATGGCGTGAGGTTCCAGGCTTTCTCAGATCAAGATCCCTCTGCAGATCAGACTCTGAAATTTCGACCCCAGGGGGACAGCCATCAACAATGCAACCGAGTGCTGCGCCATGGCTTTCACCGAATGTTGTGACTGTAAAAAGTTTTCCGATAGAATTTCCAGACATGCCGATGATTATACATAGTTCATGGTTACAACTCTAAAAATGAGCTTTTTTTAGAGATAGCTCTGCGTATAATTTCCCTCATGAAAAGATCACACAACAAGACTATTTTAACGTTGCCAATCCTGGTAGCTACACTCCTGTTTTCATCCCCATCCAACGCAGACATCAACTCAGCAAAACGTGCAATAAGTGATGGCAATGGAGAACTTGCAATCATGGAATTGAGCCGCCTTGCTGGAATGGGGAATAGTGAGGCTCAATATGAACTAGGAAAACTCTACGCCAGAGGGAAACTTGTTCCAGAGGACCCAAATCGTGCTCTGCTCGCTCTTACTCTCTCCGTTGAGAATGGATTTCGCATGGCTGACTCCCTGCGCAAGAAGCAGCAGGCCAAGATCAACCTGATGCAGTTGGCTGCACTACAAGAGCAGCTTGGGACCCTGTTTCAGGAGGGTGGACCGGTGACCATTGACCACAACCGTGCCACTATATGGCTTGGAGAGAGAACCCTGAACCCGGTACCTTTCACCAATGAGGAGCGTGGAGAGATGGCGCGTAAGGTAGGCAAGATATTTGAGGAGAAGATCTTCGGCTTTACTGCCGCACATACCTGGTACAGCCTGGCTGAGGCCTTTGGAACCGAGAGGGCAAGAAAAGATCGGGAGAGGATGGAGTTATTTTTGCAGGAGAAGAGTATCTCTCAATCCAAAAATGACGCCATCGAAAAATATAAAAACTATCTCAAAAATCATAAAAAAATGGTGGATGGAAAACTTTAAACACACCTACTATAGCTCCACCTCCCGTACCGCCTGGTGCATAGGGAAATAGAGCACCAACCGCTGAGGACGCTGCTCCATCTGCCGTAGTACCTCACCATAACGTTGTAGCTGTGGGGTATAACGGGCAACCTCCTCGTCCAAAAAGCCATCCAGATCACCACCACTATGGCTACTGGTCTTCCAATCCACAATCCAGCGGGTGCCACTATCATCCACAAATGTTCTATCAATAGTTATATCAAGCGCTCTACCATCTGCCCGCGTTGAGAGGCTCCACTCACTGCTCGCCTCTGCATGGTTAGAGAGCAGATAGCGGCCGGTCTCATCCTCCAGCACCAGACGGAGCGCCTCCAGCACCCTCTCTGTTGCTCTCTCCAGGGTATCTGATGCCACCCCAAGCTGTCTCAGCTGATTTTCCACCCTGCCACGAATTGAGACCAGATCAGATCCAGACCATTTACCGACACCATCCTCTGTAATCTGTTGCAGAATTGCATGCACCACGGTACCGACATGTACTGCACTAGCAGCTGCCCACTGGTAGATCACCCTCTCATTATCGGTTGGTGGAGTGCCTGTCCGGATCTGTTCCGGAGGTTGCGGATAGTTCCAGATATCTGCGCTACGCTGTGGATGAGCACTACCCTGAAGAGTTCTCTTGTCACTCTGAATAGATTCCACATCAACCTCTGCAGAGTCAAATAGCCTCTGGTAATCAACCTTTACAACAGGCCATAACTGCTCAAGCAGAGAACCAGACTGCGGCTTGCCAAGCTCTCCGACAGAATTGATGGTTACAGCACCCAGCAGATGCAGCCTGCGCTCAGCTCTGGTAGTCGCCACATAGAGAAGTCGTGATAGCTCATTACGCCCACGTGACTGCTCGATTTTTCTGATATACCTTCCCAAGCTGTCATCATCCCTCTCCTGCTCTGCATGGCGAACCGGAGAGAGCAGTAGCTGCATACTCTCATCAGACTCATCCGACAGCCCCGGCACCTCCATCCAGTGCAGCAGTTTTTGCTGCTCTCCTCTCGGTTTTTTGCCCAGACCGGGCAGGATTACGGTATCAAACTGCAGCCCCTTGGATTTATGGATAGTCATAACCTCCACCATGGTAGAGGGTGCCCCTGCATCACTCTCCTCTGCTCTGCCGGAACGTACATTCTGCCTCTTCAACTGCTCCCGCAGCCTGTTGAAATCAATCAGCTCCCCCCCTTGCCCCATCTTTCTCAATAGCTCAAGAAATGAATCAGCCTCTCTCTGGGCCTGACCAGCAACCCCAAGCCTCTGATGTATGGCTGCCCCTCCCAGCCTGATCCAGGCGTGCTCTACCCATGACTCCAGCACAGTTTCACCACGTTCATCAAAAATGGAATTCAGCCTTTCGCACAACCACTCGACCCTCTCGACCCCAACCGGTGAGAGCTCTGCCAAGCGAGACTTATCATGCATCAACTCCCACAATGTACGATCCTCAGCACCGGCAGTTAGATGCAGAAGATCCTCCAGAGAGAGGCCGCTCCATGGAGCCCTCAACAGCGCTAGCCACGCCTCCCTGTCAGCCTGGTGCAACAGGGCGCGGGTCAATGCCAACATGTCACGTACCAGTGGGCGCTCACCAAGCGATTCAATCTCAACCGCACGGTAGCTAATCCCGTTACTGTAAAGTTCTCTGGTGATCTCGCTCAGATGGCTGCGGGAACGTACCAGGATGGCAATTTTCCCTCCCCTCTCACCTATCTCAGCAATCTCCTGCCTGATCAGCTCAACCACTTTAGCCGCCTCCACCTCATCATCAGCCATCAGTGCGGGGTGAACAGTTACCGACTCTGCTGTGGTTTGAGGTTTTGTAGAGATGGATTCGGAGTAGTGAATCGCCCCACTAAAGCGGTCAGATCGTGATGGAAATATAGCGCTGAAACTCTCATTCACCCAGCCTACAACCCCCTCCTCGGAACGGAAATTTGCTGCCAGCTTTCTCTGCTCCAGGTGCAGGCCACCAACCCCCTCATTTGTCGCTTTTATAAAGAGTCCCACCTCGGCATGACGAAAACGGTAGATAGACTGCATGGGGTCCCCCACCAAAAAGAGGGTGCGGCCAGAACCATCATCTGCCCACTCTGCAGTCAGGCGAGTCAGAAGATCAAACTGTCCATGGGAGGTATCCTGAAACTCATCAACCAGAATATGGGAGATCTGATGGTCCAGACGGAGCGCCAGATTGGTAGGTTGCTCCTCACTCCCAAGTGCCTGCAGAGCCCGTCTGGCAATCTCGTTGTGATCCACCACGCCCTTCTCTTCAAACCACCCCATCAACTCAATTTGTGCCATCAACAACACCTGAAACAGGGAGGTGATGGTATCCCACTGTGCATCCTCATACTGCACCGGCGGCAACAGGGGAACCTGCTGGATTGCAGTAGCCGCCTCATGGTCTGACTCAACTCTCTGCAGCAGAGAGAACATCAGCTGCTTTAGAACCTTGCCCTCTGCCCCCGCTGGAAACCCACTATTCTTGTTCCAGCTATTCTCTGATGCCCTGAACCCCCCATCTTTTTTTAGCAATAGCGATGCGATCCCCTGCCACTGCAGAAGGAGAGATGGCTCTCCAGATGGCAGCTGATCCATCCCGCCACATGCGGCGACCTCGGCACTTTTTCCAGCACTGTTCACAACCTCTGCTGCGGAAAATGCCAGCTCCACCAGCTGAGCGACACCATCCCTGCCTAACGCTCGCAGCAGTCCATCCCTGGCATTCTGTAGAGATTTCTCTACTGCTGAATAGAGTGTTGCCTCCAGTGATTCCCGATCAATACCACCACCTGCACCTCTTGCCACATGAGGCAGCCACTGATCACGGTGGCCAAGCATTTCTGTCAGCATTCTCTCAAGTTGAGAGACATCGTTGTCGAGCCAGGCCAGCAGTTGTGCTACTGCACCACCATCCCTGCTCTCAAGTCTCTGAATAGTACGTCGTGCTGCCCCTACAAATGCCTCCTCTGCATCATCACTGATTCCCGGCACCCCCCCAAATGCAGCCATAACCGGCATCTGCCGGACCAGCCTTGCATTCAGACTATCCATGGTGCGAATCTCCAACCTTCCCGGATTGGTCAACAGATTCCAGTTCAGGGTACGGTCCTGTTGCAACACCTTGTTGGCCAGCCCCCAGGTTGTAGCCAGATGCGACTCCTTCGGTCTCGGTTTACTGGCAGCCATTGTCAATGACTCAAGCAGCCTGATACGCATCTCACCAGCCGCCTTGCGGGTAAAGGTAATAGCCAGAATCTCCTCCGGATGGTTAACCCCTGCCAACAGAGAGAGGAAGCGCTGTATCAGCAGCTCGGTTTTTCCAGAACCTGCCGGGGCCTGAACAATTACCGAGAGTCGAGGGTCCAACACCTCTTCACGCACCACTCTATCCTCACTCATAAGTCTGGAGCTACTCATCTCTCTCAACCTCATACTCCACACGACACAACGGTTCCAGTCCGCAATACTGACAACTGCTCTTCCCTTTCAGGGGGGCAACCAGAGCAACCCCCTCTCTGAACTCTCCTGCCAACTCTGTTACAACTCTCTCCCACTGGCTTATCTGCTGTTCCCACCCCTCACTGACCACTACTTTTCTCTTGCCCCCCCAACCTTTGCCATCCGCCCCCTCTAGCAGACTCTCCTCCTCCTGCTCACCCTTGTAGGCAACCTCGCCAACCTGAATCTGGCCAAACAGCACTGCCGCAACATCATCCAGCAGGGTGGTATAGAGTGGTAGTTGGGGCTCCTCCGGGCGCTCCCCCTGCCACCCTGATCTACTGACCTTGCCACTTTTGTAGTCGATCAGAATTCGTCGTCCGTCATCCAGTCGATCAACTCGATCCATCTTTACTGAGATAGAGATCCCATCCAGGGTAACTCTGTGCAGACGCTCCATCTCCTCAACCCTGAAGCTGGTTACACGCCCCCGATCAAGCTCCAGAAAACGCATTGCAAGCTGGGCCAGACGGGCCGATTCGTTAGCTGCAAAACCATCTCCCATACGGTCTTGACGGGAGAGACGAAATTCCTCAACTGTCTCCTCTGCTGCTGCTGCAACCAGAGCAGTCAACTCCTGCTCACTCAGTTGATTCAGCCGATCTGACGAAAGCCCCAACCTCTCCCAGCACCGCTCAAGCAACCCATGTGTCAGGGTGCCTCTCTCGCGTGGATCAAGCCCCAGCTGCTCACTCTCCATGCTCTCTGCCTGCAGGCGGTGGCGCACAAAAGCCCTGAATGGACACTGTGACTGGTTTGCAAGAATCGAGCTGCCCCCGCGCACCCTGCTGCCACGCCCCAGAGATAGTGCCCCCTCGTTAATTTCCTCCAGCACCAGACCATTGCTATCAAGCCACCACTGCTCAACTGTGGTTTTCAACCCGAGGCTGCTGTAATCCACCAACGGAACATCATCGATCAGAGGGGTCTCTCGTAGCCCCTCCTCAGCTCCATCCTCACTGCTCTCGGATAGAGTGAAGAAAACCTGGTCTGCTGCAACTGCAAATCCAGCCACCATCTCTTCTGCGATTTTCAGACTATTGGACCTATCTGCTGCAGGCACCTGTCTGCGCTGCCACTCCAGTGGCAGAAATGGTGACAGCTCTGCAGTTGATGGCCAATTCCGGTCCTCCATCCCCATTACCCAAAGTGCATCGTAATGTACTCCACGGGCCTCCTCCGGAGTCAGAATATCTACACCTGCACCCTCTCCTTGTGGAGGAATATCCATTCTGGAGAGAACCTGGTTCAGTACGGAGAGAGCCTCCGCAAGGGAGAGGAGTCCGGTAAAGTCTCCAACTGCAGAAAAACGGTCCAGGCCATCTCTCCAGCCATCATAGGCAGACAGCGAGAGATCACTCTTCTCCCCGTTCTCCGCCCACTCAAAAAATGAGAGGAGATGGCTAAAACGTTCAGCCCACTCTGTAGTAGTCAACCGTGATTCATTTAACTCAAGCTCCTCTGCCGCCTGCAGGGCACCGAGAAAGCGTGGAGCCTGAAGATCAGACTCTCCACCCTCCTGATCAAAGAGCCGAACCAGGGTAGCGATATAGACATCAGGGTTACGCCAGCGCCGTAGCTGAAGATCAAATATTGATCTGGCCTCCATCTCTGCCCCCTGTAGCAACCAGGGGGAACGCAATAGTGCAGATGCCTCTGCCATAGGCAGTCCTCTCTGCACCATCCTTATCAACTGCAGTGCAGTATAGATGCGTGGATCCTGCTGCAGTGGCAGACCTCTATTAAACCGATATGGAAGCTCCTTGCCAGATTTTGTCTGGAGCAGAGTTGCAGGGGCGAGAATGGTCCTGAACAGTTTCTCAATACGGTGTCGTCTCCCATGCAGGCCGGGCACTACCACAGCCAACCTGTGGCCCGGACTCTCCTGCATATATCCCCTTAACCAGTAGGCAGCCGCTATCTCCTCTTCACTCTCACCCGGAAAAACCATCTTTACCGCCGCACTGCGTGTAGCTACACCCTCCTCACTTATCAACTCGCTACCGAGCTTATCGAGTGCCTGCAAAATCTGTTGCTCTGCTCTACTCCATTGAGATTTACCATATGTATGGACAGCCCCAGGAGTGGCAACATCTCCAGAGAGCAGCAGTTTTACCACCCATTCAGCAAGACGAGCACGCTCCAGCAACCCTCTCTGTTGGCACTGCTCCACAAACCTTGATTGCCACTGCTGAAACAGCTCCAGCTCCTGCAGATGTGAGCCCTTAACAAGACTATGGCCATCCTCTCTCCACTGATGAAATATTCTATTGGCAGATATCGCATGCTCTACCAGCTCACCCTGACGCAAAAATGAGCCATCATCTAAACTTTCCTGCGGAATAGTCTGCTGCCATATGATCCTCTCCTGTTCTGGCGTCAGCAGGTGCGGGAGTTCGGTTCCTCGCTGCAACTGTTCAGTCCACTGCTGTTGAAGCCAGGCCTGAATAGAAAAAATCGGAGGGGTCTCCCATACCGCAACCCCTTTTTGCAACTGCTCATCACCCCACCGATCTCTGAGATATCGGGCCTGTCTGGCAGTTGCAGTTAGCGTAAGATTCATCCGACAGACCTTATCACCATGGAAAAAATGGATCGACAGGAAATCACAAATCAGTCCATAATTAGAAACCCCTAATACAACGGAATGCAATACGATGAGTACAACTCCAGATGACAGAGGCCAGATTCGTGAAATCCGCATAAACCCTATTGTTCCCAGTGAATCTGTACTGGTGGCAACAGCCCGTAGCATGCGTCCTGTAACAGAGGAGGAGCAGGCACCAAGAGATACCCGCAACCATGTAGATACCTGCCCATTTTGCAAAGGAAATGAGGAGAAGACCCCGCCTGCAATTGTTACTTATCCGGACGATGAGTCATGGAAAATTCGTGTTGTGGAGAACCTCTTTCCTGTCCTCGGCAAGGCCAGTGACGAATCCCAGACAAACCTGAATTTTGGTTTGCAGTCAGCTATTGAGGGATATGGTCATCATGAGGTGATGATCGATCACAGTAACCATGGGGCAGTAGTCAATGAGATGAGCGAGGAACATCTAACTTTACTGTTTGGTGCCTATCAGGAGAGGATGCGTGAGCTGTATGAGAGTGAGCGCATTCGCTTTGTTCTGGTTTTTAAAAATTACGGCCCTGCCGCTGGTGCCAGTATCCGCCACACTCATAGCCAGATTATTGCCATGCCGGTGGTGCCACAGAATGTCCATGATGAGGTAATAAACAGTGCTGCTCACTACCAAAAATATCATCAATGCATATTCTGCACTCTGATTGACGAGGCCCTCACCTTCGAGACCACAATATATGACCGTCACTCAGGCGAGGTGCGTAGAAAAATAAATGTAGGGCAGTATGTAGTCGACAGATCAGACCACTTTATCGCCATCAAGCCATTTGCCAGCCGCTTTGAGTGGGAAGTGCATATTTTGCCATTGGTGCATCAAAGTGATTACCTGAACACCTCTGCAGAGGAGCTGGCAGACTTCGCAAAAATTGTAAAACGAACCATGCAGAGGCTCGATGGGGTACTTGGTGGAGTACAGTACAACTACTTCCTCCACTCAATTCCTCACAATGAGGATTGTGAAAGCTGTCACGCAAGTTTCCACTGGCACCTCGAGATCGTGCCCCGCACCAGTATCCCCACAGGTTTTGAGCTGGGGTCAGGTCTCTTTGTAAATACCATAAGTCCGGAACAGGCTGCGGAACGGCTACGTAATACAGTAGTGGAGTAAGAAGCCCACAAAGGAGCCTGCGGAGATTGCAAATCTTGTCTGATTCAAAGAGAATTACGCCTCTCTAATATAGATCTGAAAACAGTAAAATGACTACAACGACCAACATGAGTGATGAAGAGTGCCGTTTTTGCAACACCAGCCCCAACCGACGAATCCTAATTGAAGGAAAGTATGGCTTTGCAGCACTTGATCGCCATCCAGTCAATGATGGACACTTTCTGGTAATCCCCTACCGCCATTTTCCCAGTTACTTTGACATAAGTGACGAGGAGCGTGAGGAGCTGTGGTCACTTGTGGCTGAGGGGAAAAAATTGATTGATAAGAAGCACAGTCCAGATGGCTACAATATCGGCATTAATGTAGGAGAGTCTGCTGGTCAATCAGTACCCCACCTGCACATCCATGTTATTCCACGCTATAAAGGTGATGTAGAAAATCCCAAGGGTGGGGTGAGAGGAGTTGTTCCTGATCGCAAACTCTACACCCTGCAGAGTGATTAGGAACCAGTTAATACTATGGGGAGATAACTTTTATTCAGTATTGCTACAGCCAAATTTTATGGTCATCAACATACTCCTGTTATATAATTCGGGCTCAAGAATTTAAGATTAATTTCAAATATCGTGATAAGTTTTAAACTGCAAAATCTTGCGGTGGCAGCACGATAACTAAGCAAAAGGTGATTTATGAGCGGACAACCTACTACTAGACCTAAAGTTCCTGAAGGCAAGGCACGTTATTTTGTAACTCGTCAGAAAGAGGCTAATGAAAAGGGCTTCGTTGGCTACGAGACTATCTGGGAGCCACTCCAGAAAGTAGCCGAGTACACAACTCCAAAGCGCCCATAAGCCTTCTGAGTGTACAGACAGAGGTAATCACTAACGGTTACCTCTAGTTTGGTTACAATAAAAAAGCACTGATTCAATCAGTGCTTTTTTTATACCTCAAATATCTCTGAACAGGTCAGATCGGCACTACATTATCGTATTCAATATCTGGCCCATCAACCACCTTGGTACCAGCCTCAATCTCTTCTTCAGTCGCATCTCTGACAGATAGAATATCCAGGGTAAACAGCAGGTCTCGCCCACAAAGTGGATTATTACCATCAACCGTCAAGGTCTGATCATCCATTCTGGTTACAATAAACTCCTTGGGCTCACCCTTCTCATTTTCCATCACTATTTTTGTTCCAACCTCACGGTACTCTTCAGGAACATTTTCGATACGATCAGTGAAAACCAGCTTCTCGTCTCGAGCTCCGTATATCTGATTGCCATCAATAGGAATCTCTATGACATCACCTTCAGATCTACCCTCCAGTTGAGCAGTTACCATGGACGCCAATACCTCACCGGCACCATGCACATAACTCAAAGGGAATTCAACGGTTGACAGAATCTGCCCTGTTTTTTCATCTGTAACCTTATAGTTGAGTTCGACCAGCTTATTGTCTTGTATTGTATCTTTCATAACGTACTATTTAGAAAATTGATGCCGCAAATATTTTCACTTCGCCTTTTTCATAACCCACTACCAAACGGCCTAGCCATTCACCATCTTTTTTGGTGCTACGTACTCTAAACAGACAAGTAATATGCTCGCCTCGACGTATAAAACCAAGAACGTCGTACTCTGTTGAGAGATTTCGTGCCAAATCACTCTTGGCAAACTGTTTTCCTACTTCAATCTCATTAAGGCCAAGCAGCAGATCATAGGAAAAGTTACGAATGAATTTTCCATACTGCCCCTTGTTGGAGTATTTGATCAGGTCATCCCACATGGGCAGACAGATCTTCAGAAGCTCCTCGTCACTCTTTTCAATAATGTTCATTTTGATGTCTCAATTAAATGGTTACACGGACTCCATTATATAGAGCCCCTTTGCTATAGGCATAAAAAAAGATCAACAATTCTCATGTTGATCTTTTTTTAACCCAGCCAGGAGTCGATTAAAACTCCTGTCTGGATTGAGGCTTCTAATCCTCGCCCTCTCCCACCAAGTGGTAACAAGGAGCCTTCTCCATAGTGTACTCACCAGTCTCTGGATCACGGCGCGAAACTGTCAGTACATGCCAGTTCTCATCATCCAGCTTCATGGCATCACCACGGTAGTAGTAACCAGGCCAGCGAGTCTCCTTACGGAACAGGGTGTGATGCATTACAGATTCAGAAGCAAGTTGACGATGCTTCAGCTCCCATGCACGCAACAGTTCATGGATATCCTCTGCTGCAATCTTCTCCAGATCCTCTTCAAGAAGCTTCATCTTCTTCAGACCGATACTCAGAAGTTTCTCGTTGGTCATGTAGTTAACTGTTACACCACCAGCATACTCGTCCATCATCTTCTGCAGACGATCAAGACCTTGACGTGGGTTAATGTAGTGAGGGTTAACATTACCAGCAACGATTTCGTTACGGTTAACCTTATAGTGCTCCATAGGCTTGTAGATTTCAGTCTTGCGACGGTCGATCTGCTCCTGAGAGACAGTAATACCATCCGCCTTGCCATCATCAATATATTTACAAGCGGCCTTGGCTGCCAGACGACCCTCTGTGAATGAACCAGAAGAGAATGCGTGTGGAGTACCACCAACAGCATCACCAGCACCAAACAGACCTTCTACAGTAGTCATACGGTTGTAACCCCAGAAATACTCATCAGGAGAGACATCCTCAGGACCAGAACACCACGCACCACAACCGGTAGCATGTGAACCCATTACGTAAGGCTCAGATGTAGTCAGCTCAGGGTTCTCATACTTTGGATTCACATCAGTTGCAGCCCAAAGTACAGCCTGACCAACGGTCATACCCAAGAAGTTGTGCCAGCCGATCTCTTCAAGATGCGGATCCTGGAATGCTTCCATAGTTACCATGTGGATAGGACCACGACCAGCATTTACCTCATTGATAAACGCATGGTTACGTAGACATGTTGGAATTGGCTTGTGAGACAAGTGCTGGTTTTCTGTATCCAGATACTCCTTACCTACCATCTCAGTCAGAGCTGGGAACCACTTGGACTCATACTCCTCACCATTACAGTTCTGAGTGTAAGTCTTAAGGTGTAGGAAGTAAGCACCAACAGGACCATAACCATCCTTGAATCGAGCAAGTACGATACGGTTTTCCATCTGAGTCATCTTCGCACCAGCCTGAATCATCAGACCATATGCAGAACCAGAAGACCAAGGTGCATACCATACACGTCCAGCACCCTCACCAACAGAACGTGGCTTAAAGATGTTAGAAGCACCACCAGCACCAACGATAACAGTCTTGGACTTGAATACGTGATAGTTACCAGTACGTACGTTGAAACCAACAGCACCAGCAACACGGTTCTCCTTGGCATCATCCATCAATAGGTGAGTCACACAGATACGGTTAAATGTCTTGTCAGCAGACTTTGTTGCAGCCTCAGCAACAAGCGGCTTGTAAGACTCACCGTGAATCATGATCTGCCAGCGACCTTCACGCAGGTAAGAGCCAGACTTAGGGTCGCGCATGATAGGCATGCCCCACTCCTCAAACTGGTGAACTGCTGAGTCTACGTGACGCGCCATATCAAACAGCAGATCCTCACGTACCATACCCATAAGATCCATACGAGCGTAACGAACGTGATCCTCAGGATTATTCTCGCCGAAACGAGTTCCCATGTAACAGTTGATCGCATACAGACCCTGAGCAACAGCACCGGAACGGTTGATGTTTGCCTTTTCAGCGATCACGATCTTCTTGTCCTTACCCCAGTAGCGAGCTTCCCAGGCAGCACCAGTACCACCAAGGCCTGCACCAGCGACCAGAACGTCGATATTGTCTTCAATAATTGTCTTGTAAGCCATTAGTAGTACACTCCCACTTTCATTGTCAGGCCATTAGATTTCAAGGTATGCAGATCACCGTCATCCATACGAACATACTTTGGTTCGTTGTACAGTAGCTGGCTATTACGCATATCATCACTAGGTGCAGCAGCATCAGCAAGCTGTGGAATCTCCTGTCCCCATGGTTTTGTGGTAATAGGAGCCAGCAGACTCAGATCCATCTCCCCGTTACGGGACTTGATGCGCCAGGAGATAACACCTTTCTCCTCATCACGGATTGCTCGTACCGAGTGTCCAAGTGGAGCAAAGTCTGCATAACCACGAACATCAATAGCGTTGTGTGGGCAGGCCTTAACACAGGAGTAACACTCCCAACACATGTTAGGTTCAATATTGTAGGCACGACGATATTTATCATCGATATGCATAATGTCGGATGGACAGATATCAACACAATGTCCACAACCGTCGCATCGGGTCATATATACAAAAGTAGGCATAATCTTTCCTTTTTGTTTAGATTAATCTTAAAATCAGTAGTGGCTAGGCTCTTCGCGCTTAATGCCAAGACCCATGTTGGATGGGTTTTTACCCATGTACTCAGGGATATCTGGGAATCTTGCATGCGTAGCAGGATCAGAAAGGTCCATATCTTCTGGCAGATTCTCGTTAGAACCATCCGCACGAACTGTACGCTTGTTATAAGCTGCAGCAGGCTTGAAGAACATATGAGAGAACTTGGACCAGTAAACACCGCCGAACAGTGAGGCTGTGGAGAGGATTACCAGAACAAACCAGAGTCCAGTACCGCCACCAGTTAGTGACCAAACCAGAGCTGTGGTTGAGGTAGCCATTAGTGAGAGGCTGAACATATCTCTTCTAATCTCGATATTTGTCCATGTATTACCCTCGGCAGCAACATCAACCTTGAATACCAACCAGAACCACCAGCTACCTACAAACAGACTGATAGCGCCCAGGTGCCAGAACATGTTCAATGTTGCGTCAGCAGCATTGTCACCAAAAATCATCATTGCAGTTGCTGCATTGAATGAGATAAAGCCATACATAGTCAACAGATGTACAAGCCTACGAGTCTGGTTACAGAACTCGCCAGATAGTGCTACATCAGTAACAATAGTCTGAACAAGTATTGATGCTGCAGGAGCACTCTTTGTGGCATTCTGCTTCTCTTTTGCAGCTTTCTCGAAGAAGTATTGAGCACTCTTCTTGTGCATCATGTCCAGCACAGTCATAACAATAACCAGCGCAATCATCACCATTACATAGGTCTGCATAGACGCATACGTGATGCCTGCATCCACCAATGACTGGATAGGGGTATTACTTAACATAGTATTTTCCTTTTAAAATTAAATAAAAATAAACATTAACAATAATCAAGAACGACTTACTGGGCAGAGTGCCCCTTCATCTCAATTTTTACATTCTCATCATCACTAAGGGTTGCGTAGTAGTCCTGAAGCACCTTGGCAACCTCTGGACGACTGAAGGTTGCAGGCAGTGCCTCACCCTCAGACAACATCTTGCGCACCTTGGTGCCAGACAACAGAATACGATCATCCTTGCCATGAGGGCAGGTCTTCATGGAAGACATACCGTCACAGGCATTACACCAGAAGGTCCAATCGATCTTCAGTGGCTTGGTCTCCAGAGCATCCTCTGGGATCTCGTCAAAAATGGACTGCGCATCAAATGGACCGTAGTAGTCACCAACACCAGCGTGATCACGACCAACAATCAGATGAGAACAGCCATAGTTCTGACGGAAAACAGCGTGCAGCAGCGCCTCACGAGGACCAGCAAAACGCATATCCAGTGGATAGCCTGCCTGAACCACACTGTTAGGAACAAAGTAATTATCAATAAGAGTCTGAATCGCCTCAGAGCGAACCTCTGCAGGGATATCACCCTTCTTCAGCTTACCCAATGTAGAGTGAACCAGAACACCATCCAGAGTCTCTACCGCAATCTTGGCAAGATACTCATGGGAACGGTGCATTGGGTTACGGGTCTGGAATGCTGCAATTGTATTCCAACCCTTGGACTCAAATAGCGCACGAGTCTGCTCAGGGGTCATAAACTGATCACCATAGGTCTCAGGGAATCCACCCAGAGAGAGCACCTTGATTGGACCAGCAAGATTAACCTCACCCTGATCCATAACCATCTTCACACCTGGATGCTCCAGATCAGAGGTCTTGTAAACTGACATGCACTCATGCTCTTTATCAATACCGTACTTCTCGGTAATGGTCATGGTTGCAACAATATCTCCACTCTCACCATCAACCAGAGCAACATCAGAACCCTCATGGGTATTATCTGCTGTGATAGCGTCAGTAGAGAGGGTTACCGGAATAGGCCAAAACAGGCCGCTCTCCATAGTGTATGAATCACAAACACCCTTCCAGTCGGCGTGGTTCATAAAACCATCCAGTGGAGTAAATCCACCTATACCCATCATATATATATCACCCGCCTCACGAGAGGTGATAGTGATCTTGGGAAGTGTCTCTGCGCGTGCCTTCTCATCCTCAAGGGCTGTACCCTCAAGCAATAGAGATTTCAACTCGCCGCCACCATGTGGTTTGACTAGATTTGACATCGTTATCCTTTCCGTTTGATTTTAGACCGTGCAACTCTACTGCCTCCATTGCACCGTTCAAGCAGGTAAATCTTCTTTTGATATAAGCTTGCCTTATTGCTTAAATATAATTTTATGATGGACTGATATTAGGAGCAAAAAACAGTCCCAAAAAAAACAACTGATTTTGTTTTAGCTGTTAAATATCATCCAGTTATAATGAAACAGCTGACAGACCAACCACCCTCTGCTACACTCCTTATAACCAACGTTTTTACTCAACTATCCCCCTCGTATTGATGACAAAATCTTCTCCATGCCCCTTTGCAAAGGCCATTTTGAATGGCCATTCCCGCTGCAAATTCAGTGAAACCTTCCATATCTCGGAGCGCCACGGGGTACAGTGCACCCAACCCTCAACCCAACAACTTTGCGAACAACTCTCTGCTCAACTCCACCAGCAGAGCCACTTCGCCCTGGGGGTAAGCAGAATACCAAGGCAGATCACCAGCAATATGGAGCTGAGAATTCAGTGCGGAGGGATCAATGGTCTGCAGCAGAGCTGTGGCCATAAAGTTGGGATAGCAGATATAGCAACACTCGTCGAGCTTGCAACCGATCAGTTTGGTGTCATGGAGCAACTCCCATACCAACAGATAATACAATCAATCAGCCGGTGGAGCCCCAAAGTAAGGGGGCGCAAGAGAAAGGGGTGAATTCTGCAGAGGCTCTCTTAGCTACTTGCCCTGCTTGGACTGATAATCCTCAACTGCAGCCTTGATCGCATCCTCAGCCAGCACTGAACAGTGCACCTTTACTGGCGGCAATGCCAACTCCTCAGCAATATCGGAGTTCTTGATCTGCTGAGCCTCTTCAAGCGTCTTCCCCTTTACCCACTCAGTAACCAGTGAGCTGGAGGCAATTGCAGAACCACAGCCATAAGTCTTGAATTTTGCATCCTCGATAACACCATCCTGGTCTACCTGAATCTGCAACTTCATCACGTCACCACAGGCTGGTGCACCCACCATACCGGTACCGACATCACCTGCATCCTTATCCATCACACCCACATTTCTTGGGTTTTCGTAATGGTCCATTACCTTATCACTGTAAGCCATCTAACTGCTCCCGGGAAAACTGTCCGAACAAATACCTGACTTTTTTACTATACTATAGATCGGCCAGATTTTCATTAAATATCAGCGACACATTATATTCCAATTAATAACCTCTGACCAAAAGATCAATAAAAAACGCCAGACATCATCCTGATGGCTGGCGTTACTAACTCCTCCTCTACCCCCTCGAAATCCATTTCGAAGGACACTCCTCCAAGTGGGTCGAGGAACTCTACACAGTAGGTAACCCATTGTCAAATAAGACAACTACATAAAAAACAGGAACAGGAACAGGAACAGGAACAGGAACAGG